>DASQLD010000352.1:0-6705 GCA_035630195.1 Bryobacteraceae bacterium
AAGCGGCCCGATTCGCCAGCATGACGAACATCGACATGAACGGCATCGGATCACCGGACTATGGGCAGCGAGCTGCAGCGCAGCTCGAACAGGACATCAAGGAAGGGGCGATCGGTGTAAAAGCGTGGAAGGACTTCGGAATGCAGCAGAAGGACGTGAACGGCAAACGTGTTCCGGTCGACGATCCGCGCCTCGATCCGGTGTGGGACGTGTGCGCCAAGTACAAGATTCCTGTCATGATCCACACCGCCGACCCGAAGCCGCTGTACGATCCCATGGACAAATACAACGAGCGATGGCTTGAGCTAAGGCTTCGGCCGAATCGTGGTGAGGCCGGCACAGGACTGACCTGGGAGCAGGTCATCGGAGAGCAGCACAGTCTGTTCGCCAAGCATCCGAAAACGATCTTTATCGCGGCTCACATGGGCTGGCTGTCCCACGATCTACAGAAGCTCGGCGAGATGCTGGATCGGATGCCCAACCTGAACGTGGAGATCGCGGCAATCCTCGGGGAACTTGGCCGGCAGCCGCGGACCGCCAAACGCTTCTTTATCAAGTATCAGGACCGCATTCTGTTCGGCAAAGACACCTACAACATCAGCGAATACCCGTTCTATTTTCGGCTTCTGGAGAGCGACGACGACTGGATCGACAACATCCGCAAGTATCACGGGCTGTGGAAGCTGTACGGGCTCGACTTGCCGGATGAAGTATTGAAGAAGGTGTACTACAAGAACGCGCTCCGGCTTTTCCCGAAGTTGTCTTCCGCCGGCTTTCCCAGATGATCCCATCATGACGCGGGATGAAATCCTGGCGCGGCTCCGTGAAAGGATCGTCGCGTTTGCGGCATCTCGTATGGGGAGGGATATTGCGGAGGATCTCGCGCAAGACGTCTTGATTGTTATCGAGGAGAAGTACGGGCATGTCCTCGAACTAGGTGACTTGCTGCCATTAAGCCTTCAGATTGTTCGATTTAAGATGGCTGGGGCGAGGCGAAAATCCTTACGACATGGCGAATCGAGCAAGGCAGCGATAGACGAGTTGCAATTACCATCGCCGTCTCTGAGTCCCGAAGACCAAGCGGCGCGTCAACAGAGTGTCGAACGGTTAACCGCTGCCGTGCAGAAGCTCGGCGAGCGGTGCCGGGAGTTGTTTCGGCTCAAACTATTGGGAAGGAGTTTCGCCGAAATTCAAGAGCACTTTGGCGCGGCATCCATCAACACTGTGTACACCTGGGATGCTCGCTGCCGGAAGCAGCTCTTGGATCTAATGGGAGGGAAGTGGACCGTATGACCGACGACGTTCGCAAGTTGCTTGGCGGATACGCGACCGGTACACTCTCGCCCAATGAGAAACAAGTTCTGTTTGAGGCAGCGCTCCAGGACAATGAGCTCTTCGCGGCGCTTTCCGATGAGCATGCGTTGAAGAACTTGCTCGACGACAGCGCGATTCGTGCCCAATTGCTGCGCGCTACCGAAGAGCCACGCTTCAGTGTTACTGCGGCGTTGCGTGAGTGGTTTGAGCGGCCCAAATCCAAAGTCCTGGTCACACTCGGAGCGATTCTGCTCATGGCGATCGGCTTTCAGGAGGTTCGTCACGTACGTCCGCAGCCGACGCAAATCGCCGAGGTACGCGAGTCCGAAGGACACAAGAATCTTGCGCTAGGGACTCCGGCAGATTCTTCTCCGCCCGCTGCCAAGGAAGTAGCTAAGCCGGCGCCGCCCAAGCCCCAACCTAAGCTCGAGAAGCGCGAAGCGAATAAGCCGGCGGCGCCGCCCGAGCAGTATGCGCAGGTACCGCCGCAACCAGAAGCTCTGATGTCAGGACGACAGATGCAACTTGCCGATGCAGCGCCTCCCGTAAAGCAGGCGGAGATCGCTCCCTCCTTGCCGGTACGATACGAACTCCTGCTTCAATCAGCCAACGGCGAGTTCCAACCCGTGCCCAACAACCACGAGTTTCAGACCGGGGATGTCATGCGCGTTCGCGTTACGTCGTCACGTGCCGGCGCGGTGGCAATCTCTGCCGCCGGTCGGACGACAGTGTCTTCGCCCGTGCGCGCCAACGAAACGACCACACTGCCGGCAGACGGTGGGATCAGGGTCACGCCCGCCTCCGATAAACTGGTACTTGGATTTGCGGTTCTAGGCGCCGATCTGACATCCGCTAGCCGCAGTTTTCGAGCGGCGAACGAGGCGAAGGCAGCGCCAGCATCGAACTCGTCATTAACAATTGAGATTCCACTGCGTCAGCGTAAGCAGTGACTATAGCCATTCTTCGCGCGCGCGCCAAGGACGACCAGAGTCGTTGGGCCTTCTTCGACAACCGAATACTGGATGCGTACAGCAATCTTGTCCTCCACGCTGGCGGACCAAACGCGATAGATCTTCTCAAGTTGTTGTGTAGTTTTCATCTCAATCCAATTGTCGAACCTGAATGGCGGCAAAGAGCGTCTAACCAAGTGTTTGTGTTGAAAATAAAGGCAAATAAAAATTTTCGAAAGCCGTTAATGACGCAAATGAGGGTAGCCTTCTGAAGAAGATTCTTCGCATTGCAGGCGGAGTTGGCCTCATCCTCATAGGCTTGGTAGGCCTCATCATGCCGATCATGCCTGGTTGGATCTTCATTATTCCCGGCCTTGTCATTCTTGCGGATCATTCCCCGGCCATCAGGCGGCTTCTCGAATGGGCCAAAGGCAAATTCGAAGATGCACGAACAGCGGCTGGCGGCAAGCCATCTGCGACAATGGAAAATCGTTCTGATTCCGGCAAGTGATCTTCCCCCATGCTCACCCGCATCAGCGTGCATGGCGCACGTCAGCACAACCTTAAGAACATTGACGTCGAGATCCCGCGCAATACCTTTACCGTCATAACGGGGCTTAGCGGATCCGGTAAATCGTCGCTCGCCTTCGACACGATTTACGCGGAAGGACAGCGCCGCTATGTTGAGACCTTGTCACCATACGCACGCCAGTTCCTCGATCAAATGGAGCGGCCCGACGTCGATTCCATCGATGGCCTCAGTCCCGCGATCTCCATCGAGCAGAAGACCACCAGCCGCAGCCCGCGATCCACTGTGGGCACGGTGACGGAGATCTACGATTACCTCCGTCTGTTGTACTCGTCCATCGGTATTCCGCACTGCCCGGAGTGCGGTTTTGAGATCGCCCGACAAACGACGGAACAAATCCTTCAGCAAGTGATGGGCTTGACGAACGAAAGGGTCATGATCCTGGCTCCGGTTGTTCGTGGACGGAAGGGCGAATACAAGAAGGAGCTCGAAAGGTTCGCAAAGCAAGGCTTTGTGAAGGCGCGCATCGATGGTGAGTTGCGGTCGCTCGACGAGGAGATTATCGCGCTCGACAAGCGAAAGAACCACACCATCGACGTCGTCGTGGATCGACTGGTGCTCAAGCCCGGAATTGAGAAGCGGCTCGAGGCTTCCATTCAGACAGCCACGAAGCTGACGGATGGGCTGGTTACTGTCTCCATTTTGAATGGCGCGGAAAAGCTCTATTCCCAAAAGCTGGCTTGTCCGAATTGTGGCCGCAGCGTTCCGCAGCTTGAACCTAGATCGTTCTCCTTCAACAGCCCTTACGGCGCGTGTGACGCGTGCGTCGGTCTTGGCAGCACATGGAGCTTCGATTCAGGAAAAGTGATTAACGACCCATCAAAGCCGTTGCTTGAAGGAGCTTTGGGGGTAGGCGCTTCGGCGATCTCAATGCTCGAGCCGATTAGCCAAGCGGCCGCGCGTCTCGGTATCGATTTGACGGTCCCTTTCGAAAAGCTACCGAAGAAGACGCAAGGTCTTCTGGTGAACGGAGGAACAGGCTTTCCCGGCGGCATCATGAAGCTGCTCGAACACCGTTATCGCTCTTCCAGCGATGCCGGTCGTGAGTGGTTGATGGAATACATGTCACCCATCGAATGCGCCGCGTGCGCGGGACAGCGGCTGAAACCCACAAGCCTGGCGGTACGCGTCAAAGGACTCGGGATTTCTGAGCTGACGGGCATGTCCCTTCAAAGGGCTTTGCAACTCGTCAGTACCTGGCAGCTTACCGAGCGGGAAGCGCAAATTGCGGCCCGAGTGCTCGATGAAATCCGGCATCGGCTCGAATATCTCACCGCTGTAGGGTTGGACTATCTGAGCTTGAGCCGTGGGTCGTCAACGCTCTCTGGTGGCGAAGCGCAGCGCATACGGCTTGCGACGCAGATCGGGTCGAAATTACGCGGAGTTCTCTACGTGCTCGATGAGCCGTCGATCGGTCTGCACCCACGGGATAACGATCGTTTACTGGCCACTTTGAGCAGGTTGCGGGATCTCGGGAACACAGTGCTCGTGGTCGAGCACGATGCCGATACAATCCGGCAGGCGGATCACGTGATCGATCTCGGGCCTGGCGCCGGCAGGCTGGGAGGTGGACTAGTCGGAGCAGGAACCCCTGAGCAGATTCAGAATCAGCCCGGATCCTTGACCGGACAATACCTTTCCGGGGCCTTGAAGATCGAAGCTCCTAAACGGCGACGGTCCGGAAACAAGGAAGCGATCATGGTCAAGGGAGCGCGCGAGCACAACCTCAAGAACATCGACGTCGAGTTTCCGCTAGGCAGATTTATTGTAGTCACCGGTGTTTCAGGCAGCGGTAAGTCGACTCTCGTAAACGACATCCTTTATCGAGCGCTGGCTCAGCATGTATACAACTCGCGCGCCAAGCCAGGGCTTCATGACCAGATCATCGGTCTGGAGCACATCGACAAAGTGATCGAGATCGATCAGGCGCCGATCGGGCGGACGCCGCGATCGAATCCCGCCACATACACAGGGGTCTTCACGCCGATTCGCGATCTCTACGCCATGCTTCCGGAATCGCGGGAACGCGGGTACAAGGCGGGTCGATTCAGTTTCAACGTCAAGGGAGGCCGATGCGAGGCGTGCCAGGGAGATGGCATGAAGCGCATTGAGATGAACTTTCTGCCCGACGTATATGTCACGTGCGACGTTTGCCGCGGCAAGCGATACAACTCCGAGACGTTGCAGGTGAAGTATAAGAATTACTCCATCGCGGACCTGCTCGGCGCGACGGTAGAGGAAGCGATCTCCGTACTTGAGAACCTGCCGCAGATCCAGGCCAAGGTTCGCACTTTATACGACGTCGGCCTTGGATACATTCATCTAGGACAGTCGGCGACGACGCTCTCCGGTGGCGAAGCACAGCGTATCAAGCTCGCAAAAGAACTCAGCCGCAAACAGACCGGAAGAACGTTCTACATACTCGATGAGCCGACAACGGGTTTGCACTTTGAAGATATCCGGCGGCTGCTGGATGTGCTGCACCAACTCGTCGAGAAAGGCAACACGGTCCTGGTGATCGAGCACCAACTCGATGTGATTAAGACAGCCGACTGGATCATCGATCTTGGTCCTGAGGGCGGTGAAGGTGGTGGCGAGATCGTCGCCACGGGAACGCCCGAGCAGGTCATTCGGAATCGCCGGAGCCATACGGCAGTCGCGCTCGAAAAGATCATGCGCAATGGGAAGGTAGCTTGAGCAAATATCGGATCCAACCGCTCGATTTCGGCGGATTGAAGACAGTTTCCATCTACGAACGCGGCGGCAAGGTCCGTATCGAACATTTCGCCAAGACGTATCAAAAGGGAAGCGGTGTGCTCGGCGTGTTGGATGCCATGCCTCGTTTGCTGGCGTCGGATTCACTGCGCTCTGTGGCGGAAGCCTTGATCCATGCGCGCACGGCCGGCAAGCAGATTATTTGGGGGCTCGGCGGCCATGTCATTAAGTGCGGATTGGCGCCCGTTCTGCTCGATCTGATGAATCGCGGTTATGCGACTGCATTTGCAATGAACGGCTCGGCGGCGATCCATGATTTCGAGATCGCAATAGCGGGTTGGACGAGCGAAGATGTCGAGGCCGTATTGCCCGACGGCCGTTTTGGATCGGCGGAAGAAACGGGTCGCGAGATGAACCTTGCGATCGCTGATGGCGATAGCGCGGGATTGGGTATGGGAGAAGCGCTTGGCCTGCATCTTTCGCGAATCGCCAACCCGGAATTCGGTTTGCACAGTCTCGTTCTGGGAGCATGGAATGCTGGTGTGCCAGTCACTGTGCACGTAGCGATCGGAACCGATACACCACATACACATCCGGACGCAGAAGGCCATGCTATCGGGTCGGCATCGCATCGCGACTTCCGGCTCTTCGCCAACATCGTCACGGGACTTCATGATGGCGGTGTCTACATCAATCTCGGTTCAGCCGTCGTTATGCCGGAAGTGTTTCTGAAGGCCATCTCGGTGGCTCGCAATCTCGGCTATCCTCTTGGCCAGTTCACGACTGTGAATTTTGATTTCCTGCAGCATTACCGGCCGAAGGTCAACGTAGTGGAGCGGCCTCACGCCCAATCCGGTGGCAAAGGATATTCGATCACGGGACACCATGAAATTCTGCTGCCGATCCTGGCGGCTCTGCTCATCGAGTGTGAGCCTTGATTGACGAAGCCGCCGATGAGCCGTTCTGGTCCTGGACCGACCTGATCCTTTTCCTGGGGCTCGGCATTCCCGCTTTCATTGCCACGTTCGTCATCACGCAGCTTGGGATGATGTCGGTGACCAATAACAAGGCGCTGCTGCTGATGATCCCGCAGTTTCTTGCTCAGGCGGCGATGCTGATACCTATCGCGCTGTTGTT
>DASQLD010000353.1:0-15587 GCA_035630195.1 Bryobacteraceae bacterium
CGCGCGTTTCACGAGGTCTACCCGTTCGGCGAGCGACGTCTCACCGGGCGCTATCAGAAGCGGGTACAAATCACGCTTGGGACCCTCATAAAGGCCGGTCTTATCGACCTGCGTGGGTCCATTGGCGATACAGGCTGCGACCTTGGCCGCCTTGCGAATCTTCTCGGGAGCCAGATCGTCGGAATACGCGTAACCTGTGCGTTCCCCGGAAATTACCCTTACTCCAACCCCCAGAGTTACGCCTTGCGTGGCGCTTTTTACGATTGATTCGTCGATACTAATCGCGCATGTCGCCACATATTCGAAGTAGAGATCGGCATAATCTCCGCCGCTCGAGAGGGCTTCGGCGAGATAGCTCTCCAGATCACGCTCAGTGATGTTGAACTTACTGGCGAAAAAAGAATCGGGAAAGCCCATATATCTTCAGATTATCATCGCGTCGGTAAAGCGCTATTTCCGCTATTCCAACGCGTTCGCTTTGCACTTTTCGGTAGCCTTTAGGAGGATCGGTAGGTGGGCTATATCGGGTGGTGACATAGAGAATCTCACTGGGTGATTGACTGACATCGCACTGCTTCAACGAGGGCTCGTAGACTTGCAGGTACTGTAACTGATCCGGTGACCAGACATACACGCAACTGCCTGAAGATGAGAGCCTTTGCGCCGGCGTCTGCCAATCTTCTCGTGGAACGGTGGCTTGTCGAAAGTCGTACTTGATTGACGCCGCCAGCAGTGGAATTAGGAGCAAGGCTGAGGCTGACTTCGGAGAGCGCGAGACTCCCGGCATCGCTAGCAGGACGAGGAAAGGGAGAGCAAAGATCAGTTGCCTGCCAGCGAAGTAGTATCCCATTACAGCGTCAGCCGCCAAGGGACCGATGAGGGAAGCGAGGCACGGGGCGAGCAGTCGCCGATCTCTTGTTTTGGTGACCCCAACGGCGGCCAAAATCAGTAGCGGTACGGAACAGAAATATCCACCTCCGCCAAGCTCGCGTAAGAATCCCAGGATCGAGAAGTGAGCCCAATCCACGCTGTACGTCGCGGCTCCGGGGGCAATCGACTGCATCGCTTTCTGCATGAAGTACCACGGGACGTAGGAGAGACAACCAGCGAATGTCGCGAGGATGACCCCCGTACGGGATCTTCGATTCCGAAGACTCCACAGCGCGGCTCCAAAAGCTACGAACACGCTATAGACATGTGAGTACAAGGAGGCTGACACCGCGAGCGCCAGGTAGATTCCGTCGCGAGTTGTCGGCTCACGCTCGAGTCGCGTCCAAAACCAGAAGGCGACCAAGGCGAAGAACATTCCTTGTGAGTACGGTCGACCTTCGACTCCGTAGCGAAAGACGTGAGGCAGCAACGCAAAGATGATCGCAGCCAGCAGCCATCGGGACTTTGTATGTTCCCGCGCGATTCGGATAAACATCCAAAGTGACGCAGTCCCAAAGGCTATTGCGGGAAGGCGGACGGTTAGCGATGAGAATCCGAACGCGTCGAGACTCAGCTTTTGCGCAAAGAAGTTCAGGGGTGTTGCACCCGGGCTGAATTGCGCCCAATAGAGCAGTTCACTTACGGACCTGCGATAGGTCCCGACCAACTCGTGCAGTTCGTCAAGCCAGAGAGGAGTGAAGGCGGCGCCAAGCGTCAGCAGCACAAAATAGATCGCCGGAAGAAGCGCTGGCAGGATACGCATGGATCAGTTCCGGGGCTTCCGGAACACGCGCAGATCATGCTGATACCAAAGCATGCGAACCGACTCAGTATTCTCTAGCTGCAGATCAAGGCTCTTAGCCCAGCCTTCAATGTGCGCTACAGGTACATAGTAAATCCAGTCACGAGCGACGATCAAATCATGCAGGCGATTGGCGCCGGCAAGGTACCAGGGCGAGTCGCTCATGTCCTTATACAGCAGTAGGCCCCCGGGAGAGACGCGCGCCGCAGCGGCTTGAAATGCTCCGTCCTGATGCTCGACGGGGATATGGTGAAGAACATCGATGATGGATACGACATCGAATTGTCCGGGCGGCCAGGGATCTTCCTTATGGATATGTTGAAAGCGAAGATTGAAGTCCGGGTGATACCGGGCCATTGTCTTGGCGCACTCAATGGCAGCTTGCGAAGCATCAAAACCAAATCCATGAATCCGTCGTCCGAAGTATTCGAGCAGGCCCAGGAAGATTCCGCTTCCGCAGCCAATATCCAACACGGAGGCGCCCGATGGCACAACCGCTAGGAGCTTGTCAAAGGGGCAGATGTTCGGGCGCAGATGTTGCATGGTCCTGTGCAACAGCGGGCCCTCGCGGAAGAGATCGCGCGCGGCTCGTGAAATACTGGATCGATCTGGAATACTTCTCAGTTTAGGGCGCCTGCTGAATGAACGAAAAACTCGCGCTGCTTGCGCGTTTCTATTCCAATCCTAGCCGTGCCGCAAGTGACGCGATCGATAAAAGCTCACTTGGGTTTGCCATGCTTTGCGCTGTGATCGCTTTCGTGGTGTGGTCGTTTGCGGGAGGGCGATTCCTACCGGCCTTTGTCTCTCCTGTTTCTATTTCGGGTCTTGTCGCCACCTTTGTAGTAATACCCATCGTGAGTATCCTCGTCGTGGCGGTCAGAGATTCTTTGGGGTCGATTACGATCGTTCTCCAGCGGGAGTATGTCTCGTTGTTGATTTGCGCGCTGCTTGCATGGTCGGCGGTATACATTCCGTTCGGGTTGTTGGCGTTGTTCTGGCCTGTGGTCGCACTCCTCGCTCATGCGACATTTGTCGTACTATTTGTTTTCTGTCTGCGAACGGCGCTTGGAACGACTCTCTCTGTCGCAATCCTGGCCACGCTCGTGGGATGGTCGGCAGCATTCGGATTCCTGCTGGCGTGGCCGATTATTGGGAATTTCTCTTATATTCTCCTATCTCCATGGTTGCTGTTCATCTTGTACCGCTACTATTCGCCGGACCTTCGATCTCTCGGATCGACGGCAAGTTCGCGGCAGCACTTTCGACGTCAACTCGAAGCATCCATGCTGAATCCTCGCGATGCGGACGCGCACTATCAACTTGGACTGATCTACCAGCAAAGGCGGCAGTATGAGTTGGCCGAAGCGAGCTTTCGCCGTGCAGTGGAGATTCATCCGGATGAGGCAGACGCTCAATTGCAGCTCGGGCGCATCCTCCGGATACAAGGAAAGCATGAGGAAGCGCGACGCCACATTGAACTTGCGCTGAAGGCCGATAGCGGCGTCGGCCGGCAGGAAGGTTGGCGGGACCTAGGGGCAGTACTGCTCGATCTTGGATTGGTTCAGGAGGCGGTTGCACCGCTGGAGCGGTATACGACCCATCGGTCATATGACCCTGAAGGCTTGTTCTACTACGGCGTGGCATTAAGGAAGAAAGGACGGACGGCTGAGGCTCGCCAGGCGTTTCAGCAGGGGATCGAAGCGGTGCAGACAGCGCCCTCGTATCGTCGTGGGCAACTGCGGAAATGGGCTAGTGACGCCAAGGCTGAGTTAAGGACGCTATAGCTGCCATAACGGTAAAATGCCGGTTATGGCCGCCGGCAATCTTCGTAAAGTCACCCTGTTGCTTCCCGATGACCTGATTCAACGCGCGATGGAAGCGACTGGAGAGGGCCTCACTCGCACAATTTGCCGCGGCTTGGAATCCGTGGTGGCGGCCAAGTCGTTCCAGAAGATCAGATCTCTGCGAGGGAAGGTCAAGTTCTCAATTGACTTTGAAGCATTGCGACGGGACTTCGAGTGATTGTCGCCTAGACCAATGTCTGGATCGCGTACTTGGAAGGGGCAACTTGGTGCCGAATGATCGGGGGCTGGCAGACGGAATCCTAAGCACGTCCCCGGTCCGTGAGAACTGAGCTTCACAGTGATCCGGCTTTCTGCATCGACCTCGGGAAGGAACGAGACGACCGCGAGCCGCGGCAATTCGCAACGGGCTTAAGCCAAAGGTACGAGGCGGTACTAACTACGACAGACAGATAAGGGCTCCAGGAGTTTGTTTCGGCTGGACTGCGCTTGTTCTGAAGCTAAAACAAAAAGGCCCGGAGCTTTAAGCCCCGGGCCTTCGTTTGGGTTGCTTTACAGGTTACTCAGACAGCTCTTCCGGCGTGCCCTCGCTGAGTCCGCCAGCGTACTGAACTCGGGCATCCTCGTCGTAGCCGGGGATACCTTCGACCAGCGCGATATCGTCGGTGATGAGCTCTTCTTCCACCACATCCTCGCCAGCGATCTTGACATGGCGGTAGTAATCCATGCCCGTGCCGGCCGGGATCAGGCGGCCCATGATGACGTTTTCCTTGAGACCACGGAGGTAATCGACCTTGCCGTTGATTGCGGCTTCGGTGAGTACGCGAGTGGTTTCCTGGAACGACGCCGCTGAGATGAACGAATCGGTCGAGAGTGACGCCTTCGTGATGCCGAGCAATACAGGTTTGCCGGTCGCCGGAGCGCCGCCCGCTTCAAGAACACGATTGTTCTCTTCGCGGAACTTGAACCGATCGACCACTTCTTCCGGCAGGAACTCGGTGTCGCCAATGTCTTCGACCTTCACCCAGCGCATCATCTGACGAACGATGACTTCTAGGTGCTTGTCGTTGATGTTGACGCCCTGCAGACGGTAAACTTCCTGAATTTCATTTACCATGTACTTCTGCAATTCGTTCTCGCCGAGCACGTGCAGGATGTCGTGCGGATCGCGGGGACCATCCATCAAAGGATCGCCCGCGCGAACTCGCTCGCCTTCCTGAACGTTGATGTGCACACCGCGTGGGATCGAGTATTCGCGCTGCTCACCATCGTCGCTGATGATGTACACCTTGCGCTGACCCTTTGCGATTTCGCCGTACTTGATTACGCCGTTGATCTCCGCGATCGCCGCGCGCTCCCGAGGCTTGCGCGCCTCGAACAGCTCGACGACACGCGGCAGACCGCCGGTGATGTCCTTGGTCTTCGTGGTTGCGCGCGGGATTTTCGCGAGCACGTCACCGGCGTGTACCTCTTCCCCGTCACGAACCATCAAATGGGCGTGGGTCGGCATGAGGTAGCGCTTCTCGTCATGCTTGGTGCCCCCGAGAGGACGGACGATGATGGTCGGTACGCGCTTTTCGTCCGGCGAGTCGGTCACAACAAGCTGCATGTTGCCCGAGATTTCGTCGACTTGTTCGGCCATCGTGACGCCTTCGGTCAAGTCCTTGAAGTGAACGACAGCGCTGATTTCCGTCAAAATCGAGAACGTGTACGGATCCCATTCGAGCAGGTCCATGTTCTCTTTGACCGGAGCGCCGTCTTCCACCAGGATCTTCGCGCCGTAAACGACCTGATATCGTTCCTTTTCGCGGCCCTTGTCGTCAACGAGAGCAAGGATGCCGTTGCGGTTCATGGCAATCAATTCGCCCTTCGCATTGCGAACGGTATTGATGTTCAGGTAACGCGCGAAACCGTCTGACTTCGCGTCCTGCTTGGATTGTTCCGAGGAGCCGGTCGCCGCGCCACCGATGTGGAAGGTACGCATCGTGAGCTGCGTGCCGGGTTCACCGATCGACTGAGCCGAGATGATACCGACCGCTTCACCGCGCTCGACCAAACGGCCTGTGGCGAGGTTACGTCCGTAGCAAAGCTGGCAGACACCGCGCTTCGATTCGCAGGTGAGAACCGAGCGAATACGAACACGTTCGATACCGGCCGCTTCGATCTGGCTGGCGAGATCTTCCGTGATCTCCTGGTTCACTGCTACGATTACGTTGCCCTCGTAGTCGCGCTGATCCTCAAGCGGGATGCGGCCGACAATACGGTCACGCAATGGCTCGATGATTTCGCCCGATTCGATGATGGGCTCGACGTAAATGCCTTCGCCGGTTCCGCAATCGTTCTCATGAATGATCACGTCCTGCGCCACGTCGCAGAGACGACGCGTCAGGTACCCCGAGTCTGCCGTCTTCAAGGCCGTATCGGCGAGACCCTTACGGGCGCCGTGCGTTGAGATGAAGTACTGCAACACGTTCAGGCCTTCACGGAAGTTCGCCGTAATCGGAGTTTCAATGATCTCGCCCGACGGCTTGGCCATGAGTCCGCGCATACCGGAAAGCTGACGGATCTGTTGCTTCGATCCACGAGCGCCGGAGTCGGCCATGATGTAAATCGGGTTGAG
Source organism: Bryobacteraceae bacterium (assembly GCA_035630195.1). Taxonomy (GTDB): domain Bacteria; phylum Acidobacteriota; class Terriglobia; order Bryobacterales; family Bryobacteraceae; genus DASQDN01. Next base: position 6,155 of record DASQLD010000353.1, read on the forward strand.
GTAGCGCCCGGTGCGGTCGTCCTCTTCCATCGATTTGAACATTTCTTCCGAAACACGCTCGGTGACCTTCGACCAGATTTCGATGATCTTGTTGTAGCGCTCACCCTGAGTGATGGCGCCTTCCTGATATTGATTCTGGACTTCGATGACCTGCTTTTCGGCGTCGCTCACCAGATCCTTCTTCAACTCAGGAACGACCATGTCGTCAATGCCGATTGAGATACCCGCGCGAGTCGCATAGAGGAAGCCGAGTTCCTTCACGCGATCGAGCATTTGAACCGTTGTTTGCAGGCCGAGCTTCAGATAGCAATACTGCACCATCTGGGCGAGACCCTTCTTCTTCAACAAACCGTTGAGGAAGGGCATTTCGTCGGGTAGAACATCGTTCAGGATCACGCGCCCTACGGTGGTGTCCATGTATTGCTTGACGTACTCGACCGGTTCAGTGCGGTTGACGTTCTGGCTGTCGAACGCCTTGGTGAGATCGATGACTTTTCCGGTGTAGCGCAGCTTAATCGGCGTCAACGTTTCGACCTCGCCCATTTCGAGAGCGATCAATACGTCGTCAATCGACGCGAAAGTCCGGCCTTCACCTCTCGAACCAGGACGCGTTTTGGTCAGGTAATAGAGACCGAGCACCATGTCCTGCGTGGGAACCGCGATGGGCGATCCGTGGGCAGGAGAGAGGATGTTGTTCGATGCAAGCATCAGCGTCGATGCTTCGATCTGCGCTTCGGGAGAAAGCGGTATGTGAACGGCCATTTGGTCGCCGTCAAAGTCCGCGTTGAAGGCTGTACACGTTAGCGGGTGCAGCTTGATTGCTTTGCCTTCGACGAGCACGGGCTCGAAGGCTTGAATGCCGAGGCGGTGCAGCGTTGGAGCGCGATTGAGAAGGATGGGATGGTCCTTGATGACCTCTTCGAGAATGTCCCAAACGACCGGATCCTGCTGCTCAACGAGTTCCTTGGCTTGCTTGATGGTGGTGCAATGACCGCGCTGTTCAAGACGATGATAAATGAAGGGCTTAAACAACTCGAGCGCCATCTTCTTCGGCAGACCGCACTGGTGCAGCTTGAGCTCGGGACCTACGACAATCACCGAACGGCCGGAGTAGTCGACTCGTTTGCCGAGGAGGTTTTGACGGAAGCGGCCCTGCTTGCCCTTCAAGGTGTCCGACAGTGACTTCAGCGGACGGTTATTGGCGCCACGCAGAACACGACCGCGGCGGCCGTTGTCAAACAACGCGTCAACAGCTTCTTGAAGCATGCGCTTTTCGTTCCGGACAATGACATCCGGCGCATGGAGTTCCATCAACTTCTTCAGACGATTGTTGCGGTTGATGACGCGGCGATACAGATCGTTGAGATCGGAGGTGGCAAAGCGGCCGCCGTCGAGCGGTACCAGCGGACGCAATTCCGGTGGGATGACCGGAAGCACATCGAGAATCATCCACTCCGGTTTGTTGCCGGATTTACGGAATGATTCGACGACACGAAGACGCTTGGCGAACTTCAGCTTCTTTTGCTGAGACGTTTCGGTCTTCATCTTGTCGCGCATCTCGACCGAGAGAGCTTCGACATCCACTTTGCGCAGGAGTTCCTTGATGCCCTCGGCGCCCATCATGGCAACGAACTTGCCGGCCGCCGCAGGATCCTGGTCGAGACCACGTTTCCGTTCATCGCTGATAACTTCACCAACTTTGAGATCAGTGTCTTCGGCAGCTTCGAGGATCACATACGCTTCGAAATACAGGACACGCTCGAGTTCACGTAGTGTGATATCGAGCAGATAGCCAATGCGGCTCGGCAGACCCTTGAAGAACCAGACGTGAGAACACGGGCTGGCGAGTTCAATGTGTCCGAGACGTTCGCGGCGGACACGGGATAACGTAACTTCGACTCCGCACTTGTCGCAGATTACGCCGCGGTGCTTCATGCGTTTGTACTTGCCGCATAAGCACTCCCAGTCGGCGATCGGACCGAAGATGCGGGCGCAGAAAAGGCCATCCCGCTCCGGTTTGAAAGTCCGATAGTTAATCGTTTCGGGTTTAGTTACTTCACCGTGTGACCAGCTACGGATTTTCTCGGGGGAAGCCAGACTGATCCGAATCGAATCGAAGTCGGCGATCAAGTTCGCTCGGTCGTATGGAGAAGATCGGTACATATAAACCTTCCTGTCTGCTAATGCAGGTGCTTTAATTGCTCTTCAACCCGGGTAAGACGGTTGTCGATATCAACCACCTTTCCCACCAGCAAATCAAACTTGCCCTCGAGTGAACTCATCTTGCTTTCTAAGCGGTTCTCTATCGAATTGATTCGCGAATCGAGTCGCGTCTCGAGGGCTTGTATCCGCGTGTTGATTATCACGAAGTAGCCGATGTTGACAAGGATCCCGACCAACGCAACCGTTGACGGGATCCCTATCGACAAATAAAGCTGCTGCTCCGACATTTTCCTATTAGTCCGCTGCCAAGGCCGTATCCATGACGTCCCGCGGCTTCTTCATCAACTCGACGTCAAGGCAGAGCGATTGAAGTTCGCGGATCAGCACGTTGAACGACTCGGGCACGCCAGGCTCGGCTGCCGCTTCGCCCTTGACGATTGCCTCATAAATCTTGGCGCGGCCATAGACGTCATCGGACTTTGCGGTCAGCAACTCCTGGAGAACATAAGCCGCGCCGTATGCTTCGAGCGCCCAGACTTCCATTTCTCCGAAGCGCTGGCCACCGAACTGGGCCTTGCCGCCCAGAGGCTGCTGCGTGATGAGCGAGTACGGCCCGATGGAGCGGGCGTGGATCTTATCGTCGACCAGGTGCGACAGCTTCAGCATGTAGATCATGCCGACCGTCACCGGCTGCTCGAACGGGATGCCGGTCATACCGTCATGCAGCTTGATCTTACCTGAGCTTGGAAGCTCAGCCTTGGCAAGCTGCTCTTTGATATTGGCTTCGGTTGCGCCGTCGAATACGGGAGTCGCAAAGTGAAGGCCCAGCTTCGCCGCGGCCCATCCAAGGTGCGTTTCAAGGATCTGACCGACGTTCATACGAGACGGAACGCCGAGCGGGTTGAGCACGATTTCGACCGGAGTTCCATCGGGCAGATACGGCATGTCCTCTTCGGGAACAATGCGCGCGATAACACCCTTGTTTCCGTGGCGGCCGGCCATCTTGTCGCCGACCGAAAGCTTACGCTTCATTGCGATGTAGCACTTGACGAGCTTGATGACGCCAGGAGGCAACTCATCCCCCTTACGCAGCTTGGCGATCTTTTCGTCCGTGATCTTCTCGAGCACCGCAATCTGACGCGATGTCATCTCCTCGATCTCGTCGATCTGCTCGTTCATGCGCGTGTCTTTGTCCTTGAAGCGGAGACGCTTCAAGTCGCGGGCGCGCATTTTCTCGATCACGTCGCGCGTAAGAATCACGCCCTTCGAGATCAGCTTCTTATTGGTCTTTTCGTCGTGCAGGTCAGCGAGAACCTCCCGGCTTTCGAGAAGGTTGCCCAGCCGCTTTGCCCGCTCGTCATTGAGGATTCGCTTCTCATCCTCGAGGTTGCGGTGCATCCGCTCTTCCTGCGTCGTCTGGATCGATTTCGAACGTTCGTCGAGCTCGGCTCCCTTGCGAGAGAAGACTTTGCAATCGACAACCGTACCTTCGATTCCAGGGGGGCAATATAGCGAAGCGTCCTTTACGTCGCCGGCCTTTTCGCCGAAGATCGCTCGGAGGAGCTTTTCTTCCGGTGTGAGCTGCGTCTCGCCTTTCGGCGTGACCTTGCCGACCAGAATGTCACCCGGCTTTACCGTGGCGCCGATCCGGATAATCCCGCTTTCGTCGAGGTTGCGGAGGAAGGTCTCGGCAATATTCGGAATATCGCGCGTGATCTCTTCGGGACCAAGCTTGGTGTCGCGGGCTTCGATTTCGAACTCTTCGATATGAATCGAAGTATAGTAGTCCTCTTTCACCAGCTTCTCGGAAACGACAATCGCGTCCTCGAAGTTGTACCCACGCCAAGGCATGAACGCGACCAATACGTTGCGGCCGAGCGCCAGTTCACCCTTATCGGTGCAAGGACCGTCGGCAAGAACATCACCCTTCTTCACGCGCTGGCCGACATTGACAATCGGCTTCTGCGTGATACAGGTGTTCTGGTTGGACCGCTTGAATTTGGTCATCTGGTAGATATCCGCGCCGACTTCACGCGACATCTGACCCTCATGCGCCGCGCCACCTTCGACACGAACGATGATGCGCTCTGAGTCGACCGAATCGACAACACCGGAACGCTTACAAATGACAACGGCTCCCGAATCACGCGCGGTGACGCGCTCCATGCCCGTGCCCACGTAAGGAGCATCTGCTCGGAGAAGGGGAACGGCCTGGCGCTGCATGTTCGATCCCATAAGCGCGCGGTTTGCGTCGTCGTTCTCAAGGAACGGGATCAAACTCGCAGCCACGGAGACGAGCTGTTTCGGACTAACGTCCATGTACTCGATTTCATCGCGGTGCTTGAGCACGAAGTTGCCCGCCTGCCGCGCGTTGACGAGGTCGTGAATGATGTTGCCTTCCGCGTCGAGACCAACATTGGCCTGAGCGACGATGTACTTGTCTTCTTCCCAGGCAGAGAGGTAGTCCGAGTGTGCTTCAAACTCGGCCGGCTGTTTGCTTGCGGCAACCTTAGCGTTCGCCACCTCGACTTCCTGTTGCAGCATCACCTGGTTGACTTTATAGTCGGTGTCGCCGGGATTGAGAATCCGGATTTCATCGACCACCCTGCCGTTGACGACGCGACGGTACGGGCTCTCGATAAATCCGTAGTCGTTGATGCGGGCAAAGCAGGACAGCGAAGAGATCAGACCGATGTTTGGACCTTCCGGCGTTTCGATCGGGCAGATACGACCATAGTGTGTCGGGTGAACGTCGCGGACTTCGAATCCGGCGCGTTCGCGCGAGAGGCCGCCCGGTCCAAGGGCCGACAGGCGGCGCTTGTGAGTGATCTCCGACAACGGGTTCGTTTGATCCATGAACTGCGACAACTGGCTCGATCCGAAGAACTCGCGGATGGCCGCCATGACAGGCTTTGCGTTCACCAGATCGTGCGGCATCGCCGTCGACATTTCCTGGTACACCGACATTTTTTCCTTGATCGCCCGTTCCATGCGGACCAAGCCGATCCGGAACTGGTTCTCAAGCAGCTCACCGACCGCGCGTACGCGGCGATTGCCGAGATGATCGATGTCATCCACCGCGCCGATACCACGGCGCAGCTTCAGAAGGTACTGAATGGTGTTGATGAAATCCTGCTGATCGAGGACGCGCTTATCGAGCGAGGTCGCATCGGCGCTATCGTGCAGCTTGATATTGAACTTCATCCGACCAACGCGCGAGAAATCATACTTGCGCGGGTCAAAGAACATGCCGTGGAACAACTGGGTTGCGGTGTCGAGCGTCGGAGGATCGCCCGGGCGAAGTTTGCGGTAGATTTCGAGAAGGGCGTCGTTCGGCGACTTGACCGGGTCCTTTTTGAGGGTGACGCTAATGACATTGCCCGCGTCATCGCGTTCCGGAAAGAACACCTCGACGCTATCGATTCCCGCTTCCATCAGTTTCTGAAAGCCGGTCTCGGTCAGCTCGTGATTGGCTTCGATCAGCACTTCACCCGTGGACATATCGACTACGTCAGCGGCGACGAAGGCGCCCTGCACGTCGTTCGGCGCAACCTCGGCTTCGACGACACCCTGCTTGGTCATGTCCCGGAAGACCGAATTGGTGATTTTCTTGCCCTGGGGAACTATCTGCTCACCCTTACTGTTGTTGATCGCGTAGCTGAGCTTCAGACCCACCATTCCGGTGTTGAGCTTCCAGAACAGTTTCTTGTCTTGAACCCGGATCTGGTTGATGTTGTAAAACGCCCGTAGGATATCGGAATCGGTCTTGAGACCGAGCGCGCGAAGGAAAACTGTGCCGTAGAACTTGCGCTTGCGATCGATGCGGACGTGAAGGAGGTTCTTGTTGTCGTATTCAAACTCGACCCACGAGCCGCGGTAAGGGATGATCTTGCCAAGGAAATAGCCCTGCGCCGCGACGCGCTCGAAAAACACGCCGGGAGAGCGGTGCAACTGGCTGACGATGACGCGCTCGGTACCATTGATGATGAAGGTACCGTTCTCCGTCATCAGCGGGATTTCGCCGAAGAAGACTTCCTGTTCCTTGATGTCGCGGATGCTCTTGGCGCCGGTTTCGGCGTCCTTGTCGTACACGGTGAGACGGATCGTGACCTTCAGCGGAGCGGCATAGGTCATTCCGCGCTCCTCGCACTCCGGCACGTCGTATTTCAGTTGGAGGCCGACGGGATCGCCGCAACGATTACAGAACGTTACGATATTGCGGTTAAAGGTACCGCACTTGTCACAAAGGACATCGCCCGGATGAAACGGATCGGTCTGAATCGTGGCTCCGCAGCTCGGGTTCTTACAAACGGTCCGAAGGTGATTTAACCCTTTAAGGCTTCCACACTTACATTCCCAGTTGCCGATGGAATAATCGACGAAGGCTAGCTCGCTGAGCCCGCGAAAATCCGAGATCGGGAAAACGGACTTGAAGACACTCTGCAGACCGATATCGTCGCGCTCGTCCGGCAGAAGTTCCATCTGAAGAAACCGCTCATAGGATTTCTTCTGAACCTCAATAAGATTGGGGATCGGAATCGAAGCCTTAATTTTGGAAAAGTCGACTCGTTCACGGATGGCAACGTTAGACTGACTCTGCATTTTTTCCACTCCTGATGACTCAAGCCGGAACAGAGCCTCGGAGCTCTGCCGGTTCCGTTCACGCTACGATTGCGCGAAACGAAGCCAATGCCGAGCTGGCCTACCCGGCATGCTTTGAGAACACACACTAACTGACAGGTTGCAATGGAGATCGAATTGGAGCTGAAACAGTTGATACACTTTGCCTAGGCTAAGGAAGCACAAGGCTAACCGGTGCGCAGTCTCAGGGAAACCGCACACATAAAAGCGGAAAATAAAACTCACGGGCAGATTAATCCGAGACGTCTCCGGCAATATCACTGTAACACAGCAATTCGCCCCCGTCAAAAGAAGTGTCGCCGGGACCTCACTTCGCTGTGAAGTCGATCCCATGCGCCTAACGGTGGCGAACAACCAATTCGATTCAAAATGACTCCCGTCTTTCGCAAACACTTCCTAAGACGGGCGTTGGGGTGGGGGACGATGGGAAACCGCAGCGATGGACTGCGGCTTCCCGTACGGTAAATAATTACGACTACTTTACTTCAACAGTAGCGCCGGCTTCGGTGAACTTCTTTTTAATGGACTCGGCTTCGTCCTTGTTCACGCCTTCCTTGATCGGCTTGGGCGCGCCGTCCACCAAGTCCTTGGCTTCCTTCAAGCCAAGGCTGGTCACTTCGCGTACTGCTTTGATGACATTGATCTTGTTGGCGCCGGCAGCGGTGAGGACAACCGTGAATTCGGTCTTTTCCTCCGCCGGGGCCGCTGCCGCAGCAGCGCCGGCAGCCGGAGCTGCTGCTACTGCAGCCGCTGCAGCCGATACACCGAAGGCTTCTTCGATGCCCTTTACCAACTGCGACGCCTCGAGAAGCGTGAGGCTCTTGATCTGATCGAGAATCGCGTTTACATCCGCCATGGTCTTCTTAACTCCCTTGCTCTTTAAATGTATGGTCGCGCGCGAGCGCTTAACCGGTTGCTACTCGCGGGGGCCGGACCTTCATGTCCCGGACCTCGCGACCAAAACTTAACCTTCTTTGAACTTGCCTTCCTTGGCAGCCTGATCGATGACGATCGCCAAGTTGCGAGCCACGCCTGACAACGAGACCGCCAGGCGCTGGGCGGACGAGTTGATGAGGAACATCACCTTTGCGATCAACTCTTCCTTGGAAGGCATGCTCGCCAATTCCTGGATGTTCTTAACCTCAACGACACGGCCTTCAACGAAGCCCGCCTTGAACGTGAAGGCTGGGTTCGTTTTGGCAAATGCCGTCAGCGCCTTGGCGAGAGCAACCGGATCGGCGGCTGTCCAGGCGATTGAAGTCATGCCCTTGAGATTGCCGAAGACATCGTGGGAGCCTAATCCGTCGGATGCTTTGTCGGCTATGTTGTTCTTGACGACCTTATAGCTTCCACCCGCGCCGCGGACGGTCTTGCGCAGTTCGTAGTCCTGCTGCACGGTCATCTTTTCGTAACCGGTCACGAAGATTGCGGGGCTCTGCTCGAGCTCTTTCCGCAACGCTTCCAAATCTTTGGCTTTATCGTCTCTGCTTTTCATCTTGATGCTCGGGTCCGGTTAGCTCTTGTCCGTTGTCTTCAGATTGAAAGTCGCCACGTCCAGCGGAATTCCAGGACCCATGGTCGAGCAAATGGTGGCGCTCTTCACGTACTTGCCCTTCGCAGCGGAGGGCTTTGCGCGAACCACGGCGTTGATCAGGCTGCTGGCATTCTCAATCAGCTTGTCGGTAGAAAAACTCGTCTTGCCGAGCGGCGCGTGGATAACACCGGTCTTGTCGACGCGAAACTCAACTTTACCTGCCTTCGTTTCGTTGATCGCCTTCACGACATCGGTCGTCACTGTGCCAGTCTTAGGGTTGGGCATCAAACCACGAGGCCCGAGAACCTTACCAAGGCGACCGACCGAACGCATCATATCCGGGGTGGCAATCACGGCATCATAGTCGATCCAGCCTTCCGACATGATCTTGGTGACCATTTCTTCGCCGCCGGCGAAATCCGCGCCTGCGTTGAGCGCTTCCTGGATCTTGTCGGGGCCGCCTGCGATGACCAGCACTTTCTTAGACTTACCGAGACCGTTCGGGAGCACGATCGTTCCGCGAACCATCTGGTCGGCATGCTTCGGATCGACGCCAAGGCGCATGTGCACTTCGAGGGTTTCGTCGAACTTCGCGAACTTGATTTTCTGGGCGAGGCCAATGGCTTCGTCGACAGTGTATCCGCGCGTTTCGACCTGCGCGGCAGCGGCCGCGAACTTCTTTCCGGTTTTCTGACTCATTTATGAACCTCTACTGGTACAAACGGCTTCAGGAACCCTGAGGTCACCCTCCGCCTCCCAAGTTTGAAGTGGTGAGCGTGCCAATAGACAGGCGTCGACCACTGACGAGTGGGCTAGAAGTTAAAGTGTAGCAAACGGAGTCAGCGATTGTCTAGCACAAGTCTTGTCTAACGCATGATGAGCCTGAAGGGGAGCTTATTTCTAACACAGGATGAGCCTGAAGGAAGCGAGCGCATGCTAGGGATTGATTATTGGCATGCGAGATGGCGAGAAGCTGAGCCTGGAACAGATCCGGGCATATTTGGAAGCCAGCGAGGAAATCCAATTTGAGGGCAAACGCCGTCGGGAGGTGTACGACTGGATCACCCGGCTATTGCAGCAGCAGGGCTACCGGAC
>DASQLD010000354.1:0-3932 GCA_035630195.1 Bryobacteraceae bacterium
TGAGTCGGACGAGGCACTGGCGCGTTTGATCGACAAACTGCTGGCGGATCCGCGGTATGGGGAACGTTGGGGTCGTCATTGGTTGGATCTCGCGCGGTACGGAGAGACGTCGGGGCTTGAAGGTGACGGGGCGCTCGGGAATGTTTGGCGTTATCGCGACTGGGTGATTGACGCGTTTAACTCGAACATGCCGTATGACAAGTTCGTCATCCAACAGCTTGCAGGCGGCGACGAGCATAGCAAGACGCGCAATAATTATGCGCCGGACCCGCAGGGATTCATTCCTACTGCCTTCCTTCGCGTGGCGCCGTGGGACCGGTCGAATCTGGTCGCGGCGGAGGTTCGGGCGAATTATCTGGCCGAAATTACCGGCGTTACTTCGTCTGTGTTTCTCGGACTGACAGTCGGATGCGCCCGCTGTCACGACCATAAATACGATCCGATTCCGCAGAAAGATTTTTATCGAATGCAGGCGTTCTTCAATGCCGTGCAGGCGGCGGGTGGAGTCGCGGCGCCGTATAAGGATCCTGAGCTTCGCAAACGCGCCGAAGAAGAATCGAAGGTTCTCGAGGAGCGGTTGAAGAACGGGCCTGAAAAGAAGGCTGTTGAAGCCTTCGAGGCCGAAATGCTGGGTAAGCTTCGGGCGGGCAAGATTGAGCGCGCCAAGGGTAAGGAATATACAAAGGCCGATCTTCGACTGGAGTTGAAGCTAAAGAAGCAGAGGCTCTTTACGGAAAGCGAGAAGGCGAAGCATGCCGAGTTGCTGGAGGACGCAACGCGGACGGGCGATGCGGAAGAACAGGCGGCGCTCGACGCGTTTGAGAAGCCAGCGCTCGAGAAATTGAAGGCTGCATATGCGGCTGGTCAGGTTGATCCGGACGGTCGGTTTGACGCGCTTACGAAGGCTGATGTGCGCGCAGAGGCGTTGGCGGCTTATTCCGGCAAATCGATTTTCAGCTTGGAAGAAAAGAATCGGTATGCGGAGATGTCGGGTCAGGTGGACATCTTGCGCCGGCGTCTGGATCGATGGAAGACCAATGTTCTGGCGGTGACGAATGTCGCGGGGCCGCCGAGCGGGCCGGACATCGCTCCCACTCGGGTGTTGATTCGCGGTAATTACAATCAGCCGGGAGACATTGTCGAGGCCGGATTCCCGACCGCAATCACAGGCAAGGCCGAGCCTGCAGTCATCGAGACCGATCGCTACCGCCAGTTTCCGACACGCGGGAGACGCATTACTCTAGCCAAGTGGATCGCAAGTCCCGAGAATCCTTTGACGGCGCGCGTGATGGTGAATCGCATTTGGCAGCATCATTTCGGCACGGGCATCGTGCGGACTCCGAGCGACTTCGGAAAGAACGGCGAGCGTCCGACTCATCCGGAACTGCTCGACTGGCTGGCAGTGGAGTTTGTTGAATCGGGCTGGGACATCAAGGCGATGCACAAGTTGATGCTGCTTTCGAACGCGTATGCGCAGGCAGCGGAGAATCCCAACTTGAACGGCGCCGATCCCGAGAACAAATTGTTTTCGCGTTTCAATCGTCAGCGTTTGGAAGCGGAGGCGATTCGCGATGGCATTCTGGTCGCCAGTGGACGATTGAACGCAGCGATGGGCGGGCCGAGCGTGTTTCCTCCGCTGCCGGCCGATCTAGCCGATTTTGCTCGTTATGGCCGCACTGGCGGGCTGATGTGGGAGCCGAACGAGAAGGAAGAAGATGCTCGGCGGAGATCCATTTATACGTTCCAACGACGCTCGCTTCCGCTGCCGATGATGGCGGCTTTTGATGCGCTGCCGTTTGCCGAGTCTTGTGACCGGCGGAGCTCGACAACGACGCCGTTGCAGGCGTTGTCGCTGATGAATGGCTCGCTGATTCAGGAAGAATCGGAGTTTGTCGCCAAGCGTGTGGAACGGGAGGCCGGTCCGGGATTGGGAGCGCAGATCGATCGGGCTTTCCGTCTGATTTTGAGCCGTGATCCGACGGCGGCGGAGAGGACACGCTTTGAAACGTCCGGGCTGTCGCTGGCGAGTATTTGTCGTGTGCTGTTGAACTCGAACGAATTTCTGTATGTGGAGTAGCCGATGAAAACGAGACGCGATTTCCTGTGTCAGTCCTATTTGGGGTTGGGAGCGCTGCCGCTGTTTCAGATGCTGGGAAACGCGGCGCCTGCAACTTCCGGCGCGTCGAATCCGCTTGTTCCGAAACCACAGCACAGACCGGCGAAGGCGAAGAACTGCATCTTCCTCTTTATGGAAGGTGGCGTCAGCCAGATGGATACGTTCGAGTACAAGCCGGAATTGTGGAAACACTCCGGAAAGCAGATGCCGAAGGCTGAACGAACGGAAGGCGAGCTAGCGACATTTTCGGCCGCTCCGAATCGCGTGATCGCTCCTTTCTGGGGATTCAAGCAGTATGGACAATCCGGCCGCTGGATTTCGGATCTGCTTCCGAACCTGGCGACGCGCGTGGACGATCTCGCGTTCATTCATGGCATCAAAGTAGACAACAACAATCATGGTCCGGCGGTGTACCACTCATTGACGGGGAACCAGTTTCCAGGCTCGGCTTCGATTGGCGCATGGGTAACGTACGGGTTGGGAAGCGAGAATCAGGATCTTCCAGGGTTCATCGTGATGGGCGATCGACGCGGCGCGACGATTGGTGGCGCTGGTGTTTGGGGGAATGGCTATCTTCCCGCAGCGTACCAAGGCACGCTGTTTCGCAACGGATCCACTCCGATTGTCGATTTGAATCGTCCGGCACAGGTGGCGGAGGCGACGCAGCGGCGGGAACTCGACTTACTGCGATGGATGAATGAGAAGCACAGCGGCGACCGGACAAATACGAGTGAACTGGACGCGCGCGTTGCTTCGTTCGAGCTTGCGTTTCGGATGCAGGCTAAAGCTCCGGAGCTGGTAGATTTAGCGGGCGAGTCGGAAGCCACGAAGAAGCTTTACGGGCTCGACGATCCGGTTACGGAACCGTTTGGACGGCAGTGCCTGTTAGCGCGCCGCATGGTGGAGCGCGGGGTGCGTTTCGTTAAGCTGCTGCACGGGGCGGGCGGCGATCGCTGGGACGATCATGGCGCGATTGAAGAACGCATTCCGGTTCATTGCCGGGAGGTCGACAAACCGATTGCGGGATTGCTGGCAGATTTGAAGTCGCGCGGATTGCTTGACGATACGTTGGTCGTGTGGGCGTCGGAGATGGGACGCACGCCTTTCGACAATAATCTGACGACCGATAAGCCGGGTCGCGATCACAATCAGTACGGTCTTGTGATGTGGATGGCGGGCGGCGATGTGAAGGCGGGTACGTCGTTTGGTGAGACGGATGATTTCTCGGTTCGCGCGGCGGGCGAGGAGATTCCGATTCGCGACGTCCATGCCACGCTGCTTCATTTGTTGGGCCTCGATCAGAATCGTTTGAACTTCCTGCATGCGGGTCGCTATAAGAAGTTGACCGACATCGGCGGGCGGGTTATTCAAGAGATCGTCGCGTAAATCTGCAGGGCGAAAATGCCTTGACATTCTGCATATGTAGTGGTTATATGTGTGTAGAGTGACTAGGCATGGAATCCAAAAAGTCTGACCTCTTACAAGGCACGCTCGATCTCCTGATTCTGAAGACTCTCGCTTCCGGCGCCTTGCACGGCTACGCGATCGCTCAACGGATCCTCATCACTTCGCGCGAGACACTGGACGTTCAACAAGGGTCGCTGTATCCGGCGCTGCACAGATTAGAGCGGAAGAAACTTGTCGAAGCAGAGTGGCGCGAATCCGAGAACGGGCGGATGGCCAAGTTCTACTCGCTGACCAAAGAGGGACAGAAGCAACTGGCTGCCGAGTTGGACCGATGGAAGGTCTATTCGAGAGCTATCGGCTGGGTCCTGGAGGCATGAGGCAATGCGACTCCCTTGGAACAAGAAGGATT
>DASQLD010000355.1:0-3864 GCA_035630195.1 Bryobacteraceae bacterium
TGGGAGATAGCGGGTTCAGCAGTGGAGAGGGCTATCCCGAAAAGCAGCCAGAGAGCGGACAAGGATCGCATTCTTGCAGTATATCGGCTAAATCGAGCGTTTCGTCAGGCCTCTGGCTCGATCTCAGGCTCGTCTTCGAGCTGCTCGGCTTGGGCCGCGAATCTCTTCAACACTCGTATGGACGCGCCTGAGCTGAATCCCGCGTAGCGCAGCCTGCGATACGCGCCATGGAGTTTTTTGTCTTCCTGTAGGAGTTCGCCGAGATTGACATTTCGATATTTGCGTTCGAGAAACGCCTCTATCCGAGCGGTTTCGTCGGTGCCCTCAAACGCCTGCTCGACAGCTTCTGTCGCAAGATTCGGCGCCACTCGCCGCTGCCGTAGGTCGCGCAGAACTCGCATGCGTCCGAAACCTTCGTTGTCTCGCCTGCCCGCCGCAAAGCTTTCGGCGAACTGAGTGTCATTCAGATAGCCGTACTCGCGCAGTTTGGAGATAGTGGTCTCGATATCGGCTTCCTTCTCGGCTCTGCGCACAAGCTTTTGCCGGACTTCGCCGGTCGACATCGCCCGGCCACCCAGTAGCTTTAGCGAGTAGGCCCAAAGGCCGTCCGCATCCACCTTTTTTGGCGCCCTTCCTCCAACCATCCGAAGCGATTTTAGCAGGCGCGTAACATCTTGGCGGCCATTAAATCTACTGCTATGCTGAGACTGGCGTTAATCATTATCACCGAAGGAGATAACCATGGACGACACTAAGGGTCTATCGTACTTTTTGCTTGGGCTTGGCGTCGGAGTCGCGGTCGGTATCGTTTTCGCGCCGACGTCGGGTGAAGAGACGCGCGGTCGTATACGCACCAAAGCCAACGAAGGCGGTGATTTCCTGCGTCGCAGGACAGAAGATCTTCGCGAATCTGCTGTCGATCTGGTCGACCGTGGCAGGACTGCAGTGGGCCGTCAGCGCGAGCAATTGAACGCTGCCGTCGAAGCCGGAAGACAGGCCTATCGAGAGACCATCGCCGAAGCAACAGGCTCTACATCGAACATCGCAAGCAACCCCGAAGGCGTGTAGGATAGACGCGATAGGAGTAGCCAGTCAGAGGAAATTTATGAACCAGGAAGCTCTGCTCGTAATCCTGACATTCTTCGTCGCAATCTCAGGACTCGCGCTGTTGATTCAGGCTGGCCTCCTATACGGCATCTATCGAAACACGAAATCTATTAAGACTGAATTGCTTTCCATTCTTCCGCAGACCAAGTCGATTCTGGCGAAGGCGGAATCGACGCTCGATGATAGCCGCAAACATATAGTCGAGATCACAGCGAAGGCGAACGAGATGATGGATCTTGGCAAGTCGCAACTCCTGAAGCTGGACGAAGTGATCACCGACGCGAGCAGCCGCGCCAAGATCCAGCTAGAACGCGCGGAACTGGTCGTTGACGATACCATGAGTCGGGTACATCATTCCGTCACCAGCGTTCACAACGGCATCATTAAACCAATTCGAGAAATACAAGGAATTACAAGCGGTGTCCGGACCGCTTTGCAGCACTTCCTCCGTGGACAGCGTCCGAGTGTCGCCCAGGCAACTCAGGACGATGAGATGTTTATTTAGCGATCGCGGATAGCAAACAAACTCGTCGCGCCTCGAATGAGAAGCGTGTCACCCGACGCCGCAGGTGTCGCGAGGACCGGCTCTCCCATCTTATTCACAGCCAATTCTTCATACTTGTCCGCGACCTTGATCACGTGGACATCCCCGTCTTCGTTCACGGCGTAGACATGATCGCCCGCCGCAATCATCGAGGCGCTTACGCCGGTTCCGGCGCCTATTCTTTGTTGATAAATCGTTGCACCGGTTTGGGCGTTATATACGACCAGGCTGCGGCTGGGGAGTGCGAACACGTAGCCGCCGCTGATCACAGGTGTTGATAGAGACGGCGCCTCTTCACGCATCCATGCGACGAACTCTTTAGAGTCCGTTATGTCCCCGGTCGCGCCAGGACGGATCGCGTAGGATCTTCGCATGTTTCGGTAATAACCGCTGAAGACATAGATCAGTCCGTTGGCAGTGAACGGAGTGGGGACGGAGATCATCGACGTGCCCTTCAGCCGCCATATTTCCTTACCCGTTTCGGCGTCATAGCTTGCAATGTGCTCCACGCCATTGGTTACAACTTCGGTTCGCGAAGGACCCTGCACAATTGTCGGTGTCGACCAGCTTGGCTTCGAATCCCGCGTGGTTCGCCATAGCTCTTTGCCGTCCTTGGCGTCGAAAGCCGCTAGGAAACTCCCCTTGTGTACGTCAACCTGCAGGTAGACTTTCCCGCCCCAGAGAATCGGGGAAGCGGCGCTACCCCACTGGTAGTCAGGAACATCGAAAGCGCCTTGGTCCAAAATACCCAAATCCTTCTGCCACAGCAGCTTTCCCTTGAGGTCGTAGCAGTACAGTCCCTCGGAGCCGAAAAAGGCGATAAGATATTTTCCGTCCGTAGCAGGCGTTGGCGACGCGTACGAATTGTGCGGATGCCGAAGCACTCGGGGCTTGCTCTTGGTGGCCAACTGATTCCACACAATGCGACCGCTCTTCTTGTCTACCCCGAGCACTCGAAACTCCTGCTCGGAAGGATCCTGGCGGTTGTCGCGTTCACCCTTTAACTTGGCCTCGAACACCATCTGCGAATTCGAGCTCACCGCCGTTGTTATGAAGACCAAATTGTCCCAGACGATCGGACTTGAGAGGCCAAGCCCTGGAATCGCCGTCTTCCACGCTATGTTCTTGCCGGTTTCGACATTCCACGAGACCGGGAGCTTGGGATTAGCCGCGATGCCACGCGCGCCGGATCCACGAAAGCCAGGCCAATTCTCAGCAACCAGCGGAGCTATCGCCAGGACACCGATCATGAGTCGCATGATCTTAGACTACTTGAAATTCAGGGATTCGCTCGACCATCGCTCACCGCATTCAAGAATTCTGTAAGATATTCCTTCTGCTTTGGCGGCATCAGCAAACTCGGATGCAGGCGCAGTGTTAAACGTGAACATGTCGTAGTGCATCGGGATGACAAGTCGCGCTCCGATCTGCTTGCCCAGCTTGGCAGCTTCCTGCGCATTCAGATTTCCTGCGACCCTGCGCTCCGGAACAGCGCCATTGATTGGCAGCAGCGCGAGGTCAATGCGGAACGGTCGCAACCGGGCGGTCATGCCGTCGTAGAGCATGGTGTCGCCCGATTGATATACCGTCCAGGACCCGAATTTAACGACGTAACCGAGGTGCTTTGAGCGACCGTGTTCATCTCGTTCGATCTGTTCGTGGGCCGCTGGTACTGCCGTAACGTGAAACGGTCCAATCGTGGTTGACTCTCCATCGTTCATCCCGATGGGCCACGCTGGATCACACCCGAGCCGCTCGGCAACGAACGCGCGATTAGCTTCAGGAATGATGAATTTCATCCCGGGATTCGCCTGACGCAACGGATTCAACGTTTCCGCGTCAAGGTGATCAGTATGGTTATGACTGGACGTGCAAACATCGATGAACGTTAGTCTCCCGGGATCCACCGGGATCTCTGTCATCCGAACATGAGGCTTATCCGTGTCGGCATACTTTTTTGTAAGAGAGTCCGAGAGATAGGGATCGAACAGCAGGTGAGCGCCCTTCCACTGCAATAGAAAGCCGCTCTGACCGAGCCACCACATACGGAAGTGATGATCGTTACGGCTTGCAGTTCGAATGTCGGCAAGCAGCGCTTCGTCATTAAGGATAGGCTTGATCACAGGCCTATCTCTCTGCGGGCGATGTCTACCCCTTCCACCATCGACTTCAATTTGCGCCTGGCCGCCCATCGCGCCGTCTGACTCAATCCA
>DASQLD010000356.1:0-15818 GCA_035630195.1 Bryobacteraceae bacterium
GGAAAACGATACTCACCATCTCTCTGTGCTGTTTTTGATCCGACATAACACGGATCGCCGGCTGCATTCTTCGAGGCATTTTCCGTTCCAATGACACTCTAACCAGAAACGCTTTCCCCGCCTAGAAGGGTATAAGCTAAATCCCATGGCCAAGAAGAAGTGCTTCCGCCGGAGGTGTAGGATTTCTTCAGCCAGGCGGGAAAAAAGGCGGCAAGATCGGTGGCAAGCGGACAGCGGAGCGGATGACGCCCGCCGAGCGCAAAGCCCGGGCCGAGAAGGCGGCCACCGCAAGCGTTTTGGCGCGAAAAGCGAAGGCGGCCGCACGTAAGCGAGGCCAGTCTCAAGGTATCCGCGAAAACAAGAACAAACTGGCAGGCACGGGAAGGTAACAGAGGATAGCCATGGCGGTATTCAAACGAGGAACGATCTGGTGGTACAAATTCATTTTTGCCGGAAAACTGGTGCGAGAATCGACGAAAAGTACGTCGAAGACCGTTGCCAAGAAAGCCGAAGAGAGACGCCGGCGGGAACTGGAAACAGGCTTCAATGGACTCGAGGACACCCGCGGGGAACGGATCCGAAGCTTGAAGGAAGTCGCCGCCGCTTACCTCGAAGATTACAAATTGCGCCATAAGTCTTTCAAGTTTGCTCAGTATGCAGTGGCGAATGTAACCCGCCATCTCGGCGAGTTGTTGGTGGTCGATGTGACGGACACGACCATAAAGGCGTATCAGACGGCAAGATTGAAAGAAACGGCGGCACCTAAGACAATCAACGATGAGGTGGGATTTCTGCTGAGGCTTATGGGAGAAGCAGGTGAACTAATCCGGGTACTGATGCGACGGCGAAAGACGCTGAAGCTTGTTGTCCGAAAACGGGTAGGAAAGGCTTACGGACCAGAAGAGAAAACCGCCTTGCTGGAGGCGGCGC
The DNA here is from genome assembly GCA_035630195.1 of Bryobacteraceae bacterium. Classification (GTDB taxonomy): domain Bacteria; phylum Acidobacteriota; class Terriglobia; order Bryobacterales; family Bryobacteraceae; genus DASQDN01. The sequence continues at coordinate 931 of DASQLD010000356.1, forward strand.
GTACGGCGCGGTCCCCTGCCATTTACCCGGCGCTGATGCTGGCTTTGAATGCCGGCTTGCGAGATGCCGAAATCCGCGGACTTCAGTGGGAGCGAATGGACCTTGCCAAGGCCATGCTGATCGTTGGAGACAGCAAGACGGAAGCTGGGGAAGGCCGGACGATCCCACTTAACTCCTCACTGCTCGAGGCAATGGTGGAGTACGCTAAGTGGTATACCGACCGATTCGGCATTATTCAGCCGAACTGGTATGTGTTCCCTTTCGGCAAGCCGCGGCCACAGGACCCGACACGGCCCATCGTGACCTTGAAAACCTCTTGGAGGAATGCGAGGAAGAGAGCGGGAGTGACGGGGCGATGGCATGATAACCGCCATACGCTGATCACTGATCTATGCGAAAGCGGTGCGGGCGATGAAACCATCCGGGATATCGCGGGTCACGTGTCGAAGCAGATGCTTAGGCACTATTCTCACATCCGCACGGAGGCGAAACGAAACGCCCTCGAAGCAATCGTGCCGAAAAGGTCGAATCAATCGAAGGCGGCCTCCACAGTTCCTGCTAAGGAAGGCGTGTTCGGAGATTCTCAGGTCGTGGGCACAAAAACGGACACACTGGACCGGCTAAACTGAAGCCACTCGGACACGATTATCGCTAAGTTATTGATTAGTTTGGCTCCTCAGGTAGGATTCGAACCTACAACCCTTCGGTTAACAGCCGAATGCTCTACCGTTGAGCTACTGAGGAGTGTTCGGTAGGACCTTTTTATTACACCAAACAGACCCGGTTCTGTCAACTTCCTACAAAAACTTCCCTGAACCTAAGTTGTTGAAATCTCTGGCGAAGACATTTTTTAGAGCCGACTATCTGCAGGTATTTTACGCTCGCAAATGAGTCCGCGTTCCACGCATTTGCACCGTGGTTTGACTGAGCCACTCGAGGAATTACATGCGCACGAGCCACAGGCCGCGCTTCCGCGGAGGATGTTATCTAAACGAACAGCCAACTTCCTGATAGTCGATCTATCTCTCGGGGTTCAGCGGTTGAATACCTTTTTAACCTCTCCAATTTTCTTCTGAATTTTGCCGCCAAGTTTCTGATCCTGACCTTCAGCAGCGAGTTCCGGATCATCCATGGCTTCGCCAGCTTTCTGCTTAGCCTTCCCCGCGAGTTCGTCCGCCTTGCCTTGGAACTGGTCTTTCGTACTATCCTTCATTTTCCGTCCTCCGCAGGTTAGAAGCATCAGGCACCCAATATGTTGCAGGAACGCCTTCGATACGTGAGAGTCCGAAACGAAATCCCACCGTCTGAATTCGAACACCAAGGAAGCGCATCTGGATGCGGTTATCTTTGTGTACCTCATTTTTCGTGCGAGTCTCGCCCCTTTTCGGAGTCTCAGCCGATTCTGCTATAAGTCCCAGACACTTGCTCATTACGTGCGGCGCGAAGACGAAATGGTCCCGGAACTTGGCTCTTCAACAACCATATTTTCGCGACAAGTGCTGCGTCCAAGTGCTAGATCTGGTCAACCGCAGGCTGAAGGAGTTCGCTTGTGTGGCTTACAGGAGCGGTAACTGAAATAACGTGGACTGGTTGCTCGATGGGATCGAGTTCGTTATAGGCCAATGGCGGAAGTGCCATGGAACTCTGAGACATTCGCCCGCTGGGACGCCCAAAAGCAAGGGCCTGCTGCAACCGGATCAGATCACCCGAGAAAGTTTCATCACTCATATGCGAGCTTATCGGCAGATCGGCAATCTTTATAGATCAGAAATGACTGTACTCCATCCAGAAATGAAGTAGCCCGTTGCTCAAGCCTCCCCCGCCTGAGTCTAACCGTACGGTCGGTAAAGCGGCTCACTTATTACTGCCGTGCCGCGTGATCAATTTTGACCTAGAAGGGTCGCACAGACGCGGACTGGCCACTCCATAACCGCCGTAAGAGAATAGGCTGATGGCGAACAGCTTTCTACTCCCCGACGACTTCGAACAGAATCTGGGCATTCCCGTCAAAAATGCCCACGAGCGCCTGGCGGAAGCGCGAGAGATCGGCTCTAAACTGGCGGAAGGTGGTATCCACCTGAAGGCCAATCCCGATCACTTCGCGATGTTTACTGACCCACCGCGTCTTCTTAACGGACCTTTGAAGCGGATCGGTTATATTGCCGGCGCCGACAACCGCTGTTATCCCTCCCCCGTCGACGGTTGCGATTACATCAATGTCGCTGCTTCTCTTCCTCCGCATTCACATCTGCGAAAGCAAGGTTGGCCGGAGCATGTCGCGGTAGTTCATCCAGTTGACGATGCAGCGTGCGCACGTATGTTCGAGCAGGGCTACGGAAATCCGTTTATCCATCACATCACCTTCGGAATTGCGCCATCTGAGTCGGACGAGCCGGGCGGGATCGGTGTTGCAGAACGCATGATTCGACAAATGAGCGCGGTATACCATCGCATACCTGTCCTTCTCGGCCAAAGTCCAGGAACCCTCATAATGGCGCTCCCGGCAGAAGTTCTATCCGCTCCCGAGTTCTCGCGAAACTTCGGGGAATGGACGGGCAATCTCTCACCAGAGCAATACCAGTTACAGGAAATGGAGGGCAGTGGGTATCTGCTCCAGTTCTTCGTCTTTCGCGGTGGCAAGATTGAAGTAGCTCTGCGGCATCACACCCGGCAAACGTTCAATCCCAAGAGTGTCCACAAAATCTCTGCAGATGAATTAAGCGTGGACCAGGGAGCGGCGATCGCCGAAGCAAACTAATGGTTCTCTCCGACATGACTGCCCTTGTGACAGGCGCGTCGCGCGGTTTGGGACGTGCGATCGCGTATCGCCTATCTCAAGACGGAGCTTCCGTTGCTATCAATTATGCGCAGCGCCGCGACGAAGCTGAGTCGCTCGCGTCCGAGATTCGAAACAGCGGTGGAAGAGCCATCACCTGCCAGTGCGACGTTTCGAACGTCCATGAGGTGCGAGGGATGGTCGCTTCCATATCCGCCGAGCTCGGCCCGATAGACATATTGGTGAATAACGCCGCCATACTCCACCGCGGCGATCTCGACGAGTACGACCAAGCTAAGTTTGAGGAGATGCGACGGATCAACGTGGGTGGAATCATCAACACAACTCTGATGGTTGCCGAGTCAATGAAGCAACGCCGCTTCGGCCGGATTGTCAACCTGACGTCGATTGCCGCGCACGGTACGAGTTTGCCAGGCACGACCTTCTACGCCGCCACGAAATCAGCGGTGATTCTTCTCACGCGTCGCTTTGCAATGGATCTCGGCCCGTTCGCCATTACCGTGAACGCCGTAGCCCCGGGCTTCATCCTTACAGACATGGCCGCCGGTCTCGAGGACCTGATCGAAAAGATTATCGGAGTCACGATGGTCTCCCGCATCGGCAGCCCGGATGACATTGCACAAGCTGTTGCGTTTCTCGCATCACCCCATTCCAGCTTCATTACTGCGCAAACCCTGACCGTGGACGGCGGCCGCATGGACTATATCGCTCACCCTTAACCCCTACGAAAGCGGCCCGCTTAGGCGAGCGATGTCCACGGGTCTCCATCTGTTCGACAATTGAAATTGGATGCTCATGAACACCATCAATGGCCAGTCCCGCCGCGCAATCATCTTCTTGCTAACCTTGAGCGCGGCCGTGACTGGATCTGCTGCCGACAGTAAACGCCTCGACTACGGCCGTGATGTGCGCCCGATTCTGTCGGAAAACTGCTTTCACTGCCATGGTCAGGACAGTAAGAAACGCATGGCTGGTTTGCGGCTGGATACCTTTGAGGGGGCAACCGCCAAACGAGGCGCCCGCGTCGCCCTGGTACCCGGTCAACCCCAAACGAGCGCCATCATTCAGCGAATTACTGCCGAAGGCGCGCTGCGAATGCCGCCCGTATCGTCCAACCGCCACTTGACCGCGGATCAGATCGGCACATTGAAGCGCTGGATCGAAGAGGGCGGGGAATACTCGAAGCATTGGGCTTTCACACCACCCAAACGGCCCGCTGTACCAACCATAGCGGGCACTCAATGGATCCGGCATCCGATCGACGCCTTCGTGCTGCAAAGGCTTCGAGCGGAGGGATTGCAGCCCAATGCCGAAGCCGCCCCTGGTACATGGTTGCGCCGTGTTTCGCTCGACCTCACCGGAATCCCTCCCACTCTCGCCGATATGGAGGCTTTCTCGAAAGACGCGATGAAGCGTGGCGACGCAGCCTATAGCTCCGCCGTAGACCGGCTTCTTGCATCCCCACGCTACGGCGAGCGTATGGCAATGGATTGGCTCGATGTGGCTCGCTACGCCGACACACATGGATTTAACAATGACGCGGCGAGATCGATGTGGCGATGGCGTGACTGGGTGATTGAAAGCTTCAACTCCAACCTGCCATATGACAGGTTCGTGGTCGAACAATTAGCCGGCGATCTGCTCCCGGACGCGACGCTCGATCAGCGCATTGCCACGGGTTTCGGCCGCAATCACGTCATCAACTCCGAAGGCGGCATCATTGACGAAGAGTATCGTGTCGAGTACGTTGCCGATCGCGTGCGTACGCTCGGGATGGCTTGGCTCGGATTGACCGTCGAATGCGCGCGCTGCCACGATCACAAGTACGATCCGGTTACGCAGCGCGACCACTATCGGTTTGCGGCCTTCTTCAATAACGTGCCGGAATTCGGTGAAGATGGGCGAGTCACGAACGCTGCTCCTACGATGCCGGCTCCGACAAAGGAACAGCAGAATCGGATTCGCGAACTCGACACCGCAATGGCCAAGCTGACTCCTAAGCTGGAAAAGCGTTTCAGATCGTGGACCTGGAGAGACTCAGATGCAGCAGAAATCTTGCGCTTGGCACAAGCCGCGCCTAGTCCGAGCGATGCGATTCTGCAGTTTCCCTGTGAATCGGCTGGCGAATTCGAGAACGGCGCCGAAGGCGGAATCCTGTTCGTGCCTGGTGTTACCGGCAAAGCCTGCGAGTTGCGTGACGCAGGCGGCAAACTTCGCATCGGCAAGCAGGCTCCGGTATCGAAACGGAAGCCATTGACGATCGGCCTATGGCTCTCCCCCGCAGAGGACGATCGAGACGTGGCGTTGTTATCGTCCGCAGACTACGCGATGTCTCGTGCGGCCACAGGATTCGGCAAGGGCATAGAACTCCGTCTCATAAACGGCGAACTGGAGTTCCGCTTCGCTGATCGGTTCCCCGCATATTCTATACGGGTTCGTTCCCAAGGGGCAGCGCTCCAACCGGGTCAATGGCGCAATGTCACGCTCGTGTATCAAGGCACGGATGATAGCGACGCTATGGTCGCGGAGGCTTCGTGGGTCAGAATGTTCGCCGATGGCCGCGAACTCGAAACACGCGTCCTTAACGAGGGGATTGGACTGCCTGCCGCGAAGTCGGATAAGCCCACGCCCACCACCTTTCGGCTTGGTTGGGACAACGCTGCGAACAGCGCTCGCTATCGTGGCCGCCTGGACGACATCGCAGTATGGCCCCGCGCTCTGCACGAGTCCGAGATCGCGGCTGTGTTTGAAAGTCGCGCCCTCCCATACGCAGTCGAGAGGCAGCGGGAACATACAGCGACACCGACAGAAATCGATTGGCTGCGAAAGGCTGTCCTAAGGAAGACAAACCGCGACTTCGCCAGAGACGAACAGGAAAGCGAGAAGCTGCGCGCTCAGCGCCTGGCGTTAATCCGCAACGCTCCCACCATCATGGTGATGGAGGAAATGCCGCAGCCGCGCGAGACGCGCATCTTGTTCCGCGGCATATACAACTCGCCTGGCGAGCAAGTCGATGCGGGTGTACCAGAACAGCTACTGGGAACTTGGCCCGCCGGTGCGCCTGCAAATCGGCTCGGGCTCGCCCAATGGCTCACGAAACCGGATCATCCTCTCACTGCTCGCGTCGTTGTGAACCGCTACTGGCAACAACTCTTCGGTTTTGGACTCGTCAAGACAAGCGATAACTTCGGTCTTCAGGGCGACTGGCCGAGTCATCCGGAATTGCTCGACTGGCTGGCGCGGGAGTTTGTAGACTCCGGCTGGGATGTCAAGGCGCTGCTCAAGACAATCGTCCTCTCGTCCACCTATCGCCAGGACTCAGCCGCTTCGAAAGAATTGTTCGCGCGCGATCCCGAGAACCGGCTGCTTGCGCGCGGACCGCGCTTCCGGCTCCCGGCCGAGACAATTCGGGATCAAGCCCTGTTCGTCGCTGGTCTTCTGAAAGAGCGATTGGGAGGCCCGAGCGTCTTTCCTTATCAACCGCAGAACCTTTATAAGGGCATCGTGGTTGCCGCCGATTACCCCGGTACCAAGTACGTGGAGAGCAAGGGCGACGATCTATATCGTCGCAGTCTGTACACATTCTGGAAGCGAACAGTGCCGCACCCTACCATGACCGTTCTCGACGCGCCCGATCGCGAATTTTGCATTGTTCGCCGTTCGAGTACGAACACTCCGCTGCAGGCGCTTACGCTGCTCAACGACCCTATTTTTGTTGAGGCAGCACGGAAATTAGCCGAACGATCGTTTCACGAAGGTGGTAATACCGTTGAGTCGCGCTTGGAGTTCGCCTTCACGATTGCGACGGGACGTTCGCCAGGAGAACAGGAGCGGCGCGTGCTTCGCAAAACGTTCGACGAAATGCTTGCGGTATATAGCGCCGATCAGAAAGGCGCCGGATCTCTGATCGAAGTCGGCGCATCCACTACCGATGCGTCGATACCCGCTCGCGAGCTTGCCGCATACACGGCAGTCGCAAATATGATTCTCAATATGGATGAAGTGGTAACGAAAGGTTAAAAATAAAACTGCCATGGAATGCCGAAACTACTCTCGTTTCCTATCGCGCCGTGAGGCTCTGACACGAACCGGTTATGGGCTTGGTGTTGCGGCCCTCCACGCTCTGCTTGGCGGATCCGGCGCTCGCGCTGCCGACCGGGCCTTTCCCAACTTTGCGCCACGTGCTAAGAGAGTCATTTTTCTGTTTCAGGCGGGCGGACCTTCCCAGCTCGATTTGTTGGACTACAAGCCGGAGATGAAAGGCCGGTTCAATCAGGACATCCCGCCGTCCGTTTTCGGCGGTCAACGAATCACAGGAATGGTGGCCCATCAAGATCGCTTGCCAATCGCGCCGACCATCTACGGCTTTCAGCAGCACGGTAAAAGCGGTATGTGGCTCAGCGACCTGTTGCCGCACACCTCCAAGATTGCTGACGAGATCTGCCTGCTTCGAGCAGTCCACACGGAAGCCATCAATCACGATCCAGCCATCACTTTTCTCCAAACTGGAAGTCAGTTGCCCGGTAGGCCCAGTCTTGGAGCCTGGATCGATTATGGACTCGGCAGTGAAAACGAGAACTTGCCGGCGTTCGTTGTCTTGAATTCAATGCCAAGCAACGGCCAGCCAGATCAGGGACTGTTGGCGCGACTCTGGGGATCCGGTTTTCTTCCGAGCCGCTACCAGGGCGTGCAATTCCGTCCCGGAGGCGACCCGGTGCTGCACCTGTCCAATCCCCCTGGGATGTCGCGCGACTCCAGGCGCAGCGTTCTCAATGGTCTCGCCGAACTCAATAGAGGGTTGTACGAACGCGTCGGCGATCCCGAAATCGAAACTCGTATTACGCAGTACGAAATGGCGTTCAGAATGCAGGCCAGCATGCCTGAGCTCGTGAATACCTCAGACGAAAAGGACCACGTGTTTGCACTTTACGGCGACGACGCCCGCAAACCGGGAACGTATGCAGCGAACTGTTTGCTGGCCCGGCGGCTCGCCGAACGCAACGTGCGCTTCATCCAGCTCTATCACCGCGGTTGGGATCATCACGGGGGACTGCCGGAGAAGTTGCCATCCCTTGCGCGCGACACGGATCAAGCCTCTGCCGGGTTGATCCTCGACTTGAAGCAGCGCGGAATGCTGGACGACACTCTAGTGATTTGGGGTGGCGAGTTTGGTCGCACGCCTTATTCTCAAGGTCCCCTGAAACCCGACAACTACGGGCGTGATCATCACGGCCGCGTGTTTTCGATGTGGATGGCAGGTGGCGGAGTCAAGCGGGGTCACATACACGGCAGCTCCGACGAATTCGGCTTCAACGTCGCCGAAGGCGGCGTCGACGTCCACGATCTTCAGGCCACCATCCTGCACCTCGTGGGGATTGACCACGAGAAGCTGACGTATCTTTTCCAGGGGCGCCAATTTCGGCTTACAGACGTCGCGGGCAAAGTGGTCAAGGATATCATCGATTCCTAGACGTTAACGTCGCGCAAAGACGCTCTACCGATACTTCAGGGAGATTAAATGGAACGTAGAACTTACTTCAAAACAATCCTGGCGTTACTCGCCGGAGGCGCATCACGCGCGAAGGCTGCCGAGACTATTCCAAAAGGGGCGATACAACTGCACCTCGATATGAAAGTTGCTCCCGGCAAAGAGCAGCAGATGCTCAAGAGCTTCAAAGAGGTTTTCCGTCCCACCGCCGCTCAACAGCCCGGATACATCGGCCTGGAGATGCTGAAGCTTCGCTCGGCCGTTCAAGGAGCCGCGCCGGCAGCCGGTAACTTCCGATTTGTTCTGACATTCGCCAGCGAAGAAGCCCGGCAAAAATGGGTCGCGACAGCGGCGCATCAGAAAGTGTGGCCGATGATCGAGGGAACCATGCCGGACAAAAATTACACCGTCCTGGTTTATGACATCACTTAGCCACTATGAAAACCTTATCCGTTCTGTTGCTATCGAGCTTGGTGGCGTTCAGTCGTCAGCCATTGAAGGAACGCATCGCCCACAACGATCCCGCCAAGTACCGCCAATCGAAGAGCGTGCACGGAGGTCCGGGTCAACTGAGCTACATGTCGCTGTTCGGCAGCGGTGACCTGGATACGAATCTCTTCTTTCTGCATCGAGGCGTCATCGAGCCCAAGAGCGGCATCGGGCATCACTTTCACAATGAATGTGAGGAAATGTTCGTAATCTTCGATGGCGAGGCGCAGTTTACCGTCGACGGACGCACTTCATTGTTGAAGGGTCCAATCGGCGCGCCGGTCCGCCAAGGTCATTCTCACGCGATTTACAACCCCACAGACAAGCCGGTCCAGTGGATGAACATCAACATCAGCCGCTTGAAAGGCAAATACGACGCCTTCGATCTGGGTGATGGACGCGTCGGTGTTCCTCTGGACCCGATCCCTGTGTTCATGACGATGCCACTGACGCAAGATCGCTTGCGTCCGGTGGAGAACATGCACGGCGGCAAGGGCGCCGTTCGATATCGCCGGGCGCTCGGTCCCAGCGTGTTCACTACTTCTTGGGCGTATGTCGACCATGTAGTGCTTCCTCCTGGAACATCGGTTGGGTCGCATATCCATAGTGAAGTAGCCGAGTTTTATTACGTCATCAGTGGAGAAGGTTCTGTCGCGGTTGCCGGTCTCAGGCAGCCTGCGGAAACCGCATCTGTACGCGCCGGGGATGCCGTCCCGATTCAACTCGCGGAGGTGCATTCCATCGAAAACAACGGAGCCGATCCACTCGAGTTGCTGATCGTCGGCGTCTCTCGAGATGCAAGCCGTCCCATCGATGCCACCGATGTGAAAAGCGCTAAGTAACTAGACGCGTCAATCGATTCATTTAGAAAAGATATTTCAAGCCCAGCTGCATCTCGCGATTGTTGATGACCGTTGAACTAATCCTTCCGAAGTCTGCGGCGCCGAGTGTTCGCGATGGCGCCGCGAACTGCGGTGTATTCAGAAAATTGAATGCCTCGTAGCGAAACTGAAGGCGGTGACCTTCCCGTATTGAGAATTCTTTGAAGCAGGCGAAGTCCCAAGTCTTCATGGCAGGAGAATCGAACAGCGATACACCCGCGTTACCGTAGCCCTTCGGCCCGACATACAAGCCTTCTCCAGTGCAGCCATCGCACTTCGACCGGACGAAGGCTCCTGTATCGAACCATTGATCGATGCTTCGGTCCTCCCACGCGCGCGGCACAGATCGTCCATCGACAACGTGGGGCCGCTGAAATGAAGAAGGTCCCGTACCCTGCGAATCGCCATTCTGAGCAACAGTGACGGGCAGGCCAGAAGTGAGTTGCACTATGCCATTGATCGCCCAGCCGCCGAGAAACCAACCCTTCGGCCCCGTTGCTTTGCGCAGCCACGGAATCTCCCAGATGTGGGAAACTACAAACCGAAATCTCTGGTCGATCTGCGACCGGCCGTAATCGGCCAGACGATCCCGAGGATCCTGCGTGAAGCTGTTCCCGTATGGTCCGCCTTCGTTCACCCCATAGCCGATGTACATCGCTTTCTGATAGTTGAAGGACGCGTTGAAGGTCAGTCCATGAGAGTAGCGTTTCTCCGCTCTCAGTTGGAGCGCGTTGTAATTCGAGTTCGTCCACGATTCGAGCCGACGGACCGTACCAAGCGGCAGGAGAGCGTTGGGATTGGTGGAATCCACATAGAACTGGTAAGGACGACGGTTCTGCACTGTGCCCAGCCCGGGATCCGGATTGTTCCAGTTCTGTACCGGCATGTCGAGATGAGATCCTGCGCTGCCAACGTACGCGATGCCAGTGACGAAGTTCTGACCGAAACTTCGTTCAATCTCCATCGTCCATTGCCAGATCTTATTGTTCAGGTACATCGACCGGTTGTCGTGATCCTCCTTAGTCCAGCCAAGCATTACGAGGGCAGCAGGTCCGCCTCCAACCGGCGACCCGGCGAACGGATTCTCAATCGTCGCGGTCGGATTGGTCCGGTCATTCTGAAATACAGTCGACCCCGAAAACGGCGGGTTCAATCCGAGGATGTTGAAGTTGTTCGTTTGCTGGGGCGAATAGAATAATCCTGAACCTGTGCGGATCACCGTCCGATCATTCAGCCGATAAACGATGCCTAGACGCGGCATGATCTGTTTCCAGTTGATGTCGTACAGCGCTTCGGATACGAGTGGATCCGGTACCAGCTTCGGGTACTTCACTCCGTTCAGAGTCTGCATATCGCTATTAGCGAAGGAAAGATTACGAATTCTGCCGTTGACGTCAGTGACGGCGCCATACCAATCCCAACGCACGCCGAAATTAATGGTCAGCCGTGATGTGGCTTTCCAATCATCCAACCAGTAGAATCCAACTTTCTGCTGGTGCATGTCGTTCGTCGGCACACCTTCGGCGGAGTTTGAGTTTAAGGGGATGCCGAGTAGGAACGCCGCAAACGCGTCGGGAATGCCGACGATGTCCGGCGAAAAGGTGAGCTGTCCACGCGGTTGATTGGACGCTTCGTTCACGACAGGGCTATTCCGCCACTGCCCGCCAAACTTGAAGTTATGCCGACCGCGATTGATCGACAGCGAGTCGGCCACCTCTGAAGTCTCGTTGGTGTTAAACGTCACGTTGCCCGAGCCAACGCCGGAGAATGCGGTGATATTAATGTTCGGCAGACCTTCTTCGCGTGGCGTAAGCGTCCGATTTCCATCACCCGTGACGCGCATATCGAGCCCTAAATCCCGATGCGTAAAGTCTGTGTTGGTTTGATAAGCCAACTGGTTTGCGCGAATCCGGTTATAGCCCACGCGAAGATCGTTCAGCATGCGCGGATTGATCATCCACGTATACCCGACACCGATGTTCTGTGCGCGAAACTCCGTGGTGAACTGGTTGACGCGCAGCAGCGGGTTATTCAACCAACTGGACGGTACCAGGACGTACCGGCCGAAGATTCGGTGATTGTCGTTGAAGCGGTGGTCGATCCTGGTCAAGTACTGATCTGAATCCAGCTCCTGATCATTCGTCCCCACATAGTTCAACGTCGATCCGGCAGCGCGCGCCTGTTCGTCAAAGTTCGGGAGCGGCATGAAGCCGCCCTCCGCAAGCGGCGTATCGTCCTTCCAGTTGAGAATGTTCAAAGACACCGGATTCAGCAAGCTTTTCGGGATAATGTTATTCGGAAAAGGCGTCGTGGACCCGAGCGGGCGAATCGCTCGACTGACAGCGGGGTTGGCATCTCTCGGATACCAGCGGTTCCCAGGTTGAAGAATTTCCGACAGGTCGCCGTTGCGCATGGCGACAGTCGGCACGGTTGCTCTCGCCGGCGTGCCTCGCCGCTCGCGCCGGCCTTCGTAGTTGACCAGAAAGAATGTCTCGTCCCTGCGAATTGGTCCGGAGATGACGCCGCCGAACTGGTTGCGTCTCAGTTTGTTCTTGGGCTGGTTCGGCGCGAGGAAGTAGCCGCGCGCGTCCATTGTGTCATTCCGCAGGAACTCGAACGCGGCGCCATGCCACTGATTGGTTCCGCTCCTGATTGCGACATTGGCCTGAGCCCCCGAGTTCATTCCGTACTCAGCCGAGTACACCGCGCTCTGAATCTTGAACTCTTCGATTGCTTCAATCGAAGGCACAAACAACATTGACGATTTGAAGCCGTCTGTCGCGGAAACGCCGTCGAGCGTAATGTTCTGGTTTGCGTCCCGCTGCCCGTTCGCCGACAGACCGACAATCTGTCCCGGCATCGCGCGCGTTCCTATAGTCTGCTGTCCATCGACGCCCATGCGTGCTGATCCGTAAACTACACCGGGCATCAGCGTGGCCGCCTGCGCGAAGTTACGACCATTCAGCGGCAACTCGACAATACGCTTGTGCTCGACAACCGAGCCGAGAGTCGCGTCTTCCGTCTTGAGAAGAGGGGCTGAGGTGTTGACCTCAATCGTCTCCGCCTGTTGCCCGACCTGCATCTGGAAGTCGATACGCCCTTTCTGATTGAGTTCCAGAAGGATGTTTCGACGAATTTCCGTCTTGAATCCGGGAGCCGCACATGTCACCTCATAGGAACCCGAATCGACAAGAGGAAAGATGTAATTTCCCGTGTCATTCGAGGTAGTGGAGCGGCGGTCACCGGTGTCGACTCGCGTGGCTGTTACCGTAGCGCCCGGAATTACCGCTCCGGACGAATCGGTGACCAAGCCGAGAATCTGTGTTGAAGCCGTCTGCGCAAGAGCAGCAGCGGCGGAGATCATTAACAGAGCGAACAGGCGCATATGCTGACTCCCCGAACTCGAGAATGTCAGCCATTATATCTGTCTTTATACTTAGACATAGATACTCCGACAGTGTGCCAGTCAGGCAGCAGGACGCAACGGGAAACGGCCCAAATATAGGAGTGAGTGAACCGCCGGGTGCGTGTGCTGCTGAAGCGGAAGAGCAAGCATGTCACCGAAGTGACCTCACCGCACTCGTGTTCACGATCCATTCGAACGGGAGCAGTTGCGCGTCCGGAACAAGGTAGACTAACCCTATGTTTGACCGGATCACGTTCGATACCTCGATTATGGGAGGACGCGCTTCTATCCGCGGGATGCGAATCACTGTCGCTCTCGTTGTGAATCTGGTGGCGAACGGAATGTCCACGGACGACATCATCCGCGAGTACCCAGAGCTTGAGAGCGAAGATATACGCCAAGCTCTGCAGTACGCCTCCGCGCTTGCAAATGAAGAAATCGGTTTCTTCAAGAGCCCGGCGGCGTGAGATTCCTGGCCGACATGGGCGTGTCTCTCACGACCGTGGAAGCTTTGCGAGGCGCAAGTCACGACGCGGTCCACCTTCGCGATGAAGGTCTCATTCGTCTTCCCGATTCAGAGATCGCGGCGAAAGCCTTGGCGGAGACCAGAGTTGTGCTTACCTTCGATCTCGATTTCGGAGACATTCTCGCGATCACGCGCAGCCAGGCTCCGAGTGTCATCATCTTTCGGCTTCGAAATCAAACGCCTGCCGCCGTGAACCCGCGACTCTTTCGAGTAATCGCTGAGTGCGCGGCGGAACTTACAAGCGGGGCCATCGTTCTCGTTGAGGATGAAGGATTCAGGGTCCGGCGGCTGCCGATCCAGCCCTAACGGCAGGCCTCAGGGAAACTCGCGACACTCTGCGCTACCTTGGTTGAGGTAAGGTTCGAGTGGGATGCGAGCAAAGCAGGGGCGAACCTTAAGAAGCACAAGGTGGGTTTGAAGATGCGGCAACTGTGTTCCTCGACCCGCTCGCCACGACCTATCCCGATCCTGACCATTTGCTCAACGACCACCGGGAGATCACTATTGGTCATACATGGAGCGAAATCTGATTTTCGTCGCGCATTGCGAGCCCACCGGAAAGATTCGGATCATCAGCGCTCGGATGGCAACGGCGACAGAGCGAAAACAGTATGAAGAAGAAGTCGGTGGTAGCCGATCGCGGTAACAATTTGCGGGAAGAATACGATCCGTCGCAGCCTAAGGGTGGTGGTCGGGGCAAATACTACAGGCAAGCTACGGCAGGCACGAATCTAGTGCTCATCGAGCCTGACCTCATGGATGTTTTCCCATATGGCGAGGCCGTGAACAGGGCGCTTCGAATTCTCGCCGAGGCTGCCCGATTTGCGAGTTCGTCAAAACGCCGGCACACTCGGTAACATTGCTGCGTGCGCTTAGTAAGTCTATTCGACAGATGCCAATACTCGGTCGAGTCTGGCATCAAACAGAATAGTTATGGAACCCTCCCCAGACTTTTCGGTAACGATCCGGCGTGGTCTCGGTTGCGAATGCCCGGAGATATCTCGCGAGGGCACCAGTGAAAGTGCGATTCTCAGTACGCTCGCTCAGCCGAGTAAGACCTGAACTAAAGGAGGCCAACGGTGGGCATTGCTAAGTGTGGCAATCCGCGTCCTCGTTGTTTCAGCCAGTAAAGAGGCGTTCGCATCCTTTAAGTGGACGTGTGATGCTTACAACAGCTCCGGCCATTGTACGGAAAAGTTTCGCGACTTACTTGCGCTTAGAAGCAGAAAAGCAAGGCGGAACAGCAGGTAATTAGCCGTACGGAATTCAACGTTTGCCGTACAGGAGAACCAACCAAACCG
>DASQLD010000357.1:0-2675 GCA_035630195.1 Bryobacteraceae bacterium
CCTATGCCGTAGCTGTGAATTCCTTTGGCGCGGAGTTGCGCCTTATCGGAAGCGCCGGTACTCATACTAGGCAGCGTGATGACGCCGTAGTGCTTTCGTATCACTTGTTCGATTGCCTTGAACGCCTCGTTTTCGACGGGAGAGACCGCGCTGGCGGGCCTTGTCCCGGCCGTGGCAACTACCTCAACGGCAGGATCGTTGATCACGGTCTTGATCTCTGCGAGCAACTTATCCATGTCCTCGCCCGGGAATGCTCGGACATCCAATCGGACCTGAGCTTCCGACGGGATGACGTTCGCGCGATAACCTCCCTGAATGATGTTAGGAGAAATTGAGGTTCTCAGCATCGAGTGATGGGCCGGCTCGTGAACGGCGAAATATTCCTGAATTGCCGCGGCCTTTTCGGGATTCAAGATTCCGTTGTAGCGCTCAGCTTTCTCGGGAGTGCTGATCGTTGCCAGGCGCTCGAAGTATGCTCGCGTAGTATCGTTCAGACGCATCGGCGTTTGCCACGCGGCGATTTTCGCAATTGCTTGGGACAGATGAACGATGGCGTTTGTGCGGAGCGGAACCGACCCGTGACCGGCGGGGCCTCTCGAAACCAGCGTTACGGGAACCGGAATCTTCTCGGTAGTACCAACTTGCGCGTATAGCGTCTTGCCACCCTCTCTGCGAACGCCACCTCCTTCCGCGAGCGCGTACTCTGCATCGATCTCTTGGAAGTGTTTACTCACCATGAAATCGATGCCGACGGTGGTGGTGCTTTCCTCTCCGGATTCCGCTAGAAAAATG
The DNA here is from genome assembly GCA_035630195.1 of Bryobacteraceae bacterium. Taxonomy (GTDB): domain Bacteria; phylum Acidobacteriota; class Terriglobia; order Bryobacterales; family Bryobacteraceae; genus DASQDN01. The sequence goes on from DASQLD010000357.1 coordinate 793, forward strand.
ACATCGCGATCGAGCGGTATGTTCAGCCGCTTCAGAAGCAACATGATCATCAGGCAGGCGGCTACATTGTCCTTGTCGTCCACGGCGCCACGCCCATAGACGTAACCACTGTCACGAGTCGCGCTGAAGGGAGGGAACCTCCATTTCTTCGGGTCGACTGTGACGACGTCGCTGTGGCCTGCGATTAGCAGCGGCCGCTTCTTGCCGGATCCTTTTATGCGGGCTACCAGATTTGGACGATTCGGGTCGAGCGCGAAGATTTTGACGGGGATTCCTTCTGCTTCTAAAACTTGCTTAAGGTAATCCGTGGCCCGCACCTCATTTCCTGGAGGATTTGCTGTGTCCGCGCGAAGAATCGCCTGGAAATGGCGCATCGTCTCTTCTTCGAGTTGGGACCAGTCGGGTTGTGTCGTTTGAGCCAACCCGGACAGACTGAAGACCAAAAGGAACAAGAAGCGTGTCATATTTGCGCAATGGTAGCACTCAGAGTCGGATTGCTACTATCGGGACATGTCCAAGATGCTCGAAGAGATTCGCGAGCAACCAGCAGCGTTGGAGCGAACTCTTCAAAGTGAACTGCCTGCGATCGAGGAACTACGCAGACGGCTTGCGGGGAGTCCGCCTCGTCTGGTAGTGCTCGCGGCTCGTGGAACTTCGGACAACGCAGCCACGTTCGGACGTTATCTGCTGGAGATCCTGACGGGAATTCCAGTCTCCCTTGCAGCGCCCTCGATTGTCACTCTCTACGGGTCGGAAATTGATTATCGCGATGCGCTGGTCGTCGCGATCTCGCAGTCGGGCGAATCGACGGACACAAACGCATTTTTGGTGCGTGCTCGGGGCCAAGGGGTGGTGACAGTGGGAATCACGAATGAATCCGCCAGCACCATGACAAAGGTTGCGGAGCACGTATTCCTAGTGCGCGCCGGCAAAGAGAAAAGCGTGGCAGCAACCAAGACGTATACAGGCCAACTGCTGGCGATGTACTTATTGGCGTACGCCCTCGGAGCCAAAATCGACGTCGAGGGGCTAAAAAGACTTCCAGGCTATGCCGATGCCGCTCTGGGCCTCGAGCCCAGTATCGGCGAGATGTCCGAGCGTTACACGTTCATGGATCATGCGGTGGTCGTCGCCCGAGGTCTCAATTATTCGAATGCATTCGAGTTCGCGTTGAAGCTGATGGAGACCTGTTATGTGGTGGCGGAGCGGTTTTCCTCCGCAGATCTTCTACACGGGCCGATCGCGATGGTGGGCCACGCGTTTCCGTCCTTTACCTTCGCTCCTGCAGGCGTGACATGGGAAGGTCTGAGCGAAACGCTCGAAAAACTTCGCAGTTTGAGTACGGAAACGCTAGTAATTACGGATAGAAGCAATCGGCCAGCGGCCGAATTCGGGAAGAAGGTGATCTGTTTACCACTAGAACTGCCGGAATTGTATACGCCAATTCCGTATATTATTCCCGCTCAGATTTTCGCTGCGCGCCTTGCGGAACAGAAGGGACTCGATCCGGATAAGCCGAGAACACTGTCAAAGGTGACGAAAACGCTCTAGCGGCGAACGGAGTCGTCTGTCTTATCGAGGGCCAGCAACGCGGTGGATAGCTTCTTCACCGCCTCCTCTTCGAGTTCGGTGTTGGTCGAGTCGAGGGGAAGCTTGGCCATGCTCAAGTGCACGAGCTCATGCACTACGGACAATTCGGTATCGCGAACGATTTCCGAGCGCGCGAGCGTGGAATCAATAGGATCCAAGACTTTGATCGTTGCTGTGCGCCGAGGTAAGGACCAGTAAATGTTGGCAACGGTGCCTTTTGGCAGATCTCTCAGTCGAACGATTCGCGTCTCGATCTTCCAATCTTCCATCGCGAGCCGCCGCTGCCATCGCAT
>DASQLD010000358.1:0-13385 GCA_035630195.1 Bryobacteraceae bacterium
ATAACCCAGCCTTCTCAATCGTCGAGCGAAAAACGCTGGCTAAATCTCGGGTCAATGAAGCGAGGTCCGTAAGCTGATAGACGGCGCTCATGCGGCCGGCTTCAATGTGGGAAAGGTCGAGTATGCCATTAACGAGACGAAGAAGACGCAGGCCGTTGCGGTGAGCTACGTAAAGATCGGATCGCACTTCTGGTGCGAGACGGTCGTCCTGAGCCATGGCGTCTTCAATCGATCGGAGAATCGAGGTTAGCGGTGTCTCCAATTCGTGAGCGACGTTCGAAAAGAAGACTGTCTTGGCGCGATCGATTTCGGCGAGCGCCTTGGCCCGCTTCCGCACATCGTCCAATGCGCGAGCTTTCGCAATGGAGCTGGCGACGCTCGATGCAAGGAGATCGAAGAATCCCTGATAGTCATCGTCGAAGGCAAGAAGCGGGCTTGCTCCAACTATGAGAAATCCGGCAGGTTTCGTTTGCCCGCCATCGATCAGGGGCAGAACGGCCGCAGTTTTGACGGGCTCCGCCCATGGTCCACCGGGGAGATTTTTCCAAGCCTGGTCGTGAAGTATCTGGTGTGAGCCGGTTAGTGCCAGCTCAAGCGGCCAGATAGTGTCACTGCCGCTCAATAATGGAATGATTTGAGGCGCATGTGTCACGCCGGGCTCCAGACCGGCCGAAGCTACCAGACGAGCTTCTTCTTCGTTTGCTCCCAGCAAATAGAACAGCGCAAATGGGACGTCGTGAGCACGCTCCTCGAGGGTGGCTGCGGCTATCTTGCAGGCTTCTTGTGCAGAAGCACTGGAGCCGGTGGAGGTACTCAGTTGCCGGAGCGTGCGCAATCGTCGTTCGCCAAGTACCCGATGCGTGTCTTCCGTACAGGCGCAGAACACTCCTCCGACACCACCCGCGTCATTTGGAGCAGGACTATAGGAGAACGTGAAATACGTCTCTTCGCGGTAACCGTGGCGTTCCATGATCAGGAGCGCCTGGTCATTCCATGACGATTCGCCCGACTCGAGCACAGCTTTTGCCTGTGGCCCGAGAGTTCCCCAAAGCTCGCTCCAGATCTCCGGAGCGGGCCGTCCGAGAGCGTCAGGATGGCGTTCACCTAAGACCGGTATAAAGGCGTCGTTGTAAAGATTAATGAACTCGGTTCCCCACCAGAGGAACATCGGATATCGTGAATCCAGAATGATACGAACGGCTGTCTTAAGGCTGCCTTGCCAGTGTTGAGTGGGTCCGAGAGGAGAGTTTTCCCAATTAAACGAGCGAATTCGTTCGCCCATTTCGCCCCCACCGCGGAAGAAATCGATGTTGGCTTTTTGGGATTGCTTGGCCTCTCTTTCCATCTTTGTGTGATAAGTACGGCTGTCAAGCTACTTCAAGAGAGTCTCATACCCAGATCGCATTCGCCACGATCATGAATCGAGTTCGGCTGCATACGACCAAAAGAGTTGTAGTCCGCGATGATCGTCTGCATTCAATTCAAATGTGATGTGCTTCGTGAGATACGTGCGGATTAAGTCGGCGGAAATATTTCTATCGGCTTCATTAGCGCGGACAATATCCTCCAAATGCTCGAGCCCGAAGCGGCACGAATCCGCAAATGCTTTCCGGTTTGTCTCGGTCATGAATTGCTGCTGTCCGGACCAAAGGGCAAACACCATAGGGCGTCCAGTCATCTCGGTCCACTCCTTGCCCAGATCCAGCACTTGATAAGGCAATTTCCCGGGTTCGATTCGTAGTGCGGGGTCGCCGATGATCAAGGCGGCGTCCGCGCGTTCGAGCATGCGGTCGAGATCGGGAGAAACCGTTTGAATGGCGGGTTTGCAGCCGTATTTGCGAGCCAGAATCAACCGGGTGAGCAAGACCGAGGTCCGCGAGCTGGAATCGGCAGCCAGAATCCGAATGTCGGCCGGGTCTTTCTTGGAAATCAGGAGAATCGTCCGGACAGGACCGCGACCGCCGATTCCGACGTCGCGGAAGTAAGGCAAGTTTAGACGCTGAACCTCAGCAACGGGAATAATTCCTAAATCTACCTCCCCGCGCTGCACCTGGTCCGCGCAATCGGAAGGAACCGAGAAACTTAGTTCAAAAATGTCCTTTTCCTGGCCATGCATCATGCCCCAAACGAGCGGGACGGTATTCAAGAAGCTGACCGCGCAAACTCGCGGTCGGTGGGGCGATGAAACCAGACTCAAGGCGCAGTGTAGCATTGTATAGTGCGAAGTCTCGGCAAAGCAACACGAGGAAATGAGTTTGCTCCGCCAAGCTTGCCTTTAAGTCCGCCGTAAATATATGAAAATAAATGTCATAATACTGGGGGCGGCCATTGCGGCGCTCCCGCACAACACTTGGGCGCAGGAACTGAATCTGACCCCATCCCGTGTCGTAGGTCAACCTTCCCTGACGATTCGCAGTACGAATCCCAACGTGCCGGATGGCCGATCGTTGTTCCAACCCTTCGCAGTGGCAGTAGACGCCAGTTCCACTCCGCAGGCCATTTTCGTCTCCGATACGCGCAACAACCGGGTATTGGGTTGGCGAAACGCAATGACCTTTGCCAACGGCGCGCCTGCTGAGTTGATACTCGGGCAACTTGATGCCGAATCGACAGCGCCGCTGGGTCCGGGTACCACGCGGTCACTCGGATTCAATGCCCCGGGTGCGCTCGTAGTCGATAGCAAAGGTAGTCTCTATGTTCTCGATACCGGAAACAATCGTATCTTGAGGTTTTCTAAGCCATTTGCGAGTACAGAAGAAATTCAGACGCCGGATCTCGTCATCGGTCAGCTGAACTTCACTACGCGAACTCCGAACACCGGCGGGATCAGCGAGAAATCGCTCTCCGTTTCAACGGACGCCGGGGCCAATTCCTCCGGTCTCTCGTTCGATGCCCAAGGCAATCTCTGGTTCTCGGATGCTTTGAACAATCGGGTACTTCGTTATCCCCGATTGGCCCTGGAAGCGGGCACAAACGGCCCGTCTGCGGACCTCGTTCTCGGCCAACCGGATTTCAAAACCAATACCATTCCATCTAACTCCGGTACTGTTGCTCGCTTGGCCAAGGGAATCCTGAACCGGCCTTCGGGTATCGCGGTCGATGGGGACGGCCGGGTGTATGTGGCTGATTCGCTTCAGCGAGTCGTCGCTTTTGCGCCCCCTTATACGAGTGGTAAGGAAGGATTTCGCATCCTTGGCGTTTGGATCAGTCAGCCAAACCAGCCGACTCCGGCGCAGTACGTAATGGCCAATCCGGAGGGTCTGACGGTTATGAACAACCGTCTGATTGTGGCCGATCCGGGCTTGAATCGCATTGTACGTTACGAACCCGCCGCAGAATGGCCTGCTGAAACCGAGGCGATCCCTTCGCCGCCGGCAACGGCTGTCCTAGGACAACCGGATCTCGATTCTTTCGTTGCGAATCGCGGCTTGGCGGAGTCCAACGAGACCACTGTCGCCAATCCTTTCGGCGTCTATGCGGTCGGCTCTGAACTGTACGTTGCCGATACAGGGAACAATCGTGTCCTCGGATTTCCGTCCTTCGGACCGGGAGCTTCGGCGAATCGCGTCCTTGGACAAGTTGCCTTCAACTTCAGCTCTCCGAACATCGTAGAAGGCCGCGAAGTATACCTTTTCAATGGTTTCACAACGGGAACGAACTTGGCAGACGGCGGTGGAATCGCAGTTGACACGAGTTCGACCCCACCGCGTCTGTACGTCGCCGACACCTACAACAATCGAATCCTGGGCTATAAGGACGCACGGAACGTTCGTCCCAACGATATTGCGGATATTGTCATTGGGCAGAACGACCTGAGACGTACCTTGGTCAACGCGCCACAGAATAATCTGGACCTTCAAACGGACTCCGGTTTGAACCTTCCCACCGGCCTCATCGTGGATACTAACGGAGATCTGTTTGTCGCCGATTCGCGGAATGGTCGCGTGCTTCGATTCCCATCGCCGTTTGCGCAGACTCTGGCTCCCGGCGAACGACATCGCGCAAATCTCGTCCTCGGACAGCGAAATTTCAATACGAAGGTTACAGACCCATCGCGGTTCAATATGGCCTATCCGTTCGGCCTCGCGCTGACGGTTGAGCGGCACTTGGTCGTTTCCGATGCAGCCCATAATCGGGTGCTCTTTTTCCGCAAGCCGACCGGGGCCGACTTCACGAATGGCATGGCTGCCGAAACAGTCATTGGCCAGCCGGACTTCTTCACCGTGGCTCGGGCAGTTGGTCCCAACCGGATGTTCAGCCCCCGTCACATCGCGCTCGATACAGATGACCGCTTGTACGTAACCGATGCGGGTAATAATCGCGTTCTAATATTCGATCGCATTCCGACGGCGGCCATCGATCCACCCGTTGCGTTTACGATTCCGTCTCTGTCGAATCCACAGGGAATCTGGGTCAGTCCACTCACGGGCGAGATCTGGATTGCGAACACTCGGGGAAATCGAGCGATTCGATATCCGCGTTTCGTTCAGTTAAGTCTGGGTGTCCGCTCCGACTATGAAATTCCGTCCAGTACACCGCTTGCCCTGACGCAAGACCGAACAGGCAATCTCTTCGTTGCCGAAGCGGTCAACCGGGCGGCTGTGTATTTCAATGGATTGCGGACCCAAGTTGCTGGAAGTTATGCCGAGAGGCCGCTTACGCCGGGCGGAATCGGCATCGTTTATCCGCGCGGAAGCAATGTTGCGTTCAGCAATGAAACGAAGGTGTTTAACGAACTTCCGAACCCAATACCTCTACCGAAGGAATTGGCTGACATCGAGGTACTTCTCGACAACCGATCGCTTCCCTTGTATTTCGTCTCGCCCGGACAGATTAACTTCTTTGTTCCGATGGACGTTGCATCGTCGGGATCGGCCGAACTGCAGGTCATTCGTAAATCGGTTGGCGAAATTGTAGGAGCAGGATCGGTGTCGCTGGCACGGGTGGCGCCCTCGCTATTTGTTCAGGGTGGACAGGAGCAGGGAACGATCGCGGCAGTGAATGCCGACGGTACTGTCAACGACGCGGCAAATGCTGTCGCCAAAGGTCAGGTGGTCGCGTTGTTCGGGACTGGATTTGGCTTCGTTCCGGGTGCTCCGGCAGAAGGAACGCCCCCGAGCGGACCGCTTCCGGGCGAAGAGCAGATCAGTGTTCTTGTTGGCACCCGCTGGCTTGATCCAGGCGATGTGCAATATTTCGGGCTCGCGCCGGGTTTGGTCGGCGTTTATCAGATCAACATCCGAATCCCGGATCATGTGGCGCCCAGCGCGGCTGTCGATGTCGTTGTTCAGACGCGCAGCACGAATAGCAACGTCGGGACCGGCGGCAAGACTTTGAAGACAACGATTGCTGTAAAGCCATAAGCTAACTTACCCTGAGGACTTAGTACCAACTAGGGCCTCAGGATCTTAAGTACCGCAAGAAAACTAAGACTATTGTTATTAGGGCCTCCGCAAGCTACACTGTTAGCACCGCGGAGGTAACCTTATTACTCGCCTTTGGAACCTGATCGCTGTCGCTGCGCTTTCTGTCTTGGCGTGCGATGCAACGACGTTGCTCCGGAGCGATTTCGAGACCGGCGATCAGAGCTGGACTGTCGGAGAATTTTTCAACAGCACACACGGCTGGCTGCCGACTTACGTCCCTTTCGGCGGCGTAGATGGTAGCGGCTACATTGAAACCAGCGACGTGTATGGCTTTAATGCCTTCCACGCTCCGACAAGTTGGCTCGGAGATCAATCGCGCTTATACGGCGCTAAGATTCGAATCCAGCAGAAAGTGCTTTCCGCTGACGGCCGTATGTTGCCTTTGATTGGGCTCGTAAGTGGCGCCACCAAGCTCCAATTTCGGACACCGCCTCCCGGTACGGACTGGACTACGTACCAAATCCCGCTCATTGCTTCCGCTGGTTGGGAAATCGCCAATGGTAGTGGCGATTCTGGTCCCGCAGCGACGGAAGAGGACCTCCGGCGCGTTTTATCGAATCTGCAGTGGCTAGCGATTAACGCTGACTGGCAGGCGGGCAACGACATCGTCAGCATGGACAATGTATATGTTGGAATGCCGGAACCGGCTTCTATCGCGCTCTCTGCCTCTGCGCTGGCGACATTAGCGTTTTTCCATCGACGCAGACGACGCGCCAACTAGCCGTCCTATTTACCAGCTATACGATTTACAAAACGAACCCAGCCAAACGCTTCCGGCACGTGGAAGTTCGGCTTTTCCGTCGAGATTGGCGACCATGTGCTGTATTGGCCATTGGTCGTACCGCCGGCCCGGTTTAGGTTAAGACGCCATGTATCGTTCTCACGTGGCGGGGTGTGCGGCGCATCCTTTTCGAAGTTCTTAAATGGAATCGCCAACTCCAGAATCCAGTGCTGGTCGTCAGGTGAATCGTTCTTCACGGGCAGTCCGTGGAACGATGTCTTGTAGCGAACATCCGCCGGCTCCCAGTGAAAGGGCCCCTTGTACCAGTCCGCCTTTATGAAGTTCAGCATTGTGCCGATAACGTTGATTTCGAACCCGTAGTAATTTCGAATCTTTCCAATATTTGGGCTGATGAACGCCTCGACACTGTCGTCAAGTGATACCGGTCCGTGCCGCTCGACTACTTTCGCTGAGATATTGCGGTCGTGGCAATAGAAGCCTACATAGAGGTTTTCATCGTTCCAAAGTAGCTTTGCTACGGTCGACTCTTTCGGCCCAGTCTTCCACCAGTTGAAGTGAAACTCGCCGACCGCGGGAGCTTGTCTCCACGAGGGTTCATCGAGCTTCCCATCGATTTCTATCTTGTCGTTTGTCCGGAGAATGTCGTGATGGGGAAGAGACTGAGCGAACGATGGTAATGTCGCGCAAACGAATAAGATGCCAGAGCGGGCGACTGTCAACAGCATTATCACGAACGTACTAGCTCTTAATAGCGGGTGTCAATGGTTTTGTCCGGCGTTGCTTCCGAACTCCATCGATCCCTCATCGATGTTGAACGAGCCAGCGATACCATCTTTATCCGCTGGTTCTCATAGAAATAAAGGTTATGTGTAAGCGCAATAAACATGATATTCTCCACTGCGATGATTTGCCGGAACCTGTGGGTGTCCTTTCTCTTTGCCGTATCGCCCATGTTTTGTGCTGAGGTTCAACCACCGTCTTTGCGTTTAGATGGCAGCGTAGTGCCCCAGCGTTATCGTCTCGACCTTACTATCGATCCGGCGCAGGATCGATTTCATGGATCAATCGATATAGACGTCAAGCTAAGCATTCCAGCCTCCGTGGTTTGGCTAAACGGTACGGACCTAAAGGTTTCTGAAGCTGCAATTCGTTACGGCAAAGGTCCTGAGCAGCGCGCTCGCGCGATCGGATCGGGCAAAGACTTCCTCGGTGTGCAAACCCAAACTATTGTGCCTCCCGGCTCAGCGACGATTCGGATCGTTTTCTCGGCTGCGTTTCGCAAACAGGGATTTGCCGGGGTTCTTACGTGGCAAGATTCGGGGGATTGGTATGCCTACTCTGATTTCGAGCCGATCGACGCCCGCACGGCCTTTCCATGCTTCGACGAGCCCATCTATAAGGCGCCGTGGCACATAACTTTACGCGTACCATCGAGGATGCAGGCTTTTAGCAACGCTCGTCAGCTTTCAGAGGCGCCAGGTGAGAACGGACAGAGAATAGTGCGTTTCCATCCGACTGCGCCCATTTCCACCTATTTAGTTGCTCTTGCTGTGGGGCCATTCGAGATTGTGGAGGCCGGCCATGCGGGGAAAAAGAAGACGCCACTGCGAATTATCGTGCCAAAGGGCCGTAGCGCGCGAACGACGTTCGCTCGCGAGGCGACTCCTAAAATCTTTGAGGCTCTCGAGAATTATTTCGGGATCCCGTACCCCTTCGACAAGTTGGATCAAGTGGCGTTCCCGTTCAATGGGGGAGCGATGGAAAATGCTGGCCTTATCACGTATGGTCAATCGCATTTGGTAGCGCCGCCTACAGGAGAATTTCATCGACGCAAAATCAGCAGTGCAAACATCATCGCGCACGAGATTGCGCACCAATGGTTCGGGAATCTGGCCACTCTGCATTGGTGGGACGATTTGTGGCTAAACGAAGCTTTCGCGGAATGGATGGAAGTTCGCATAGTCGACCGGATCTTTCCGGAATGGAAAGCTCCTCTCTTCCTTCCGTTTCGCAAGGGATTTGCAATTTCGAGTGACAGTTTGACGTCCGCGCGGCGGATCCGACAACCCATTGAGAATGCAGGAGACATTGCCCAGGCCTTTGACAGCATCACCTACAACAAAGGCGCTGCGGTGATCGGGATGTTCGAGAGTTTCATCGGCCCCGCGAAGTTCCGAACGGGCATACAAAGCTATCTACGGAAGCATGCCTGGAAGAACACGATTACTTCGGACTTCTTAAGCGCTCTATCTGAAGCCGCAGGCAAGGACATGTCGGCTCCGTTCTCCACGTTCCTCGACAGGCCCGGCGCTCCGCTTCCTCGGGTCAAGTTGGAATGCAACGGGCCAGCTTCCGACGTAAGCATCAGCCAAGAACGTTTTTTGCCTCTCGGTTCGAAGGGTGATCGGAAGCAATCGTGGCAAGTTCCCGTTTGTATTCGCTATGCCACGGATTCTTCCTCTGCTACCGAGTGCACTTTGTTGTCTGATCCCAAACAGACGGTTCGTCTGCAGAAGGCGAAGTCCTGCCCGGCTTGGATCGATGCGGATGCGGGAGCAGTAGGATATTACCGCGTTTTGTATGAAGGTGATCTTGCGGTCCGGCTCGCGCAGGCACGGTCCTTGTCGCCGATCGAGGAAGCTGATCTGATTCATAACGTTCGCTCGTTATTTGATGCGGGACTAGCCAGTCCGGAACAGCTCTTTCCGTGACAATTGATTTGTCTAGTTCCAGTAACCCTTCGACGGTCCAGGCGGGCCTCGAGATCTTTACTGCCGCCAGGCCGCTCGTTAATGACGAACAGCTTCCGGCATTCGAGCGTCTTGTCGGCCGAACCTACACAGGCAAGGCAAAGAACCTCGGGTGGCGGGAGCTTGAAAGTGACGATTCGGAGATCCGGCTTCTGCGTTCGAGAATGTGGGGTACGGTGCTGAACCTGGCGCGGGAACGTGACCTCGATGAATACGCGCGTGATCTCACGTTGAAGTGGCTAGGCGACCGAACAAGCATTGACCCGGGTATGGCAGCAGCGATCACTCGCGGAGTCGCGGGAAAGGCAGACCGGGAAACATATCAGGCCATGAGGGCTGGCGCCGAGGCACTGAGCGATGTTACAGAGCGCGGTCTTATAACGCGCGCTCTCGGGTGGGTCCAGAACCCTGAGTTGGCGAGAGAGACACCTCCGTGGATCTTAACAACGACCGTTCCTGCGAATGAGAGGTTGGCTGTTTTGTTCGGCATGAGCTTTAGCGAGGAGACGGCACGGATACTGTGGAAGTTCATCCAAGAAAACTATCCGGCGATAACCAAGCGGATGCCGGAAGGACAGATGAGGGATCGTGGGACCGTGCTGATCGAGCTGTCCGGGGGCGTGTGCGATCCGGCATCCCGAAAGGACGTGCAGTCCTTCTTTTCGCAACGTATTGGTGATCTCAGCGGCGGGACTCGCACACTTGCGCAAACATTGGAAAAAATCGATCTGTGCATAGCGCGCAAGGCGGAGCTAGGACCTCAGATGGCCACGTATCTTAATGCAATGACCCCATGAATGCCTTGGTGATGGCACGTTGAACGCAGATAGTGATAGTATCTACGGCGACCTTCATTTCATAGCCAAAGGAGCAAACCATGCGGTCTCCCTGTTACTTCATCGCTTATTCTGTAGCACTGTTTGTGCTGTTACTGGCTGGCCCGTTGCAAGCGCAAACGCTTGGCACAGTCACCGGCGAAGTCAAGGACTCGAGCGGCGCTGCTGTTGCGGGCGCTACCGTCACCGTCACTAATACCGCGACGAATGGCGTTCGCATCGTCACCACGAACGATGACGGGATCTACAATGTGCCGGCCCTTGTTCCAGGTATGTACGACGTCAAAGCCGAGAAGTCCGGCTTCAAGGCCGCCAGTCGTACTGGCGTCGAACTTCAGGTGCAGCAGACTGCCCGTATCGACTTTGGACTGGAGGTAGGGCAGGTAAGCGAGACGATCGAAGTCACCGGCGCCGTGCCTCTTTTGACAACCGAGAATGCAACGGTGGGAACCGTCATCGAACAGAAGCGGATTACCGACTTGCCGCTGAACGGCCGGAACTTCTTGAGCTTGGTGGCATTGAGTCCGAACGTGACGTACGGTTTTGCGCAGGCGGCACAGGCGGCAGGTCGCCAGGGCGGGACACGCTCTGAGATTACGATGTCTCTTGCTGGAGCCAGGTCCGCTTGGAGCAACTACACTCTGGACGGAATTACGAATACAGATATCAACTTCAATCTGTTTATCGTTCTTCCTTCCGTTGAGGCGTTGCAGGAGTTCAAGGTTCAAACCGGTGTTTATCCGGCGGAGTTCGGACGCACAGCAGGGCAAGTGAACGTATCGACAAAAGGTGGGACCAACGAGTATCACGGTTCGGTCTTTGAATTCCTCCGCAATGATAAGCTTGACGCCCGACCATATTTCTTCAAAGATCCGGAGAGTCCCACACAGACGGCCCCATTGAAAGCTCCTTACCGCCAGAACCAATACGGCTTCACACTTGGGGGGCCGGTCCAGATTCCGAAGTTGTTCGACGGAAGGAACCGTCTTTTCTTCCTCGCCAATTACGAAGGCTTCAAATCGCGCCGGACCACCCCGCAGTTCTTCACGACGATGACGCCTGCCATGCGAGCAGGCGACTTCTCGGCCGTGCCGACGCCGCTGCAGGATCCGGCGACGCGGGTGAGAACGCCAAACCCAAGCGGCACTGGATTCACAGTCACGTCGAGCCCCTTCCCGAACAATCAGATTCCTGCGAATCGATTCAATCCGGCTTCTGTCTATCTGCTCGAGAACTTTGCTCCCCTGCCGAACCTGGAGCAAACCGGCCTACCGAATCGCAACTATCAGTACCTACAGAAAGTGCCGGTCGACAAAGACCAGTTTACGGGTCGCATCGATTTCAATGAAAGCACTGTTTCTCAATGGTTCGGCCGCTACAGTTGGACCGATGAACTAACCCTTACGCCAGGCGTGCAGCTCAACGGTACGATTCTTTACACGAAGGCAAGCCAGTGGGTTCTCGCCAATACTCGCGTTTTCTCGTCGTCCAAAGTTAATGAGTTTCGGTTTGGCTACAACTCGATGTTCAACAACATCAGCCAGGAGCTGTCAGGTGTTGAAAACGTCAACGAGAAGATCGGAACTCCTGTAAAAGTTGACGATCCGAACTCGTGGGGCATCCCAGACATCAATCTCACCGGCAGCACGCTGAATCGGTTCGGCAATGACGCCAATGGTCCTTTCACCATCGATAACAAGGTCTACCAAGTTGTGGACAACTTCTCCTGGATCACCGGAAAACATTCTTTTCGTTTTGGAGGGGACTGGCGCTACAACCAATTTCTTCAAATCGGCAATGAGTTCGCCCGCGGTCGATTTACAGCTACCGGAAGTTTCACGGGCAACGGAAATACGCTGACAGGCGGCTACAATGGCGCTGACTTCCTGCTGGGCGCCATCAGCACTATTGAAAGCGCTGTCGCTCTAGCCAAGGGGGATTTCCGTAATCACGAATGGGGGCTCTACATTGACGACACGTACAAGATGACTCCGCGCCTGACAGTGAACTGGGGACTGCGCTGGGAGGTTTTTCAGCCGCTGCTCGACAATTTCGGTCTACAGCCGAACTTCCAACTTAAGCAGCCGCTTCCGTCCTATGGAGTGGAGCCCGATCCAAGTAAACATCCGACTCTGGTCCGTACCGGAACAGGAGATTTCTATGAGGATCTTGCTTTCCGCTTTACCGGTCCGGTCCAACTCGCGCGTGACGGACGTCTCGGCAACCGTCTTATCAAGACGGATTACAACAACCTCGCTCCTCGTCTCGGCATAGCCTATAGTCCTTCGGCCCAGTGGTCATTCCGTACAGGGTTCGGAGTTTTCTTCTCGCAAGAAAGCAAGAATTCAATTTTCGACATGAGTCGCGCCGCCGGAGGCCGCGCTAATCCCGTTATCGATCAGCAGGGTGTCCCGACGCTGACCTTTCAAAACTTCATCAATACCAGCCAGTTGCCCGTGTCATTTGCGCCGGGACTCACTTGGGGCGCCGACTACAATCTCCCCACGACGTACACCATGCAGTATCTCTTCAACGTGCAAAGGACACTTGGAACCAATTCAACACTTGAGATCGGATACACGGGAAATCAAAGCCGGAAGATCGCTTATCTGGTGAACGCCAACGCTCCCGTTCCGGGAATCACACCATTCGACGCGCGCGAGCCCTATCCGGAATGGCACGGAATTCAATACTTGGTTGGTGACGGAATCGGCAACTATAACGCGCTGAGTGGAAAATTAACTCAACGTTTTGGCGCCAGCTTCACGTCCATGTTCAGCTACACATGGTCGAAGGCGCTCGACGAGAATAGTGCGATTCGCGGAACGGGATCGGACTTCACGCTGGAAAATCAGCGATGCCGATCGTGCGACTACGGTCCTGCAGGATTCAATATTCCTCACCGCTTCGTCAGCTCTTTGCTGTACGCGCTGCCGTTCGGAAAGGGTAAGCAGTTCCTCGATACGGGTGGCGTTCTGAACCAAGTGATTGGTGGGTGGCAACTCAGCGCTATTGCGACCGTCCAGAGTGGAACCTCCATCAATCCGGAATCATGGGATTCGGCTGGAATGGGAGCAGGGTTTCCGCACTCAAACCGCCTGCATTGTGTCGAAGGCGTCAATCCGGTAGCGGACAATCCGAATCCGGACCGCTACTTCGTGCGGGAAGCATTTCGGAATGTGGTGGCGGGCGAGTTCGGCAATTGCGGCCGAAACAGCCTGATTGCTCCGTCCACCTGGAACGTAGATGCGTCCGCCATGAAAGATTTCCGTTTCAATGAAAGGCACACATTACAATTCCGAATGGAAATGTTCAACGCGCCTAATCACCCGGCGTGGGGCAGGCCGTCGGCCAACTGGGGTACACAAGGCCTGAATCCAAACGCCGCATTCGGCCGTATTCGATCCACGAGCCAACTCCGTCAGATCCAGTTCGCGTTGAAGTATTACTTTTGACGGGCAACGGCTCTGCTCGTGACTGCCTACTACGAACCGAGCCGTTGGTTCTTCGAGCCGTTTAAAGTGAGTGTGAAGGACGTTGAACGAGTGGCGCCGGTCGGGATGAAGGCATGTTCACTTGGGTGTCACATGGATCAGGGCGCCGGGATTGGCGTCTTCCAGCATCCACAGCG
>DASQLD010000359.1:0-4522 GCA_035630195.1 Bryobacteraceae bacterium
TTTGAAAGAAGGACTGAGAATTCTCGCCTGATTGCGTCGCGAAGGTTTTCAAATCCTGTCAGACATTCACGAACCATCGCAAGCGGACTTGGCAGCCGAGGCGGTGGACGTTCTCCAGATCCCGGCGTTTCTTTGCCGTCAAACGGACCTGCTCGTAGCGGCGGGTCGTACGGGGAAGATCGTCAACATAAAGAAGGGGCAGTTCGTCGCGCCTCAGGACATGCGGCTCGCAGCCGACAAGGTTGCGTCGACGGGTAATAACAAGATCGTTCTCACGGAACGCGGGTCGTTGTTCGGATACAACAACCTGGTCGTGGATATGCGAGGACTCGTCATCATGCGTAAGTTCGGGTGGCCCGTGGTGTTCGATGCGACGCACAGCGTTCAGCTTCCTGGCGCGGCGGGGAAGGGCTCGGGCGGACAACCGGAATTCATTGAGCCACTCGCTTGTGCGGCGATTGCGACTGGGTCCGTCGATGGGTTGTTTGTGGAAGTTCACGAAGAGCCGGCCCGGGCGTTGTCGGACGGGAGCAACGCGCTTCGCCTGGACAAACTTGGAGCACTGCTCGGGCGGCTGCGTCGCATTTATGTGTGTCGTTGAGTCGATTCGCGCCAAGCTGGCCGCGTGTGTTGACGAAGAGTAACGAGAGGGATGCCGCAATTTCTTCAAAGAAGCCGTCGATCCGTGGGGTGTGCGCTCGGCCGATCTCAAGCGTGTGGAGGCACTTGCCTACAAGCAGATCAAGCCGCTTCTTTTAGAGGAACGCTATGCCGTTTTCGAGGAGCTGTGGCGTAGCGGCAAGCTCGAGGAAGGCGCCATGGTTTGTCACATCGGCCGCAAGTTCAAACGTGAGTTTGATGCGATAGCATTTAAGCGTTTTGCGCGCTGGATCGATGACTACGTGCATAACTGGGCCCATTGCGATGGTGTGGCGTCTTGGCTGCTTACTGCATGCATAGAGAACGAACCTGCATTGCGGGACAAGCTGATTCCATGGACAAGATCTCGGAACCGGTGGAAGCGTCGCGCGTCTGCTGTCAGCTTTCTGCAGGAAGCCAAGCGCGGGAGGAGCGTCGACTATATCTTCGATGTTTGCTCGCGGCTTGAGAAAGATGCTGATGTGATGGTGCAGAAGGGCGTCGGCTGGCTGCTGAAAGAGACCTATCCGAAACGCCCGGAGGAAACGGTGGAGTACGTTCGTTCGCGCAGCTTTCCGCGGCTTGTTGTCCGGTACGCAGCCGAGAAAATGTCTGCGGCCGATCGTCGTGACCTGGGCCTCGGGAAAGTTATACCCTAGTTTCAATGAGGATTGTCGCCATACTTGCCTTTATGGGCGTGCTCTTCGGAGCCGATAAAGCGAAATTCACGAAGATGGACGAGCTGGTTCGGCCGGACGACTATCGTGAGTGGATTTTCCTGTCCTCCGGCCTTGGCATGACGTATGGACCCAACGCGCCGGCTCCGGGCGCCCCTCTGCGTTTCGACAACGTGTATGCAAATCCCTCGTCCTACCGCGAGTTTGTAAAGACCGGTAAGTGGCCGGATGGTACTGTTTTGATCCTCGAGATTCGCGAGTCGGAGTCGAAGGGTTCGATCAATCAGCATGGCCGGTATCAGACGGCGGTTTCGGCGATAGAGGCGCATGTAAAAGATTCGCGGCGCATTTCCACGAATAATGGTTGGGCGTTTTACGATATCGATCCTAAGGGAGTTCGAACGACTTCCAAGCCGCTGCCCGTAGGAAATCGCTGTGAAACATGCCACTCCACCAATGGCGCGGTTGATAGCACGTTCGTACAGTTTTATCCCGACCTGATTCCGATCGCTTTGAAACACGGCACCTACAAGATGACCAACTCGACTACAAGTGCTCGTCATTAGGATGTTTTGTGACGGCGTTTGAAGCGTACGAGTTAACGACGCAGGGCGGCGGTACTGACTTTGTCAAGCTGATCGCTGCTTGCGAATTATATGGGTCCTATTGCCTAATCGGCGGTTTGGCGGTCAACGCGTATGTCGATCCGGTGTACACACTCGATGCTGACCTTGTAATGATTGCGTCGGCCCTAACTAGTCTGACAGCGCATTTGCAGGAGCAGAATTTCAAGATCGAAACGTATCCACATTCTGTAAATGCGCTAGCAGAAGGAAGCAAACTTCGAATCCAGTTCACAACAGATGATAGATATCAAAGCTTTCCGCTTCGGTCGATCGACGCCGAAGTTCTTGGAATTCGCGTGAAAGTAGCTAGCCTTCAGGACGTGACGCAGGGCAAGCTGTGGGCGTACAGCGATCAGCAGCGCCGTCTTAGCAAGCGCAAGAAGGACGAACTCGACCTGATCCGACTGGCAGAAGCGTACCCTCAGTTGAAGGCCATGTATCCGGAAGACCTCAGGCGCCTGATCGACCGCGGATGAGTTATTGCTTTGGCGTTCGCACGAGCCGGAAGCCGACGGAGTAGTCGTCATTTGATGGGAAATCGAACCCGCGAAATGTTGTCCGGCAATACTTGGGAGCCGAGTGCCATGATCCGCCGCGGTAGACACGATAGGAGCCGGTAGCTGGTCCCTGCGGATCCGTGACGGGTTCTGCGCCGTAGGAATCGGGAGCGTACCAGTCCTGCACCCACTCGCGCACGTTGCCGTGCATATCATAAAGTCCCCAGGAGTTGGGCTTTTTTTCACCAGCGGGATGCGTTTTGCCTTCTGCGTTTGATTCGTACCAGGCGACAGAATCCAGGTTGGCGGGGAGACCTTCCATATCTTTTCCCCGCGCGGCGTATTCCCATTCTGCCTCTGTTGGAAGACGGTAGGTGTGCTTCGGATCACGGTTGTTCAACAGTCGTATGAACTCTTGTACGGCGGTCCATGTGACGTTTTCCACCGGCAACGTGGGTCCTTTGAAATTGCTGGGATTGACGCCTTCTACACGCGCTCGGGTCGATGGCATGGCGTGAGGTGTAAGCATGACCGCATCCCACTGCGCTTGGGTCACTTCGAGCTTACTCATCTCGAAGGGCTTGCTGATCTTGACCTGATGCTCAGGCTGCTCGTCAGCATTGCCTTCCACCGAACCCATCGTGAATTCTCCAGCGGGTATGTGCGTGAATCCGCTGCCATCGAGCAGAGCGGCCAGGGTGTGGGGTTGCGCATTGAGCAACGAAGCTGCCAGCGCATTCAACGCAAGTGCGGAAAGAAGCTGCGATCTCATTGCAGCCGTAGGACCGCCTCCGTCCTAAAACCGTTTCAACTTAAACAGCGACAACGACATCCAGAACGACTGCGCCTTCAACGGCCCGCACTTCCGCCTTTTTGACAAGCTGCAAAAGTTTACGGAAATCGGGCATGTCGGAGGAGGCGGCAGATGGCTCACTTGTCGCGGCAGTCTGCAGAAATTCTGTCACCGCTTCGTTGATGAGCCGGTCCCTCACTGGGATGTTCGCAGTGATTGAAAGTCCCTTCAGATCGCTGAACCCGTTCGCGATCTGTTTATCGATCCATTCCTTCATGCTTTCCTCCGTAGTCAATTGATCTCGATCTCGAACAGTAGAGACATTGCTCCTGGCCCAGAAGAAATGTCGAGCTTCTTCAGGTAGCCCAACAACTCGTTGTACTCCGCAATCGCGGGAAGCTCGGCAATGTTGACGACGATTTGCTGGTCGCGAATGGTGAGGCCTTTCGGAAATAGCTCTTTCGCGAAAAGCTCTACTAGCCACATGAGCGGCGCATATTCGCGCGAGGCCAGAGTCACGACGATCAGAGCTGGTTGAGCCTGGGCCCGCAACGTGACCTCGGGACGGAACCACTTCGAAAACGGACCCACCGCGACCTTTATGCCCATCTCAAGGTAATTGTCACTACCGATCTGAATTCCAACTTGCTGAATACGACCATGAGCGGCGGAAATACGGCTGCTCACAGCTTCGTTTAGCGCTTTTTCAGTGACAGGGATGGCGCCGTTGATGCGGGCGCCACGTATATCTTCGAACTTCCGCGCGCTTAGGCCGTCGAGGAGCTTCACTGCCGTTAGACGCCTTTTTCAGTAATACGGTTCGGGTGCGTGTAGACGTTAAACCGGTCTTTCCGCAGGAAGCCCGCAAGCGTCTGGCCACTTTCCTCGGCGAATGCGACGGCGAGATTGGATGGCGCGGATACCGCTGCGACGATAGGGATCCTGGCTCCGAGGGCTTTCTGAACAATGTCGAAGGAGACGCGTCCGCTGACTAGTAGCGTATGTCCGGTGAGGGGTAAGAGCTTACGAAGGAGGGCGTAACCGATGGTCTTGTCGACCGCATTGTGACGACCGATGTCCTCGCGAACCACGATCGGAGCGCCAGACCTATCGAAGAGTCCGGCTGCGTGCACGCCGCCCGTTCGCTCAAACTCCGGTTGCGAGCGTTCGAGAGAGACGGCCAGTGTGCTTAATATTGAGCGTGAGATGGTGACGTCGTCTTCTTCGATTGGATCGAAATGTTGAAGTACACTCTCAATGCTGCCCTTACCGCAAACACCGCAACTCGAT
>DASQLD010000360.1:0-5419 GCA_035630195.1 Bryobacteraceae bacterium
CTGGCCCCCGAAGTCGTCACCACATTCCCAACCTGGCTATCCAATCTCCCGAAAAAACTCGAAGAGATCATCACGCCCGACTTCTCCCCGTTCCGCGGCGCCTTTGCAATCGATGGCGTAAGAATCATCGAACAACGGGCGTTGGCCTCCTCAATCGCCAGGATTGCGGCAATCACACCGGCGCAGAATCCCGCTCTGCTCGACGCAAACTACGTGCGAAGATCGGATGCTGAGCTCTTCTGGACAGACAAATAGCCTAACGCGCGGCTAAGTTTATCTTGAGTACTAAAGATGAAAATTCGTCATCGAACGGCGAAGACGATCAACTGCGTCTCGCGATTGAAACCGCCCTTACAAAGATACCGCCGCAGCACAGAGCCGCAGTCATCCTCCGTGATATCGAGGATCTGAGCTATTTCGATATCGCGGAGATATTGCAGGAAGTATCGGTACGGTCAAGTCCCGCATTTTAGAGGGCGGGATCAACTCAAAAAGGAGTTGCTAGAGTTTGAGCAGAAGCACAATGTCGCAGCCCCTGACGCCGGCACTGTCGAAATCGTTCACGACTTCCAACGAATCCTCAATGAACTCTCCCGCAAGCCTCACACGTTGAACGACCTGAGCCCTCGACAATTTGAGGAGTTGATCGCCGGCGTCTTGAAGCGATTCGGCTGTGAAATCGAGCTGACGAAGCGTACCCGGGACGGAGGGCGTGACGTCGTGGCCGTGCAACGAAAGGGACTGGCTTTGAAGTTCCTGGTCGAATGCAAAAGATACGCGGAATCAAGGAAGGTTGACGTCTCCATTGTTCGCGCGCTGTATGGCGTCAAGGTTTCCGAGGGAGCCACGAAAGCTATATTGGCAACAACTTCCTCAGTAACCCGTGACGCTACGGATTTCGTCCAGTCGCATCGTTGGGAACTCGAAGTTCGAGATCGAAATGGCGTCATCGAGTGGGTGAACGCCGCGCGCGACCTCCGCAAGACCAACGATTCGCCAGTATGGGTTCCGTTAATACTCTAAAGCGGGATTGTCCACCGACCCTTCCACCGAATGAGCCCTTCGCCGAGACCAGTCAGCGTCTATGCCTTCAAGCGTCAGCCGTGTGAAAGACCCTACCTATTGGTGAATCGCCGGCGGCAGCTCACATAGGCCATTCGCGTGCCCGCGGCGGTAGCAGCCGCAGCGACGCACGAAGCACCGCCGTCCAGCGCGTGAAGGCACGCTCATCCCGCGGACGCCACTCGAACCCGTAAGCTTGGCGCAGCGACGAAGGAAGGGTTCCAATCGCGAGCAGATGCGCCACCCGAAACGCCGGCCAGGCCACCCGCCAGCGAGGCGGGTACAGCACTGCTCGTGCAAGCGCCCTACTCGTGTCAGTTACCACGATCCTCCCGCCAGTCAGCATCTCGCGCATGTACGTATCGAGCTGCTCTGAGTCTCGCGGGAGCCATTCGGCCGGCATCCCAAGCAGCGGCTCCATAATCGCCGCCTCTGAGCAGTACCGATCCCGCTCCCCAACCGTCAATGGCCTCACCAGCAGCTCATACGTGAGCGGAATCGAATCTAGCAGCGTCGCATGCACCCACCGCTGCAGGTCAGGATCGTGAGCCGAGTAAGGCTCCCCCGCCCCCTCATGGACACGGCCGCGCACCCGGTCGTGGATCGAGTTGATGCTTGCCGCGGCCGTGATCATCTCCTCCGTATCGCCAAAAGTGAGCGACAACATCGCTCCGACAGTCGAGCGCATCCGTCGAAAGCTGGACCGAAAACTGCCGCGGAAGGAGCTATGATCATGCACGCCGGAGGCAATGGCGGGATGCGCTAGTTGAAGCAGGATGGCGCGTCCCCAGCCGGCGACCACGATCACCTCCCGATTGATCTTCCAGCTGATGCTGTCAGGTCCCGCCCGCACGTAATCCGTTCGAAGCAGGCGCGCGCTGACAGCCGCGCGATGACGCCCCAATGAATCTGTTCCCACTTCCGCTTCCATACGTCCACAGATTGACACGCTACCCCACGGGAACGCCAGTCCAGCCTATTGACAGACGCCGTACTACGTGTCACGATACTACGCAATACGTAATAGTGGATTACGTGAACCGCAAGAAAATGTCCGATCCAGCCTTATTGATACTCGCGAGCCTTGCCGAAGGAGACAAGCATGGTTACGCCATCATGGAAGACGTTCAGGCGTTCGCCGGGGAACGCCTGGGACCCGGCACCCTCTATGGCGCCATCACTCGTCTCGAAGACCGCGGCTGGATCCGGCCGGTAAACGCGGACGAACGCCGTCGGCCGTACCGCCTCACTGCCGAAGGCCGCAAGCAGCTTCAAACCCAATTGACCAGTCTCGACCAAATTGTAAAGGTCGGACAGCGCCGTTTGAAGCAGATATGAAAGCGGCCGTTCTATCGTTCCTGGTAAGGCTCTATCCCGCGGTTTGGCGCCGGCGGTATGAAGCCGAATTCGCCGCATTGCTCGAAGACACCCAGCCTTCTTGGTCAGATGTCTTTGACGTTTTAAAAGGAGCTCTCCAAATGCAGTTTGCCAAGTCGCTCACACTAAAGTTTGCAGCCGCCTTCGGCTTGCTCGGCGCCATTGTCGCTGGAATAACGGCCTATGCGCTGCCGGATCGATACATGGCCACAGGGATCATGACAGTTCACTCTCAGGACTCCCCCGCCACATCGAATACGACCTTCCACCTGGCACAAACCGTTTTCAGTCGGCCTGCTCTCACGCAGGTCATCGAAAAGCATGATCTTTACCGGAGTGAGCGCGCCAATCAGCCGCTGGAGAACGTTGTAGATCGAATGCGCCGCGACATCCGACTTCAACTAACACCCCTCAACACCATCGAAGTGTCTTTCGTTCACACCGATCGCCACAAAGCACAAGTGGTCACAACAGAAATCCTGGACCGCTTCGTCAAAGAAAATCTCATTCGAAAAGTAAACAGCACTCTGCAGATAATCGACACGCCTTCCCTGCCGCAAGCTTCCATTAGCCCGAATCGCACGACAATCGCCATGATTGGACTCGGCGGAGGAGCATTACTTGGCGTGGCGATCGCATCGATTCGCCGCATGAAGCTGCGTAAAGCCATTTGACGGACTTGCAAAAATGAATTAACCTCCTATAGAACTCCTGTAGGAGGATGTCGCTTGCCTGAATCCAAGCCCGACTTACTCAAGGGCACGCTCGATCTCCTGATCTTGCGAGCCCTGACCTTGAAACCCGATCACGGACTCGGCATCGCCAATCGGATTTGGCAGATCACGAACAACACATTCGAAGTGAAACCCGGCTCCCTTTTCCCGGCTCTCTACCGGCTGGAAGAAAAGGGTTGGCTCACCTCAGAGTGGGGCGAATCCGAAAACAGGCGCAAGGCAAAATTCTACAAGCTGACAACGGCGGGCAGACGTCAGATCGACAAAGAAATGGCTGAGTGGAAACGAGTCTCAGCGGCTATCAACTGGGCAATCGAGGCCACTTCGAAGGGTTAGGGATGCGACCGATAATCGCTTTCTTCCGGAATCTTCTCCACAGCGGTCGAGCCGAGCACGGGCTGGACCAAGAGCTTCGCTCGTTCATCGATATGTCGGTCGACCAAAAGATGGCCGAGGGTATGAGTCAGCAGGAGGCCCGACGCTTCGTGCAACTGCATCTGGGAGGTATCGAGCAATGCAAGGAAGCCGTGCGCGATGTGCGTTGGGGGAATACTCTGCAACAGCTTCTGCAAGACATTCGATACTCCGCCCGTGACCTCCGACGTCATTCGGGATTCGCCGTGGTTGCCATCCTGACATTTGCCCTGGGAATCGGCGCGAACACCGCAATGTTCGCTTTGTTCGATGCCGTGCTTCTCCGCACGCTGCCCGTTGCCGAACCGCAGCAACTGTTCCTCTTGAATGAGGTCAATCCACGCGAGCAAGGGCCTGCCAACCTGTCGTGGCCAGCGCTCCAGCGTCTCCGAAAGAGCCTCCCTTCCGGCGCGCAGCTTATTGCTCTCGCCGGACCCGCTCGATTCAACATGACCTCGATCAGCGGAGAGGTCGAACCCATTTCCGGACAATTGGTGTCCGGCAATTACTTCCCTGTGCTCGGCATTCGCGCCGCGGTGGGCCGAGTTCTCAACGAGGACGACAACCGAGATGCCGGCGTAAGCGCGGTGGCGGTTCTCAGTCACGCGGCATGGGTCAGGCGTTTCGGAGCCGATAGCCAGATCGTCGGCCGCGAGATTTCGATCAATGGGGCGGTCACAACAATTGTCGGAGTTGCAGAGCCAGGCTTCTATGGTGTCGCCTTGGGCGCCCTGCCGGACGTTTGGCTTCCCTTGATGCTGCAGCACCAGGTCCGTTACGTCCACAACGTGGCATCGCACAACGGAGACACCAGCAAGCCTTGGCCGCCCCAGGAGAATTTGTATTGGCTGCGGGCGGTGGCTCGCGTGGCTCCCCCGTCATCGGAAGCACGCGTCGTAGCAGCGCTCGGCGTTGCGTTTGAGTATGAGCAAGACCTCGGAGCGAAACAGATCGGGCTTCCACGTGACCGGCGGCTTGCCCTTGAATCGGGCGCAAGAGGATTTACGGATCTGCGTTCGGGACTTGCCGCGCCGCTGAAAATTCTATTAAGCATGGTTGGCCTTCTGCTTCTGGTCGCCTGCGCCAACATCGCGAGCCTCGTCTTGGCCCGCGGCACGGCGCGCCGCAGGGAGTTCGCCGTTCGACTCTCTCTCGGCGCATCTCGCTCCCGGTTGTTACGCCAACTTCTGACGGAGAACCTGCTGTTGAGCGCGATCGGTGGTCTATTGGGTGTGCTGCTGGCCGTATGGGCTATGCCCGTATTGCCGCGTCTTTTCTCGATACCCGTCACTCTCGATTTGGATTACAGGATGCTCGGTGTTGCAGCCGCGCTATCTCTTCTTACAGGTCTCACCTTCGGAGCTATTCCCGCATTCCAAGCGACGCGCGTCGATTTAAATCCCTCTTTAAAATCCGGGCCATCCGGCCCCTCTCTCGGAGTGCCGCGAATCTTCGGAAACGCCCTGGTTGTCTCGCAGATCGCCCTCTCGTTCGTTCTCGTGACCGGCGCAGCACTACTCGGCCAGAGCCTGTTGAATCTGATGCGCACCCATCTCGGTTTCGATCGAGAGCACATCGTCACAGCGGTGCTCGACCCGCAATCGGCCGGTATTTCTCCACAACGGCTGCCCGCGCTCTACGCGCAACTCATCCATCGGATTAAGTCGGAGCCGGATGTCCGCGACGCAGCCATCTCACTCTCCAGCCTTGCCGGTGGCGGCGAGCAAAGCAGCGGAATCCACGTGCCCGGCTATGTGCCTCAACCATCAGAGCGCCCCGGAACCAAAGAGAACCTCATCTCGCCGGGATACTTCACCATCATGGGAATGCGG
>DASQLD010000361.1:0-7388 GCA_035630195.1 Bryobacteraceae bacterium
GTATATCGTCGAACTCGGTGTTGACGGCGGCGACGGCCTCCATAAGCTCAACAAAGCGCGCTACGATCTGGTGCTTCTCGACCTGATGCTCCCCGATCGGAGCGGCATGGACGTTCTCGCAGAGATACGCGCGAAAGACCACGAAACACCAATCATCATGTTGACTGCTTATGGGTCGCTTGAAGTGGCTGTTAACGCCATCAAGGCAGGCGCGAACGACTACTTTTCGAAGCCCTGGGATAACGAGAAGCTGCTGATCGATATCGGCCATCTGGTACTGACCGGACGGCTCGCGCGCGAGAACACTCAGCTAAAACGGGCGTTGAAGCAGCGTTACAGCTTCCCGAACATTGTCGGCAAAAGCGAACGAATGCTACGGGTCTTGGACTTGGTTTCACAGGTCGCTCCAAGCCGTTCCACCATTCTGCTCACGGGAGAGACGGGTACAGGAAAAGAAGTTATCGCAAAAGCGATTCATTCGAATTCTCCCCGTGCAGACAAGTCGTTTGTGGCTGTGAATAGCGGTTCCCTGCCCCCGGACCTGCTGGAATCAACCTTATTTGGGCACGTTAAAGGCGCTTTTACTAGCGCTTACGCATCGCAAAAGGGCTATTTTGAGATCGCGGACGGCGGCACCATTTTCTTCGATGAGATTGGCAATATCGGACCGGAAACCCAATCTAAGCTGCTGCGGGTGATTCAGGAGCGGGAGTTCATGCCGCTCGGATCGGCCGAAATCGTCAAAGTAGACGTCCGCATTATTGCCGCTACGAACGCCGATTTGCGCAAAGCCGTAGAAGAAGGAAGGTTCCGCGAGGATCTCTATTACCGTCTGAATGTGATTCCGATCGTTCTGCCTCCATTGCGCGAGCGCAAGAGTGATATCCCGCTGCTTGTCGAGCATTTCTTTCAGAAGTACAGCCGCGAGAACGATAAGTTCCTCGACGGCCAGGGGAAGACAAGGCTTTCTTTCGCCGCGGACGCGATGCAGTTACTCATCGAGCATTCGTGGCCGGGGAATGTCCGCGAACTCGAGAATGCGGTGGAGAGGGCGGTAGTTTTGGCGGCAGATGAAGTCGTTCCGC
Source organism: Bryobacteraceae bacterium (assembly GCA_035630195.1). Classification (GTDB taxonomy): domain Bacteria; phylum Acidobacteriota; class Terriglobia; order Bryobacterales; family Bryobacteraceae; genus DASQDN01. The sequence continues at coordinate 1,086 of DASQLD010000361.1, forward strand.
TCGATGTCTTACCGGACCAGGTGCTCCATGCCGGGGGACTCAAGATTCGTCGCGATGAAAGCGGCAGGTTGCCGGCCGACGCTTCCTTGTTCGAGATCGTGGCCGATTACGAGCGCCGAAAAATCGTCGAAGCATTGGAAGCTTGCAATTGGAGCCAGACGGAAGCCGCGGAAATGCTTCGTATTCCTCTATCGACGTTGAATCAAAAAATCAAACGTCTGGATATTCAGATCAAGCGGCGGGGAACCTAGGGATTAATCGCCTTTACGCTCCTGCCTTGCTGCCGGAGGACCATCGGAAATGGCGACCTTCGTGCCCGTGTCAAGACGATTGAGCTGTGTTACAGCAACCTGCTCGCCGTCGGAAACGCCTTCGAGGATCTCGACGCTCTGTTCGAAACGGTCTCCAAGTTTCACATCGCGCGCTTCGATTGTGCCCGCCGGCGTGATAACGTAGGCCTTATTCGAGCCGTATACATATGCGACAGCCCGAGTGGGAACCAGTCTGACCGTCTCGGTCTTGTTGGTCGGCAGAGATGCTCGCGCGTACGACCCGGGTTTGAGATCGCCAATCGGATTTTCAATCAACGCTTCGACGATGAAGGTACGTTTGGTTTGTTCCACCGTCGGCGAAATGCGCCAGACCTTGCCGACGAACTTGCGGTCTCCGAACGCTTCGACAGTTACTTCAGCAAGTTGCCCGGTTTTAATCCAAGGCGCCATTCTCTCGGGCACATCGAGCCGCAGGCGAATTGGATCGGTTTTTACGATCGTAAATAACGGCGTATTTACACGTACGTATTGTCCCGCGGTGACAGTCTTCTCTTTTACCGCCCCCGCAAACGGAGCGTAAACAACGGTGTCTCGAAGCTTTTTGCGCTGCAAATCGAGTGACGCCTTATTTCGCTCAATGTCTTGGAGCAGATTGCGAGCTCCGTTGATCGTTTGATCGTAGGCAGCCTGCTGCGCCTTGTAGCGTGACTGCGCTTGATCGAGTTCAGCCCTCGATCCGATTCCCTGATCGACGAGACTTCGAATGCGCTTGTAGTGCTGCTCTGCATCGAAAAGGTCAGCCTGCGCGCGCCGCACTTCGGTGGACTGTGTGATGTCTTTTATCCGCTCGTTCTCATTCCGCAGACCCACTCGTTCCATCGACATCCGTAGTTGGGCTTCGGTCTGGGCCACAAGGTATTTCTGTTCTTCATCGGAAATCCGGACCAGAACCTGACCTTTAGCTACACGATCGCCCAGGTCGGCGTTCACTTCTGCCACGCGACCGTCGATTTCGGCACTAATCACGCCTTCGTCGAAAGGAAAAAGGGTTCCGACTGACTGCACGATACGGCGAATTTCCCTAGATGTGACCGGAGCCGCCTTCACTTGAACGGGTCGAGTGTCCTGCTTGGCTTGAACGGGCGGTTGTTTCGTACAGCCGGAAAACGCGACGGCGGCGGCCAGCAAGATCGCCAACCTCGCGCGAATAGAAGTCCAGATCATGGGTTTTACGTTTAGTAGAAGCAATTTTTCTGAGAATGCATTATGAAGGCGCTCCCCCACCATGGGAGGTTACTAGTACGCGAGACCAGCTATTTCCCGCAAATGCGCTCGAGGCCATAAAGAATCACGGGCTAACATGGACCCAGACTTCGTGAATGACCCACTAACGCCAAAGTGTATGTTACCGCGTTGCTGGTGTTTGAACTGTGCGTCCGGACGATGAATTTCGCGCATGCGTGGCGGCCGAATTCGCCCACTACGCTGTTCGCAATATGGTCTCAGTGCTGGCTGGCGAAGCCATGTTTCCGAGAATGGTATGAATTGCTGAAGGCAGCCGACGGGGTCATCTTTCAACTGCGGCATCAACTTCCAACTGCGGAATCAACGCTACCCAGGACTGGCGATAGGCTCACCAACAAGCATTCGAACGCGCTCTTGCCGGAGCTCGGCTTCAATAGGACTCTTCTGTTTTCTCGACGAACTTTTCTACCGCGAGGCTGTAGATGGCAGCCTTCCCTTCTCGGTCGGTATGCCAAAAAAGCCGCTGGCTATTCGGAGAAAATAATACCGTCACTTCGCGAGGATCGCGAGCCTTGTGTTCGGCGACGGTCAATTCACGACGGCCGACGCGCACGAGCAGCAGAATGAACGGGGACGGCTTATTGCGACTCACGCCAGCGAATACGGACGCATCGGAGTTTCGCGCGAACGTTACAAACTGACTCGTCGGAGCAATTTTCTTGTCTTCATTCGCGTCGGGCGTGTGTTCACGAATCTCATTCAATTCGCTGTCGCGCTCAGGAATCCGAAGGTAGGAAAAACTCTTGCCATCTGCTGACCATAGAGCCTGCGAAGGGCCGCCGGGAGCCGTCCGGAGTTTCCGATGGTTTGCTCCGGTGTAATCGACAAGCCAAAGCGAATCCGGGCGTCCATACAAGATCGACGCCCGACGAGGTCTGGGACGCATGAAGGTAATTGGCTCGTCGAGTTCGACAACGGTAGAAACGCTGCCCCGCAGCACGGGAATCATTCGGAGGCGGGTGGTACCGTCTCGACGTTCCGCCAACAAAGCGTAGTGTCCATCGTCGGTCAGAGTAACGGCGGGAAGCCGCTCCCAACCACTTTCCACCTCATAGACCTTTTTCGGGCGGCCGCCATTATCGGTCATCAACGCAGACCCATCGAAGTAGCAGACCGTTCGCTCATCCGGGAGATAGGACACGGAATATCGATCGAGACTCGTTGCCGTCGTCAGTTGCCGTGTCTCCCCGGTTTTCAGATCGAGACGGTAAGCCTGCGTTGAACCGGAACGGTCAGAGCAGTACAGTAACGCTCCGCTCCGATTCGGAATGGAACGCGCGGGAGGTGGAATTAACCACGAATTGTAACCCGGATCGGTCAGTCGGGTGAGATCGAATTCGGTGGCGGGGTCACGGAGACGTTTCGATTGCGAAGGCAGAACCTCCGCAGCCTTGGCCACCAGCGGCGCCATAGCGACAAAACTTCTGCGCGTAATACTAGCCGCCATAATCGCATGCTATCACGTAAGCCGTGTGCGCTACCGCGTTCTAGAGGGCTTTTGCGCGATGATGCGGACCAAAGGATACGGCTTCTCTCCCCAATCCCCTTTCTCTGTTATTTTCTCGGCTCTGAGGATCTGAAATCCCTCGAAGATCTTCTGGAGTTCGCCGGTTTCGTATTCGAACGGCGCGCCGGATGCGTCCTTATGTCCCGATTCAACCACCACGATTCCTCCGGGTTTCAGCGCTTGCCTAGCGCGTCTGACGCTTCGCTTCTCCAGCGCGTAGATGATCGCGATCAAGTCCCACTTCTCGTAGCCGAAGTCGAAATCCTCATCTCCTGTGAGTACTGTTCGGATTACTACGCCTTCGGCTTTTGCTTTAGTGTTCGCCTGCTGCAGCCCCACCTTCGAAATATCGAATCCGGTTACAGTCCATCCGAGGTTGGCTAGATAAACGGAGTTCCGGCCTTGTCCCATGGCAACATCGAGCGCCGATCCGGGCTTGCGTCCCCGGACGGCTTCAACCAGCAGTTTATTGGGACCGAGCGCGCTCTTCGTCCCTTTGGCATAAATGCTGTCGTAGAACTCACCCTCCTGTCGCAGCGCTTCTCGTTTTAGCCGAACGAGGGTGTCCTCAATCGCAGCGTCAGTCAGACCGTCTTTCTTCAGCTTGAGCCGATAGCGACTGAGCGCCTCAGCTTCCGAGGAGCTTGGTGGGGCCGACTTCTCCCACTCCCAGAAAGCTTCTGCGATGGCGGCATCCGTGATCTGTGCGATCGCCGAAGAAGGAATGAATATAAAGAGGATGCAAGTGATGAGACTTCGCAATACAAGGTTTCGTAACAATGGAACCTATTGGAGTCTAACAAACGGATGGCAAACGACGGACGAAACTACGAGCTGATTCGCAGTGAGGAAGGCACACCGATTAAGGCGTGGGTGAAAGGTGTTCAACTCGAAGACTCGGCGCGCCAGCAACTGATCAACGCCTCGCGATTGCCCTTCATTCATAAGTGGATCGCAGCGATGCCAGATGTCCACTACGGAATCGGGGCGACCGTCGGCAGTGTGATCCCGACAAAAGGGGCCATTATTCCAGCGGCCGTCGGAGTCGATATCGGATGCGGCATGATGGCGGTCGAGACGAGCCTTACCGCCAAAGATCTGCCGGATAGCTTGAAGAAGCTGAGGACCGCGATTGAAAAAGCAGTCCCGCACGGTCGTACGAATCAGGGAAAATCGGGAGACCGCGGCGCATGGAATCGCCTGCCGGATCGTGTACAGGACGTCTGGCCAAGTCTTTACAAGGGATACGAGCGAATTCTGGCCAAGCATCCAGGCGCTTCGAGCAGCAACAACGTCAACCATCTGGGAACGCTGGGAACCGGGAATCACTTTATCGAGGTATGTCTCGATGAGGCCGAGCATGTATGGTTCATGCTCCATAGCGGTTCGAGAGGAGTAGGCAATCGTATCGGAAGTTATTTCATTGAGCTGGCGCGCGAGGACATGCGACGCCTGCAGAAGAACCTGCCGGATAGAGACCTCGCATATTTCCCGGAGGGCACGAAGTATTTCGATGATTATGTCGAGGCGGTGGGATGGGCGCAGGAGTACGCGCGGCAGAACCGTCAGATCATGATGGACAATGTGATCTCTGCAATGCGCCATTCCGGCGAAGTACCTCCATTCACGGCGCATCTTCAAGCGATTAATTGCCACCACAATTACGTAGTCAAGGAACGGCACTACGGGGAGGAGGTCTACGTTACGCGAAAAGGAGCGGTCCGGGCCGGGAAAGGAGAACTGGGGATCATCCCGGGGAGCATGGGCACACGGTCGTACATTGTTCGCGGACTTGGCAATCCGGAAAGCTTCGAAAGCTGCAGCCACGGAGCGGGCAGAGCCATGTCCCGTGGAGAAGCCAAACGCCGCTTCAGTGTGCAGGATCATGCCCGGCTGACGGAAGGGATCGAGTGCCGGAAGGATGCCGATGTTATCGACGAGACTCCGGCGGCGTATAAGCCGATCGATGCGGTGATGGCCGCACAAAAGGACCTCGTGGAAGTCGTTCACGAGCTTCGTCAAGTCATAGTAGTCAAAGGATAATTGTAATATCCATTACTATTGGACACTGATTTGTATTGACTCGAACCGCCCTGCACGCTATCCTAGGTTTTTCGTCACCTCAAACTACCAGCCCCGATCTTTCCCGTGGGCGGCCATAGCTTTTGAGACATTGATGTGTCTTAGAAGCTGCATCAGTACAGGAGAGGGTTCTTTTTGCATCAGCCGTATTTCATCGTTGTCCTTGCACACTCCCTACACGGCAGGTTACGAAGGGTACATGTTCCCCATCCGGTGATGTATGTTGTTCTCGCTCTGGCTCTTATAGGATCAGTATCCCTTTTCGGCATTATCTCGAGCTACCTGCGGATGAGCCTCAAGGTGGCGAGTTACAACAACTTACGGGAAGAAATCGAGGTCCTTCGGGATCGTTATGAGCGGTTGGAGAAAGAATCGCAGCAAAAGGGCGACCAGCTTGCGAGCCTTCAACTACTTGCGAACGAAGTGACAGTTGCTTACGGCATCAAGCGGACGATGGAAGGACCGTCGGACATCGCAAGTGAAGGCCGGTTGATCCCTACGGTTTCCGAGACGCTGGAACAGTATAACTTCTTAAAAAGCGCCAATCTCTCCCGTTTCTCCCGCCGATCTTCTCCCTTATTCCAATCCGAAGCTCTCCCGAGCATGTGGCCAGTCGACGGCCGGTTGATGAGCTATTTTGGCCGGCGGTCGGATCCGTTTTCGGGAGAAGGCGCATTTCACGCCGGCATCGATATTTCCGTTCCGACAGGGACGGTGGTAAGAAGTACTGCCGATGGTACGGTCGTGTCTGCAGAGTGGGGTGGCCAATACGGTCGCCTGGTTGTTATCGACCACGGCGGCGGAGTCCAGACCTACTATGCGCACATGTCGCGACTGGAAGTCATCGCGGGGCAGTGGGTTCATCGCGGCGAGACGATTGGACGGAGCGGGAGTTCGGGGCGCGTGACGGGCGCGCATGTCCACTACGAAGTTCGCAGGCGTGGAACTCCTGTCAATCCAAGCCAGTATTTGCGTGCAACTTACGCCTCAGTTCCCAAGCGCGAATACGGATTTTAACCACACCCCATTTCAGCTACAATAGAATCGCAATCAGCCGGAGTTAAGCAAAGGCCATTCCGTGCATAACCCCGGTTAAAAACGAGGAGTCAAGAAGCCTTCATGTCTCGAAAAGAAGGA
>DASQLD010000362.1:0-11568 GCA_035630195.1 Bryobacteraceae bacterium
CTAGTCTGAGTGGCTCGATCTTCTCGCGGCAGGCGCAGATCCGGTATACGCGCCGTTTTCATCGAGGCTGGAAGTGGACGGTCGCGATGGAAGATCCGGACAGCAATGATGTGATTGCGCAAGATTCCACTCAGACACGAACCGCCTGGCCTGATATCACGTCGACCATCTCGGCGAGTGGCGAGCGCAGTCACATTCAGTTGGGTGGTCTCGTACGGCGTATCACCATCGATCCCGACAACGCGTCGAACTTCGGCACAACCGGCTGGGGTGTTCATCTGAGCGGTCACGTGGATTTTGGGTCGAGAGAAAAACTGGCGGCTGTCTTTGTTGCCGGTCAGGGTTTGGGACGCTACATGCTTGGTCTGTCCTCAACCGCCGGTGCTTTTGTGGATGTCGATGACGGATTGATATTGAAGAGGAGGGCTATTGGCGGTTTCACAACACTTCGCCATAAGTGGAACTCACCGTGCCGTAGCACGGTGGGCATCGGCTATGCAACCGCTGAGACCAATCCCCTTCAAGCGGACGACGCGTTCCGGGCTTCGATGATCGGCATTGCAAATCTTCTCTGCTCGGTGAATCGGTCTATCACGATCGGGGGCGAATACGAGTATGGACGGCGTTGGAACATAAATCGCGCGCTGGACAATAACCGATTTATATTCGGTTTGCAATTGTTTTGATCGCGCCTGAAGGCTGAAGAGCATTGGCTACATCCGTGTCCAATGTTACAAACGGTGTAAACTGAGTCTTCAGTCTCACTAATGCTTCTTCAGCTAAAAGCGATACAGAAACGCTTTGGTGGCGTTGTCGCGCTTAAGAACGGGAACTTGAACGTCAAGCCCGGCGAAGTGCATCTCCTGATGGGAGAGAACGGGGCCGGCAAATCGACGCTCATGAAAATCGTTGCCGGTATGTTTCCTGCCGACAGCGGCGAGATGCTTTGGAACGGGCGGCCGATCTCCTTTCGCAATCCCGCCGAAGCCCAAGCGCATGGTATCGCGATGGTGCATCAGGAATGCCTGCTGGCGCAGCATCTCTCCGTCGCGGAAAACATCTTCCTCGGACGCCAACCGGCGAACGCGATCGGTCTTGTGAATCGGCGCAGTATGGAGCAGCAGGCAGCTAAGCTGATCGCCGAACATAACTTTCCGCTGCAGGCCGATTGGATCGTGCAGAATTTAAGTCCGGCACAAAAACAATTGGTCGAGATTTGCCGCGCCATTCAAGCCGGGTCGGGCCTTCTTATCTTCGACGAGCCGACATCCTCGCTGTCCGATTCCGAGACCAAAGAAGTATTTCGTATCGTGCGCGAACTACGCGAGCGAGGTACCGGCGTCATCTATATCACCCATCGACTTGATGAGCTTCGATCCGTCGGCGATCGCGTGACCATTTTCCGCGATGGCGAATCAGTACACACGTGCCCGCTATCGGAACTCAGCACCGCCGAGTTGATAAAGCACATGGTGGGACGCGAAGTGACCTCGATTTATTCCCGTCAGCCGGCAGCGCCAGGGCGGGAACTGATGCGCGTTGAGGGCCTGTCAAGAAAAGGCGTGCTGCATGATATCTCTTTTAGCTTGCGCGCGGGAGAGATTGTGGGTCTCGCGGGGCTCGTGGGTGCTGGACGGACAGAGCTTTGCAGGGCACTGTTCGGCATCGATCGCATCGATACGGGAAAGATTACGGTCGATGGCAAAGAGGTTGCCCTGCGCCATCCACAACACGCGGTCGCTGCCGGCATCGCGCTGATCCCGGAAGACCGGGGGCGCGATGGTCTCGCCCGTCAGTTGCCGATCTCTTATAACGTGACCGCGGCGAGCCTGGGGAAACTCAGTTCCTGGGGCATGCTGCGCCACAACGCTGAAGAAGCGGTAACGAAGGAGTTCGTCGGTAAGCTGCGGATACGCTGTTCTTCAGGAGGTCAGCTAGCCGGACGACTCAGCGGCGGCAATCAGCAGAAGGTTGTCATTGCGAAGTGGCTGGCGCGCGGAGCCAAGATTTTCCTTTTCGATGAACCCACTCGCGGCATTGATGTCGGCGCCAAGATTGAAGTGTTTGAAGTGATGGATAGCCTCGCGCGCTCAGGAGCGGCGATCCTAATGGTCAGCTCAGAATTGTCGGAACTAGTTCAAGTGCCCGATCGCGTCGTAGTGATGCGGCAAGGACGGCTCTCCGGGGAACTGCCTCGCGGTTCTTCTCAGGAACAGATCATGCGTCTCGCGGCACTGCACGACGAGAACGGGCAGGAGCAGACTCGATGATTCAACGGCTGTTGCCGTTTCTTACTCTCACAGTTCTATTCGTTGGTCTGGCGATCGCTTCCCCGCACTTTCTTACCAGCACCAATCTGTCGAGCGTTGTCCGTCAGACCGCTGTCATCAACATCATGGCGTTAGGGATGACGCTCATCATCATCGCCGGCGGCATCGATCTTTCGGTCGGCGCCATTTTGGCGATGAGTGGGCTGCTGGGTTGCATGGCGATGGAACGTGGGCAGTCGATTCCCGTCTCGATCGTGATCGGCATTCTCACCGGAGGATTTTGGGGATTCGTCAACGGTATTCTCACAACCCGACTGCGCATCAATCCGTTCATCGTGACACTGGGCACGCTAGGAATCGTTCGCGGCCTGACGCTGATCATTTCCAATGGTCTTCCGGTACACCAGATCCCTCGCGGGTTTTCATTTCTGGGAGAGGGCAACGTTCTGGGTGTTCCGTTCGTGCTGTGGATCTTACTGGCGTGCGCCGGTCTGGTTCACGCGGTCCTTGAACACACAAAGCTGGGGCGATATGCTTTCGCGATCGGGAGCAATCCGGACGCAGCCTTCTATGCCGGCATTCCGGTGGCGTTTCATACGACGGCAGTCTACGCGATCGGTGGAATGTTGACAGGACTGGCCGGCATGATCGAAGCGTCGCGGCTGATGACAGGTCAGCCCACGGCCGGGCAAGGCTATGAACTCCAGGCGATCGCTGCGGTGGTGATCGGCGGTGGATCCCTACGCGGCGGGGAAGGCAGCGTTGTTGGCACTCTTGTCGGCGCGTTCATCATGGGGCTGCTGTCGAATGGCAGTGATCTTCTTGGAATCAGCCCCTATCTGCAGCAGGCAATAATTGGCGCGGTGATTATTCTTGCGGTCAGCTTTGATGAACTAAGGAAACGTAAAGTTACCACCTGATTCTGGCTATAGCCGAACGGTACTACGCCGCCCGCCATCTCTCGTGGGGTCGCAGCACCCAATCGTTGCTAAAAAGGATTGGACCGCCGTTGTCGTCGCGACAAGTCCATTCCGGCAGGCATGTCGGCGAATGGCTACGTGTAGCGCGAAGGCCACTGCATGATGCTGTAGCACCTGTACCAAACGCACTGCATGGTATCCTGAAGTCTCCCCGACACAGCCGTGAGCCCTAACAAAAAACGCATCGCCGCCATGATCGATCACACAGTCCTGCGTGCTGACGCGACTGCTGAGGACGTAAAGCGGGTCTGCTCCGAAGCGTTGAAGTACCAGTTCGCGAGCGTCTGCGTTAACGGTTATTGGGTACCCGTGGTCGCGTCGGCGCTAGCGGGATCTCCCGTAAAGGTTTGTACTGTTGCTGGCTTCCCGTTGGGCGCCATGGCTACGGAAGCGAAACTCGCCGAGACTGAGATTGCAATTCGCGCGGGCGCTCAGGAAGTCGACATGGTGATGAATGTCGGCGCATTGAAAAGCGGTGATCGCGATGTTGTCCAGCGCGACATTGCAGCGCTTGCCGCAGCGTGTCATGCGGGAGGCGCAGTCCTCAAAGTAATCCTTGAAACGTGTCTGCTCGATGATTCGCAGAAGAGCGTTGCTTGCGAGTTGTCGAAGGCCGCGGGCGCGGATTATGTCAAAACCTCAACCGGCCTCGGCGCTTCCGGAGCAACTGAAGCGGATATCGCCTTGATGCGTTCCGTTGTTGGCGTCGAAATGGGCGTTAAGGCGTCCGGTGGTGTCCGAACACTGGCCGATCTTGAAAAGATGGTGACTGCGGGCGCCAGTCGCGTCGGCGCAAGCGCCAGTGTCAGCATCATTGAAAGCGCGCAATAGATCGCCATGGCGACGACAAAGCGACAGCGGGTGCAGTTTAAGGAACGCACGGAACTGCTCGACTTCCTGCTCGAGGTTTCCGCAGTAACCGCGGAGACGCTGGATCTCGACCGGCTCCTGCCCGCCGTTGCAGACTATGTTCAGCGTGTGATCCCGCATAACGTGTTTGCAATTCTGCTCTACAACGAAAAGCAGCACGGGTTGAAGATTCGCTATGCGCGGGGCCACAGAGATGAGGTGGTCCGAAGCCTGGTGATTCCTCTTGGGGAGGGCATCACCGGGGCGGCCGCGGCATCACGGCATGCCATCGTGGTAAACGACGTTCAAAGCGACCCGCGCTACCTTCCCGCCCTGGATGCAGTACGTTCCGAACTCGCTGTACCGATGTTCGCCCGCGGCAAGCTGGTTGGCGTCATCGACATTCAATCGACAAAATTGAATTCGTTCAGCGAAAGCGATACATCGTTACTCCGACTCCTGGCAGCGCGTGTCTCCTCGTCTATCGATAACGCGCGATTGCATCGCCGGATTGTTACTCAAAATCGGACATCGCGCATCCTGACGCAGCTTTCGGCTGAGTTCTCGTCGATTTTGCAACTCAACGAGTTGCTCACCAAGATCGCCAAAGCGATGCGCACGCTGGTGAATTATGACGCCTTTAGCGTACTGCTGGTGGATGCCGAGGCCCGCTGTCTTCGCCATCGCTTTAGCGAGAGATACGATGAGCGAATCGATCTCGACAACATACCGCTCGGTAAAGGCATCACGGGCGCTGCTGCAGTGCAGAGGGAGATCATTCGTGTCGACGACATTGTCACCGATCCCCGGTATATTTCTTCGCATCCCGATATTCGGTCCGAAGTAGCCGTGCCGCTGATCGTCAGCGACCGTGTGGTCGGAGTAATGGACCTTGAAAGTGAGCGCATTGCGTACTTTACCGAGGAGCATGTGCGGGCGTTGACGCTACTGGCTCCGCAGATCGCCAGCTCCATCGAGAACGCCAGATTATACGAGGAACTTGCGCAACGCGAGCAGCGCATGGAACAGGATCTGAAAGCTGCGCGGCGAGTCCAATCGATTTTGTTGCCGCGCGAAGCTCCCGAGATGGATGGGCTCGATATGGCGATCAGCAGCCGGGCGGCGCGCGAGATCAGCGGGGACCTCTACGATTTTTTCGAGCAAAGTGAGGATACATTCGTCATCGCATTCGGAGATTCAAGCGGCAAGGGCGCGGCAGCCGCGCTTTACGGATCGCTTGTCAGTGGTCTGCTTCGTTCCCTGGCTCCGCGGATGAAGAAGCCTGCCGCGTTAATGAAGCGGCTGAACGAGATCTTGCTCGAACGAAAAGTTGACGCGCAATACGTGACGCTCACGCTGATGTACTGGAACATTCGGACGCAGGAGCTTACCCTCTCGAATGCGGGCGCAATTCCTCCGATGATCTGCCGTGACGGGGAGCGCGTCGTCATTACCGCCGAAGGTGTGCCGCTCGGACTACTCGATGACCGCGAGTACGACGAAGTCACCGTCCAGACGAAAAGTGGCGACGCGATCGTCCTGTTTTCGGACGGTGTTGCCGACCAGCTAAATCACGAGCATCAGGAATACACGAGTGGAAGGCTGTTTAAGGCGCTGAAGGCCGCCGCCCAACTCCCCGCGAAAGAATTGGTTGCCACACTCTTCGCCGATCTGGACAAGCACACCGACGGCGCCCCGATGACCGACGATCAGACGCTTATTGTTGCGAAAGTGAAGTAAGCTCGTTTGCTTCCCGGACGACCCGTTCGGCCGTAACGGCCTTCATGCAGCGATGGTCGATGGGACATTCGCGCAATAAACACGGGCTGCATTCCACGTGCTCACGAACGACTCTGGCTAGTGGTCCCGTTGGACCGGTGCCGATATGATCTGTCGCGCCGAAGACTGCGATCGTCGGCACATTGAGCGCGGACGCAATGTGCATACTGCCCGAGTCGTTGGTCAGATAGATTCTGCATGCCGCAGCCAGTTCAATGTATTCACTAAGGGTGGTTTCGCCGGCGAAGTTATGGACCGGAATGCCCCGGCGGCGAAGGTTGTCGGCGATACTTTCGCACAACGCGCGCTCGTCTTTCGAGCCGAACAGCGCGGCCGTGTGGCCGAGTTGTGCTACGGCATCGGCGAATCGATCAGGCAGCCATCGTTTGGCGGTTCCGAAGGCAGCCCCAGGACTTAGGCCGGTGACATCTCGCAACCCCAAGGCAGCGAACTTCGCCAGTCCGGCAGTCCGCGCTTCATCGGCGCCTCCTAATCGGATCTGATCGCTCTCAGGCAGCGCGTCGATGATCCCAGCGCGCCTCAGCAGTTCGAGGTAATAAAAACGCTCATGTCTCGGAATTTCGCCGAGAGCCGGACGCTGGACGGCTGTCGTAAGCAGGAATCCTCTGCCATCCCGCGCATAGCCGATTCGTTTCGGAATCCCCGCAAGCCACACCAGGGCCGCGGCCTCAAATGCATTGGGCAGCAGGATCGCGGCATCGAAGGAACGCTTGCGCAGTTCCTGAGCAAAGCGCCACTTTGCGCCAAGATCCTGCCAGCCGCGTGGCAAGGTGTAGGGAATAACTTCGTTCGCAAAGTTCTCGCGCCCGTAGATATCTGCTACCCACGGGCGAGCCAGAATCGCGATATGGGCTTCCGGAAATCGTTTCCGCAAGGCTTGCAGCGCAGGGAGCGACATGACGGCGTCACCAACCCAGTTGGTGGCCCGTACCAGGATGCGCCGGAACTCGCCTTCTATAATGGGCACTGTAGTCGGTCGCAATATGGGTGTCTTCTATACACGCGAGGAACTGGTCCAGGCGCGGCAGCAATGGAAGCACGCCGGCAAAACTGTCGTCTTCACCAACGGTTGCTATGACATTTTGCATCCGGGACACATCCGGCTGCTTGAACAGGCTCGCTCGCTGGGAGACATTCTTATTCTCGCACTGAACACGGACTCGAGCGTTCAGCGGCTCAAGGGACCATCGCGTCCTCTGATTCTGGAACGCGAGCGCGTTGAGCTTGCTTGCGCGCTTGATGCCGTGGATGCGGTTACCCTGTTCGATGAAGACACGCCGAGGGAACTTATAGCGGAAGTCCTGCCTGACGTTCTTATCAAGGGCGCGGATTGGGCGCATTTCATCGCGGGTCGCGAGGAAGTGGAGGCTGCCGGAGGTCGCGTGATGGCTCTGCCGCTCGAGCAAGGATACTCGACCACGAAGATGGTGGAAGAAATTCTGCGGCGCGGCGCGTGATTCATCCTGCTGTACGTGACTTATTCGAAAACCTTAGTCGCGAGCCGGCCTTTGAGGAGTTAGTTCGAAAGCTGGAGCGCGACGGAGCGCAGCACTTATCACTGTCGGGGCTGACGACGACGGCGAAAGCGATCTATCTGATCCTTCTCTGGCAGGCTGTCGAGCGACCGCTGCTCGTGATCGTCGATGGCGCCAAACAAGCGGAGGTCCTCGAAGAACTGGTCGGTACGTTCTTCGATCTGCTCGCCTCCGGTCGCGACGCGCATCGACCGCAGACCATTCCTGCGCTCGACGTTCTTCCTCACCAGAATCTTTCCCCGCATTCTGAGATCAGTGAGCAAAGAGCCATCGGGTTGTGGCGCCTGGCGACGCGCGAGATTCCGATTACCATTACGCCCATACAATCGGCGCTATTGCGGACCGAAAATCGGGATTTCTATCGTCAGCTCGCAATCACGCTCCGAGTGGGTGAAGAGGAACCACTTGACGATGTGCTCGCGCATCTTCGGAGTATCGGCTATGAGAAGCGCGATCCGGTGGAAATGGTTGGCGAGTATTCCGTGCGCGGGGGCATTCTTGATGTGTTTCCGGCCGAGGCCCAGCAGCCGGTCCGCATCGAGTTCTTCGGCGATCTGATCGAATCCATGCGGCGATTCGACGCCGAATCACAACGATCCGTGCTTCAGGTCAAAGAAGCAACGCTGCTGCCGCTGCTCGAATATCCAAAGTCTCGCGACCTATTCGAAGACATTGCAAAAGTCACGCCGGATCGCATTGCAGTACCTGGACAGGAGTTCCCCGGCTGGGAGTTTTGGGTACCCGTGGCGCGGGAACGCAATGGCTCGCTCCTCGACCTGGCCCGTAATGCGATTGTCGTCTGGGATGAGTGGGAACAAGTTGCAGGCGCTGCGGAACGACTTTGGAAGCGTTTGCTCACGCCCGACAAACCGAGCGACTATCCGGTCGAGAAAAGCTACTTCACGTGGGAAGAATTAAGCAACTTCGCTGCGCCTCGGACCGCGGTCACGATACGCGAGCTGGAACTGCTGGCCGATCCGCTTTCGCAGCCGCTTCATATTTCGACCCGCCCCTCCATGACTTTTCATGGAAATATACAGGTCGCGGTTTCTGAGGCGCGGTCGATCGTCGAGAAAGGCGGTCGAGTTGTATTTTTTGCGCCCTCTAACGGCGAACTCGAAAGGTTATCCGACATCCTTTCCGAGTACAAGATTCCGTTCCAGCTAGGCATCGATACAAGCGACACGACCGCGCCATATCTTGCTGAACGCGCCTATCTTGCCGGGACTGTCGCGAGCACTTATCTCATCAAAGGCTGGGTTCGTCGCGGCGTAACTTTTACGGACCGAAAGCTTACGATGTTCGGCTCGGAGGATTTGTTCGATAGCTCCGCGCTGATTGCGCAGCCGGCCAGTGGTCGATCAGCGGCGGCTGCATTCCAGCAGGACATCGCCGATCTGAAGCCCGGCGACTACGTTGTCCATTCCCAGCACGGCGTCGGCAGATTCGTTGCCATTCGCACGATTGCGCAGGGTGAGCTGGCCGGCGATTTCATGTTGGTTGAATACCATGCCGAGGCCAAGTTGTACGTTCCGCTGACGCGCATGGATCTGATCCAGAAGTTCCGTGGCGCAACAGAAACGGCTCCTCCGCTGGACAAGCTGGGTGGCGCAACGTGGAGCAAGACGAAGTCGCGTGTCAAGGCCAAGATGCGCGATATGGCGGATGAGCTTTTAAAGCTCTACGCCGAACGCAAGATGGCCGAAGGGTTCGCCTTCTCGTCCGATAGCAACTGGCAGCGCGAGTTCGAAGACGCGTTCGAGTACGCTCCTACGAAAGACCAGCTACAAGCTGTACGTCAAATCAAGAAGGACATGGAGAGCGAGCAGCCGATGGACCGGCTGCTTTGCGGTGACGTCGGCTTCGGCAAAACCGAAGTAGCCATGCGAGCGGCGTTCAAGGCGCTTGGCGACGGTAAGCAAGTCGCAGTGCTTGCGCCGACAACGGTGCTGACGTTGCAGCACTACGAATCGTTCAAGCGCCGGTTCGCCCCGTTCCCGGTGCGGGTGGAGATGCTAAGCCGCTTCCGATCGCCCAAAGAGATCAAGCAATCGCTGGAGGATATTGCGGACGGCAAGGTCGATATCATCACCGGCACGCACCGGCTGCTATCGAAAGATGTCGTCTATCGCGATCTCGGGCTCCTCATCATCGATGAAGAGCAGCGCTTCGGTGTTCGTCATAAGGAGCGCCTGAAGGAGCTGAAGAAAAACGTCGATGTGCTGACGATGTCCGCGACTCCGATTCCTCGCACGCTGCACATGTCGCTGCTGGGGCTGCGCGACATGTCGATCATCGAAACGCCACCGAAGGATCGGCTATCGATTCAAACAGTCGTGGCGCGCTTTGATAAGGAATTGATCAAGAGCGCAATCGAGCAGGAGCTCAGTCGCGGTGGGCAGGTGTATTTCGTCCACAACCGTGTGGATTCGATCTTCATGCGGGCCGCGATGATCCAAGAGATGTTTCCGAATCTGCGCGTCGGCGTGGGACACGGGCAGATGGGAGAGGCTGAGCTCGAACGGGTCCTGCTTGGATTTATGCGCCATGAATATGACCTGTTCGTCTGTACAACGATCGTCGAGAACGGTCTCGATATCCCGCTTGCGAACACGATCATTATCGAGAACGCGGAGCGATATGGATTATCGGAACTGTATCAATTACGCGGGAGGGTCGGGCGATCGAACCGGCGAGCCTATGCCTACTTGCTTGTGCCGGCCGATACGGAGTTGAGCGACATTGCGCGAAAGCGTCTGGCGGCATTAAAGGAATTTAGTGACCTCGGGGCGGGCTTTAAGATCGCGGCCCTAGATCTCGAACTGCGTGGGGCAGGGAATTTGCTCGGAGGCGAGCAGCATGGACACATCGGTGTTGTCGGATTCGACACGTACCTGCGGCTGCTGGAAGAAACCGTTCAAGAGATCAAAGGTGAGGAGGTTGCGCCTGAAGTTCATGCGACGCTGAATCTCGGTCTCGACATTCGCATCCCGTCGGACTATATCGCCGATGAACATCAGCGTCTGAGGACGTATAAGCGCATATCGGAAGCTAAGACGGATGAGGATGCGCAACGGATTGCCGAGGAGTTGCGGGATCGCTACGGCCCGCCTTCCGAGGCTGTCATCAACCTGCTGCGGTTCTCTGTACTAAAGACCGTAGTGGAGCGCGCCGGAGTGGAAGCAATCGACCGCCGCACGGGAATGCTGAATGTGAAGTTCCATGCGCAGTCCAAAGTGGACCCGACGAAACTGCTCGAGATCGTTACGAACAATGAAGGCGCGCAGTTTACTCCGGCAGGCGTTTTGCGTCTGCCATTGACTGGTTTGGATACTCCGGAAAAGATGATCGGTTATTTGACCCGGCTGTTCTCATAGCCGGTTCCAGCATCAGAAGCGATAGGTCAGCTCGACGTACCCGAGGTGGCCGTTCCTGCCTTCGGGATAAACCCCTGCGACAACAGACTTGCCTCGCGCTACGCCATAATAGCCTGAGAAAGAAAGTCCGGCTGCCATGTTGTAATCCGCGCTCACATCAAACAATGTTGCCAATCCTCGACCTCCTGAGCTGGGACGCCCGATATAGCCGAAGGTCCAAGGTTGAAATGCGCCGCCACCGAGATACCACAAGTCATTTCTCGCAGCCAGTCGAAGCGAATGAACTTCCGCGCGGATCGCAAGTTTTTGATGCGGATGAAGCATGAACTGTCCGAAGATGTCGTCATTGTTCATGAGATTGAAGAATGGAAAACGAGCATACCAGCGTGGCGTCGGGAGAATCTCAAAGAATGTGTTGTGCTTGTCGTCCGACGGATTGTCGTCACCACTACCATAGAAGTAGCCGCCGCGTATCCAAGGCTTGAGCTTACCCAGGATTGGTGGCTGATAGCCTGCTTCCGCCGCCAAAGCGCCGGCCTTGTGGTCTTGGGAGCCCCAGGTTCCGAGTTGTCCGACTCCCCAGAACAGAACATCGAGTTGGCCTGCCGAGGTGTCAAAGTTATGGATGTAGTGGCCTCCGAGCGTCGTCATGTTGATCGGTTTTCTATCCGGATTTCTCGCGTCCATGGGGCGGCTGTCAGTCTTTAGCACGTTTCGTGAGTCACGATACTGAATCGCAAACGCTCTCCATTCGCCG
>DASQLD010000363.1:0-13294 GCA_035630195.1 Bryobacteraceae bacterium
TCATGGGAATCACGACAAGTGCTGTTCGAAGTTCGGTCTTCCCGTTTATGAACTTCTAAAGCAGGCTGTCGGCGATCGCGCCTGGCAGTGTTCGCATGTAGGTGGAGATCGATTCGCGGCAAACGTCGTTTGCTTTCCCTATGGCATTTACTATGGGCATGTCGATCTCGAAGATGTACCCAAGATCGTCGAAGCGTCGGCGCGTAAGGAAATCTACCTTAAAAATTACCGGGGTCGCGCGTGCTACTCGAAATGCGATCAGGTCGCAGAGTATTTCGTGCGCTCGCAATCCGGTCTGTTGGGATTGGATGACCTAACGCTCATTTCGTCGGGCGAGATGACAGCGGCGTTCCGTTCTGCTAATGGTGTGCACTCGGTGGAGTTTCGAGCGAAGGACGGTCTTTCGCAGACCCTCACGTGCAGGTCCGAGGTCGCAAAGCCTATCGTGCAGTACGAACTCGTGAGTTATGAGTTTCGTATAGGCGCGTGAGTTCAGGAGACGATCTGTTTTACAGGTTCTCCGTAGACATCCGTGAGCCGCATGTCACGCCCATTGAATCGATAGGTCAGGCGGGTATGGTCGAGGCCGAGGAGATGCAGGATTGTCGCGTGCAGGTCGTGCACCGAAATGGGTTGTTCTTCAGCTTTGTAGCCGAATTCATCGCTCGCGCCGATTACTTGTCCGCCCTTGATGCCAGCGCCTGCCATCCAGATGCTCATGGCGCCGGGGTTGTGATCGCGACCGACGCCGCGCTGGGAAATCGGCATGCGTCCAAACTCGCCATGCCAAACAACCAATGTCGAGTCGAGCAGCCCCCGCGCACGCAAATCGGTCAGTAGGCCCGAGATCGGCTGATCGACCTCGGCGGCGTGCTTGGTGTGATTGGAATGAACGTTCTCGTGCGCGTCCCAGGTATCGGTGTTCTGATTTCCGAGGCCGCCATGATAGAGCTGCACGAACCGTACACCGCGCTCTACCAGCCGCCGCGCCATCAAGCACTGCCGTCCGAAAGGTTCCGTGACTTGCTCATCGAGACCATATAGCTTGCGCGTCTCCGGACTCTCTGTGTTCAGATCGACTACTTCTGGAGCACAACCCTGCATGCGATACGCGAGCTCGTAGGACTCGATGCGCGCCGCAAGTTCGGAGTTGTTCGGGTCCTTCTCGAGATCCATGCGATTAAGCTTTTCAAGAAGATCGAGCCGCGCCCGCTGTTCTTCCGGTGTGATGCGTTGAGGCGGACGCAGATCGACGATCGGCGCTCCGCTTGGACGAAATACTGTGCCTTGATACTGCGCCGGCATGAAGCCTGCGCTCCAGTTAATGGGACCGCCGAAGGGCGCGCCCCGGCCGTCGTAAATCACGACGAAGGCGGGCAGGTTTTGGGTCTCAGCGCCTAAACCGTAGGTCACCCACGAGCCTACGCTTGGGAAACCCATGCGGATCATCCCCGTTGCCAGGGCATAGTGAGCCTGAACGTGATCGTTCGACTTGCTGAAGACCGACCGCAGAACCGCCATTTCATCAACGTGGGCGGCAGTGCGCGGGAACAATTCCGATACCTCGATGCCGCTCTGCCCGTACTTTTTGAACGTGAACGGACTCGGCATCAATGGCCCAGGATGGCCTTGACGGACCACGATGTCGCCCTTCCCTGTGAGCGGAGTACCCGCGAATTTACTCAAGGCGGGCTTGGGATCGAAGGTGTCGACGTGACTTACACCACCGCTCATGAAAAGCGAGATGACGCTTTTCGCTCGGGGCGCGATGTGGGGTTTCTTCGCAGACATGACTGCTCCGGGTGCTTTGTCGGCGCAACCGCTCGCGAGCAAGTTATCTGCGTTCAGAAGCCACGCCAGCCCAAGACCGCTCACGCCGCCGCAGCTTTCAAATAGAAACTTCCGTCTGGAAGAAAACTCCGCCACTCATTACCTCAGATATAAAAACTCGTTCAGATTGAGCAGCACGTGAACCAAGCCAGCAAGGTTGTGGTCGCGTAAGTACTCTTCGCCAATTTGCCGCTCCTTCGCGTCGGGAGCACGGTTCAACGCGATCTTGTACGCCGTATCGATCCGCTTGCTCGGGTCGGGCTGCGTCTCTCGGACACGATCCGCAAATAGTTCGGCTTGCCGCACGACGAACTCATCGTTCATCAACATGAGCGCTTGCGTCGGCACCGTGGACACCGCGCGAACACCGCAGGAAATGTTCTGATCGGGCAGATCGAAGGACTCGAGCATCGGGAACGGCATGCTTCGCTTGCGATAGATATACACGCTACGCCGCCACACCTTGGGACCGTCTTCTTCCCTGCGCCAGATACCGTTTGTTAGCTGGGTCAGGACTTCCGCCTCGAGCTTAGGGAAGACTGCCGGGCCGCCGATCTCGCGATTCAGTGCGCCACTCACCGCAAGAATAGAGTCTCGCACGGCCTCGGCATCGAGTCTGCGCGCTCGGAAGCGCCATCCCAACTTGTTCTCAGGGTCAGCCTGCATGTTCTTTGCGCTGGTGAACTGCGAGGACATCTTGTAGGCTTCCGACGTCATCAGCAAGCGATGCATTTGCTTGAAGCTCCAGCCCTTATCCATGAACTCGACGGCAAGCCAGTCGAGCAATTCCGGATGCGTCGGCACTTCGCCCATTTTGCCGAAGTTATCGACGGCGGCAACGATTCCGCGGCCGAAGTGGTGATGCCAGATGCGGTTGACAATCACTCGCGCGGTCAATGGATTTTCTTTCGAAGTAAGCCACTCAGCCAAAGCCAGGCGACGGCCGGATGTGCGCCCGTTGGCGGGCGGTAAGGCGACCGGCGGCTCGCCGAACGTCGCAACAGTGAGAAATCCCGGTTGCATCACCGATCCACGGCTGTTCACATCGCCGCGGATGAGGAAATGCGACGGCGGAGGAGAATAGCGGTCCGGACCTTCATGAAGGAAGCTTCCTTCTGTGGCTTCTCGCTTGATGCCCTTGCCTGGAGCGGGCTCGTCTCCGGGCCCGTCGGGAGTGAAACGATAGTCGCCGTCGGTGATTCCCATTGCGAGTGGTATTGGTGCGGGACGCTGCTTTTCAATCTCGACGACCTCCGCCGCGAGGCGCTTTTTCTCCTCAAGATCTTCCGGCTTCATGATCTTGTCGATTTCGGCGGGAGGCGCGGAAACGGTGCGAGTCACCTGATTAGCCAGCAGAACTTGACCCGGAGTGCGTTCGGCTTCGGGCGTTGCGATGGCTTGCTGTACATTGGCTGGGAACTTCTTATACCTCTCGGCCAGTATTACTGCGCGGTACGGCTGCTCGACCGTTCGGATTTGTGCTCGGATTTCGTTGACTCGGGCGTTCACTTCATCGAGTTGCTTACGATAAGCTGCGGCCTGTTCAGGCGATGTGAGTGGATGATCGACTTCAACATAGCCCCACAATGACGCTTGCAGCTTGTAGTAATCCTTCTGTGGAATCGGATCGAACTTGTGGTTGTGACAGCGAGCGCATTGAACCGTTAGGCCGAGAACGCCGCGTCCCACGGTCGCGATCATGTCGTCGAGATACTCGTAACGAAATTCAGGGTTGTCCTTCTCGCGGTATCCGACCTTTGCGTAACTTCGCAAAAATCCCGTAGCGATCAGACTGTCACTGGTGACATGCTCGATCTCATCGCCCGCAATCTGCTCGCGCAGAAAAACGTTGTACGGTTTATCGACGTTGAACGATTGGATGACGTAGTCACGGTAGCGCCAGGCGTTGGGTCGATCGAAATCATGCTCGTAACCGTTCGAGTCGGCGTAGCGCGCCACATCGAGCCAGTGGCGTCCCCATCGTTCGCCATAGTGAGGTGACGCGAGAAGCTTCTCGATGAGGTTTTGCCAGGCGTCTGGCGAAGAGTCATTCACGAACTCGGCAACTTGCGCCGGACTCGGAGGCATACCGATGAGATCGAAGTAAGCCCTGCGAACGAGGGTTGTTTTATCGGCCTGCGCGGCAGGGTCGAGGCCTCGTTCTTTCCACTTGACTCCGAGAAAGGCGTCCACGGGATGGCCCTTGCCGGGAACGGGTCGCTTGACTGGCAATTGATAAGCCCAGGACTTCCGGGCTTCAGGGGCAACGCCCCCTGCTTCAAGGTCGGATGGCGGGGATTTCGGAACTGCGGACGTTTGAACGGAGCCCGCGTCCCAGGTTGCGCCCTCTACGATCCAGCGACGTATGGTTTCAACCTCGGCCGGAGTGAGTTTCCCGTCCATCGGCATTGCAGGCTTCTCGGCGCCACTGACCATTCGAAATAGTCGGCTGCTGTCCGGATTGCCCGGGACCAGGGAAGGTCCATGGATTCCGCCGGTTAGAGCTCCTTGCCGGGTCCGCAGGTCGAGCTTCGAAAGCTGGATCGTCTGACCATGACACTTCCAGCAGGAGGCTTCGAAGATAGGCTGAATGTCCTTCGAAAACGAGACAGGAGTCTGCGCGGAGACAGCGCCGGCTGTCAGGATCGCGCCGGCAAAACAGGCGGCAAGCGTAGGGCGACGTGGCATTGCCTGGAGAAAACCCGTCCTCACGACGAGCCTAACCGATTATAGTGCTTTCCTCACGGTAGCGAGCAAGCGCAGACGGTCGCCGGCTGTGGCATAAGCTACGAAGAGCCCAATGAGCGCAATCGATTGGAGCGTGCTCGTTCTCACGCTGGGAGCAATTCTCGGCTACGGACTCTGGCGTGCGCGCGGTTCATCGACGACACAGCAGTATCTTCTGGCCGGGAAAGAAATGCCTTGGTATGCCATGGCACTGTCGATTATGGCGACGCAGGCCTCCGCGGTGACCTTCATTTCGACGACAGGCCAAGCCTATGTCGACGGTATGCGGTTCGTGCAGTTCTACTTCGGCCTGCCAATAGCCATGATTTTGATCGCTGAGACTGCAGTTCCCATCTTCCATCGATCGGGTGTGTATACAGCTTACGAGTATCTGGAGAAGCGATTCGACGTAAAGACAAGACTTCTGATCAGCTTGATCTTCCTGGTCAGCCGGGGCCTTGCCGTTGGCGTGACGCTTTCGGCTCCTGCCATCGTTCTCTCGGTGATTCTCGGGATCAGCGATACGTGGACGGTAATCATCATGGGCGCGATTATCACGCTGTTCGCGACGTTCGGCGGAATCAAGGCCATTACCTGGACCGATACACAGCAGATGTTGATTATGCTGGTCGGAATCGCGACTGCATGTCTGTGCGCAATTTGGCAGACCCCGGTTGGTTTTTGGGATCAGCTAACGCTTGCGGGGGCAGCGGGCAGACTCAATCCGGTCACCTTCAACTTCGATTGGGATGATCGGTTTAACTTTTGGAGCGGCCTGGTCGGCGGTACATTTCTTGCTTTAGCGTACTTTGGGTGCGATCAGTCGCAGGTTCAGCGGTACCTTACGGGCAAATCGATCACGCAATCTCGCCTGAGCCTGTTATTCAATGCAGTAGCAAAGATTCCGATGCAGTTCGGAATTCTCTTTACTGGCGCGATGGTCTACGTGTTTTTTATCTATACGCAGCCGCCCGCGAATTTCCGATCCGCAACGCCGGGCGGAATCGAATACGAACAAAGCCACAAGGCTCGTCAGGCCGCTGCTGATGCCGTCCTGCAGGGGAATACATCGCCGGCCGACTTCAAGAACCGGCAGAAGGAGTTCGACACGACGCGCCAGACTGCTCCTGGAGGAACGGACACGAACTATATTTTCCTGTACTTCGTGACTCATTATCTGCCTATCGGTGTCGCGGGACTCGCGCTGGCGGTGGTGTTTGGAGCGGCACTCACTACCAGTTCCGGGGAGTTAAACTCGCTCGCGACCGTTAGTGTGATCGATATCTATAAGCGTTACTTCAACGCGAATGCCACCGATGGGCAGTACCTTCTCGTGAGTCGTCTCGGAACGGTCTTTTGGGGGATTTATGCTATCGCGAGCGCTCAGTATGCCAAAACACTCGGCTCTTTGATCGAAGTAGTCAACATGCTTGGCAGTTTGTTTTACGGCGGACTCTTGGGAGTTTTCATTCTGGCGTTTTACTTCCCGCGCGTCAAAGGCAATGCAGCGTTCGTCGCGGTGTTGTTGGGGGAGGCCGTTATCTTCTCGTGTAAGTTTTCTACCTCGCTCGCGTTTCTCTGGTACAACGTGATCGGTAGTCTTGTGGTGGTATTTGCCGGATTACTGTTGTCTACGTTGCAGAGGGACGTTCCAAATCCTGCCGATTCGTAACGCATAGGAACTCTGACGCATCCATTGAGCATGCGCAGGACGACTGACTGGCGAGCGGCCGAAGCCGAGATTGTTGATGGCCAGGAATTTCGCCGGCAATCGACCAACAAGGAAACCGACGAGACAATCGAGAAGATTGCCTGGCTGATGGATCGGTCGATCCCGATCGGCAGTTATCGTATTGGCCTCGATCCGATCCTCGGATTAATTCCGGGTGTCGGTGATGTATTCTCCGGTGTGTTGTCGGCGGTGTTGATTTTGCAGGCCCACCGCGCGGGAATTCCTAAGGCTACTGTTCTGCGAATGGTGGCCAACGTCGGTATCGATTCCGTGATTGGGTCGATTCCGCTGGTCGGCGATCTCTTCGACTTTGCGTGGAAGGCGAACACCAAGAATCTGGAACTCTACCGGTCGGCTGCCGCAGGCCGTCGCGATCCGGGGCGTGACTGGGTTTTTGTCGCGATAATCCTACTCGGGGTCGGGCTGGCGGTCGCGATTCCAATCCTGCTGGTAATTTGGCTTCTCAACGCGCTCTTATAACTTTTCGTCGGGCTCGATGTGCACCAGAACATCGGCAACGCGGGGGTAGGCAGCCTTGAGCGCATCCTTTACCTGATGGGCGATGAAGTGGCCGCCGCGCACGGGCATCTTGCCGTCCACGACGACATGCAGGTCAACGTAGTATTCGAATCCCATCTTGCGCACATAGCACTTCTCTATGTCGATCACTCCCGGCACCGCCATTGCGATGGGTCGAATTTCGCCGGAGAGGCGAGTACCGGGTAGCGCGTCTCCTAGCTCCTGAACTGCAGGACGTAGGAGTAATAGCGCATTCACTGCGATGACACCCGATGCAACAAGCGCGGCCCAATCGTCAGCGCTTTCCCAACCGGGCCCACCGATCAGCGCGACCGAAATCCCGGCAAACGCGAGGGCCGATGTCAGCGCATCGCTGCGATGATGCCATGCGTCAGCTTTCACGGCGCCGCTGCCGATGCTGTTCCCTACGCGATTTGCGAACCGGAACATGGCCTCTTTTGCGATGACGACTACAGGTAGAACGAAAAGCGTGAAACCTGCCGGCATTGTGTGTGGAGTGCGGATCTCATGGATGCTTTCATAGGCGATAAAGATCGCTGCTGCTATCAGACTGGCCGACACAATCACTGCCGCCATCGGTTCTGCTTTGCCATGGCCGTATGGATGGTTCGCATCCGGCGGTCGCATGGCGACCCGGAGTCCCGCGTAGATGATGAGTGAACTCAGAACGTCCGTGAGCGATTCAATGCCGTCGGCAATCAGCGCATAGGAATTTCCAACGACTCCGGCGATTCCCTTTATCGCCGCGAGGCATAGATTAACGATGATGCCGGCTAAAGTAGACCGGAGTCCGTGCGCAGCTGGATGGAGTTGTTGGGAGGAAAGGGTCACAGGTGGCACAGCACAGCCACTATTGTCCTACTCGCGCAATCTCAACCCTGTTTGCCGCGCATACGTTCGACGTAGCTTTGCGCGGCCTGTCGAATTGCGGCTCCATCGTGAAACAGCCAGAGCCGGGTGGCATGTAGATCCACTCGGAACTCGCGCGCCGCGCCGTAGAATGACTTTGGCCGGCTCTCGAAAACATCGTGCAGCAGGACATGCAGGAGTTCGTGGACGCACGTGTTGACGGATAGGAAGGGCGCCTGATGGCCGTGCGCGAAGTTCAAGGCAATCACGCACAAATGATGTCTTCGATAGAGGGTGGTGACGCCGCTCAATGCTCGTCCTTTATCCCACTCCATCGGAAGGTGATCCGTAATGACGAAGTTGATCACTCCGGATTCGAGTCCGATGAAGTCGGGTTGGCCGCTGGGCAGGCGGCGAACTTCACCGGAAATCGACCTGGACTGAATCTCGATGCCGCAGCGGGCGAAGTCTCTGACAGCCTCGGGCCAGATATGAGACCAGAAACCGCTGAGCTGGTCCGGCTTGAGTTTCGCTCTGCTATCGATGATGTGAAGCACGTGAACGACGATTGGCGGATCGGCTGATGGCGCCGAGCGTGCGGCCGTCAGAAATAGAACCGCCCGTCGAGTCACGACTTAGCGGGTGGCGGAACAGCTAGCTTTTTGTCCTGCAGGTCACGCTTCTTCTGTTCTTCCTCCCGCTCCTTCTGCAACTTCTCAAACTCTTCGGGAGTGAACCGGCGGCGGGGCGGCGGCGGAACGGGCTTCGCGGTCACGATCGCACGGATGGCAGCCATCACTTTGTCCTTGTTGGCCGGATCGGCAACCAATCGTTTGTGCTTACCGGAAGCGTTTGCTGAGAACCGCATTTCGCCATCATCAAGCACTTCGAGCGATCCAGTCCCAGAGAGTTGGAACAGTCCGGAATCCGGGCGGGCGGCATACATGACGGCAGCGAGATCCTGAGCCGGAGCGTCATATGGCATTGGTTTATACGCGCGATAGAAGTCTACTACAGGATGCGCCGCGGCCCAGGCAAAGTCTTGTTCGATGCTAGAGGCCGGGTAGGGAAGCGCGTCGCCCACCTCACGTCCGCAGAAGGCGATGGGTGTCGGCCACTCCGCGAGAACTCTTCGCATGGCAGGAACATCCTGCTTACATTCGGAGACGATCAACAACTTTACTTTCGATTGGATCAGCTCTCGCGTTCCCGCGTAGTCGAGAGTTCGGGCAAGATATGTGGCTGGCGCGCTTAGAACGACTGTGACGAACCCATCGTAGAAGTACGCAAGCGAGTTGCGCATCAACGCAGTGACTTCGGCGGAATCGCTTACTCTGCGTATACCGGTCCTGTAAACGGGTTCTCCTTTTTCATCGACACGCCCGATCGCAGCCTTCACCATCGGAGAATCCGGCGGCAATGGCTTGTCTGCCGCCAAGCCGATGGGCAAAACGCGATTTGCATTCGCCAGAGGCCCAAGTTGATAGAAGCGATAGACGGCATCGACGAAGGTGGCGGCTCCCAGACTGTTCTCAGTCACGGCAATCGACGCGACTCGCGCTTCCCGTTTGCCTTCTATCCCGTAGAGCAGCGCCAGCGCGAGAGCCGCATCCGGGCGGCTCATGGTCGTGTTGTACACAATGCCGCCGATAGGCGTCTGACGGGCCTGCATACTAACTTAAGCTGAGATCGACCAGTTGTCCTGTGGAGTCACCCACATGGTCTGCGCGCACACCCGTCCGTTGCGCCATCGTTGCGAACAGGTTTGTCACAGGAGTTTCGCGCTGGTAGATGATATGCCTGCCCGGAGTAAAGAAGTTGCCGCCTCGGCCTGCGAGAATCGTCGGCAATTCGTCGTGCAAGTGCGTATCTCCGTCAGAGAGGCCGCTTCCGTAACAGATCATAGAATTGTTCAGGAGGTTAGAGTCGCCCTCCTTAGTCTCCAACAATCTATGAAGGAATGCGGCGAACAGTTTCACGTGGTAGGTATTGATCGCGCTGATCTTGTCCAGCAGAACGGGGTTCTTCTGATGGTGCGTGATCGGATGATGGCTGTCCGGTATGCCGATCTCCGGGTAGGGACGGTTCGAGCCCTCACGACCGATCATCACCGTGGCCACACGAGTGAGGTCGGCCTGGAAAGCGATGAAAAGCATGTCGGTCATCAGCTTGAAATAGTCGCCGAAGTCGGCTGGAACACCAAACGGCTTCTCGATTCCCGGGACGATTACTTTGCCGTCCTTTTCGGCTCGCTCGACCTGCTGCTCGACCTGTCGGACGGAAGAGAGATACTCGTCGAGTTTGCGACGGTCCACCGGACCGACGGAGGCTTGGACTTTCTTGGTCGATTCCATCACCGAATCGAGAATGCTGCGGCGCATTCCGAGACGGCGAGCGCGGTCTTCGGGACTTGTGAAAACATCTGTGCCAAACAGACGCTCGAAGAGAATACGCGGTTCGGAGACTGGCGGCAGCGGCTGGGTCGCAGTTTTCCATGCGATGTTGTAGGCGTAGGAGCATGAATAACCGTTGTCGCAGTTTCCCGCCTGGCGCGTTTCTTCGAGACCGATCTCTAGAGATGGAAGTCTGGTTTGTTGCCCGATGGCATTCGCGATGATCTGGTCCGCTGAAACACCCAGCTTCAAGTTCGAAACGGACTGATGAACGAAGCTTCCGGTCATGTAGGCGGCCAGAGCGCGGCCATGATCGCCTGCGCCGACTAACAACGGTCGACCCCAGTTCGCGGTCAGATTCGACAGCATCAGAACTTCACTCTTGAGCGAATCGAGCGGCTGAAGAATCGGCGGCAGTTTGGTCAACGGACCGGGGTCGGGAATGACCCAATTCCGCATGTCGATGCCATTGGGGACGTAAAACCACGCGACGCGGAGCGGCGCAGATGTGGCGGCTGTCAAAGCGGGTGTCATGGCGTCCAGGAATGGCAACGCAACAGTCGCGCCGAGACCTCTGAGAAAAGTTCGTCTCTGGAGCGCCTTCTTTGTGATCGGTGTCATTTCCTCGCCACCTCCCTAGTATTCTTCAGTTCCCCGCGGCGAGCCTGGAACGGAAGACTATGTACGATTTCCTGAACCAGCGTCTGGAATCGATATTCGGACTTTATCATTTTATTGACGATGTCCCGGATCACTACACGATCGTAGTTTTCGGCTCCCCGACCAAGCGCATAAATCAGCATCTTTTCTGTCAGATTCCGCGTGAATTCTGGTATTTCCTCGGCTAGCAGAGTTCGCAACTGTGCCGGTGTTGAGAACTCGACGCCGTTTGGAAGCGAGCCACCGACCTGAATGGGAGCTTTGTTTTCTTCCGTTCGCCAGCGGCCGATCGCATCGTAATTTTCGAGGCCGAAACCGAGCGGATCCATCCGACTGTGGCACGACGAGCAAACCGGATCAGCCCGATGCTTACTCAACGCTTCTCGCAAGGAAGCCGGCGTTCCGGCAACGGCCTCATCCAGAGCGGGAACGTCAGCCGGCGGCGGGGGCGGTGGAGCGCCGAGAATTACGTCAAGAATGTATTTGCCTCGGAGCACCGGCGAGGTGCGTACTGGATAACTGGTAAGGGTAAGCACACTGCCATGCGTGAAGATGCCGCCACGTTGCGCGGGATCGAGTTGGATACGCCGGAACTCCGGCCCCTGCACGTTCTGTATCCCGTAATGGCGGGCCAGACGCGCATTTAGAAAGGAGTAGTCGGCAGTGAGGAACTCCGAAACCGGCCGGTTTTCGCGCAAGATTGCGTCGAAGAACATACGCGTCTCGGTCTCCATGTCGGCCTGCAACTGAGCGTTCCACATGGGAAACTTTTCAACGTCAGGCTTCTGCGCGGCGAGCCCTCGAATCTCAAGCCATTGGCCGGCAAAGTTCTCTGCCAGCGCCTTCGATTTCGGGTCTGCGATCATCCGCACGATCTGCCGGTCAAGAATGCCCGGCTTGCGCAATTGTCTCGTTTCGGCGAGTTTGAGCAACTCCTCATCCGGAGTAGAACTCCAAAGAAAAAAGCTCATGCGCGACGCGAGTTCGAGATCCGATATCTTTGCGAATTTGCCCTTCGGATCCCGTTCGACACGAAACAGGAATTGCGGCGAAACCAGCATGGCCTGAATGGAGAACTGAACCGCCTGATCCGGCTTGAAACCGGCATCGAGTGCTTTGCGGGCAACCTCCACCAGAATGGCGACCTCGTCCTTTGTCACAGGACGGCGGTAGGCTTTGCGCGCGAGCGGAGTCATGATTCGCTCAATACAGGCGAGTCCGGTTGCCGGATCGCACAGCATAATCTTGGAGCGTGTTATGTGCTCGCCCTTGGCCGGGAAGGGCCCCTGGATGTCGAACTTCTCGGGATAGATGGAAAGCGGTTGTGACGCGCCCGGGACCGGCCGGCGCCCGACGGGTGGAGGGGGAACAGGCTTGCGGAATTCTTCACCGATCAGCTCTGCGCGGAATTTGTGAAGGCCTGCCGTTAGATAGACTCGGACTTCTTCCTTGCTGCGTTGAGCATCGCGTGCAACGGTGCTGGTCTCATTCTCGATGGTGGAGACTTCCACCGTGCGAAGGGGCTTGCCGTCCACAGACAGCTGGAGCTTCACAGGTTGGCCCTCGCGTCCCAGGTGGCCGCGAATCCAAACCCGGAACGAATACTCGGCGTTGTAATCGACATACTCTTCTACTTCAGTCGCTCCGATGTCGATACGCTTTACCTTGTCGGCCTTCTGCTCCATCACTGCAGGCTTGGGTAGCGGATCGGCCCCGATAGCCAGGGACGCGATTCGTTCGGCCGCAAAGATGTACTTTTCCATCAGTAGTGGCGATACCGTCAGCACTTCGCCAATATTGTCGAAACCAAGGATAGAATCGTCGGCGGGAAACTCCTCACCAGCTCGGAATCGAACGCCCAACAGGTCGCGAATCGTATTGGCGTACTCGGCGCGATTCAGACGACGCGCCAGGATTCGGCCGGGGTCCGGCGGACGGGCGCGATCGATTCGGTCGAAGGCGTCTCGGACGTAGGTCATCAGGCCCTCTGCCTGCTCCGGCGTCGGCTTGGGTGCGCCTTTGGGCGGCATTTCGCCGGTCCGCACCTTCGCCAGAATTCTCTCCCATGCGTGTCGACTGTTTTCAATTGACTCCGGCTGCGTGAACTGTTCGATGTTTAGCCCGCCGGAAGCCATGTTGGTGTTGTGGCAGACGGCACAGTTCTTGCGCAGAACCGGTTGGACGGTTTTCTCGAAAGACGGTTTCTCCGGAGCTGAGGCAATCGCTCGGGACAAGGTAAATGCCAGAATTAGGAGAAGACGCATGCGACGCAGCAGCAATCTCTAGAAGGCGGTCGCCAAAGCCATAAGATTACAGGCTAACGGCTCTTTTCGGAGCTCGCTTGATACTCCGCCCTGTTATGGAGCGCTTCGTGCACCATTCGCTCACTTTTTTGATGGTCTTCTGGCCGATCTATTTGGTTGTTAGGGCAGAATCTGAATGAAGTTTCGAAAACGCTGTCTCCACCCACTTTGACGGCAACTCATCGACGGCATTACGCATTCGCTCCTGCCACCATTCTGAGATGTGACTCAGGTCCTCCCTGGCGTAGCGATGTTCGACC
>DASQLD010000364.1:0-5526 GCA_035630195.1 Bryobacteraceae bacterium
TGACATGATTTGGATTATCGGTTCAAGACGGTAGGTCTACACTACATCACATTTCCAATTCTGCCCGATCAAAACAAAGTACTTCGTTTTTGTTCTGACCTCAATTTCGATGTTTTCAGCTCAATACTGACGAACTTCGGCGACACGTTGTCGCGCATCGGCCGGGTGCGGGTTCCGGTGCTGATCATCCACGGCGATCGAGATGAAGTTATCTCGTATGATTTCGGGAAACAACTCTATGAGGCGGCCAACGCACCAAAGTCGCTGTGGACGGTTCGTGGGGCGATGCACAACGACCTTCACATCGTCGGGCGGGCAGAATTTCGCGATCGGCTGTCACGCTTCTATGCTTCTTGTCGGAAATAGAATTCGCCTTTGGCGATGATCTCGGCAGGGCCGGCCAAGTGGGCTTCGTCGCCATCCCAGTGCAGACGGAGATCGCCGGCTACTGTTCGCACCGTCACGGGACTCTTAACGAGTCCGCGCGCAACGGCAGCAGCCGCAGCGCCGGTTGAACCTGTGCCGGAACTCATCGTTTCGCCGGCGCCCCGTTCGAAAAAGCGGACATCTATGGTGTTTGGATCGACGTATTTAACGAAAGAGACGTTTGTGCGGTTGGGGAAACGAGGATGACGCTCGATTGCGGCTCCAATTTCCTGCCAGCCGCTCGGGAATTCATCGACGAAGATGGCACATTGCGGATTGCCGACGTTCAGGATCGTTGCATCGAGGGTCCTGTCACCGATGTTGAATGGTCCATGGCTCTCAATTACTGCTGAGCCCATATTCATCTCGAAGAAGTATTTGTTGTTTTCGCGATTGAGAAGCTTCAGGCGCTTCAAGCCTGCGCCAGTGACGATGTTGACGATCTCGTCTTTGTGACCCGCGTCGATCAGCATAGCGGCGGCGCAGCGCGTGCCATTACCGGAAAGCTCGGAGGGACTGCCGTCGGAATTAATGAGTCGGATGGAGGCGTAAGATTCGGAGCCGGCCGGCTCGACGAGCATCCAGCCATCGGCTCCTATACCGGTGTGGCGATCGCAGATTGCGATCGCGAGTTCGGGTAAGCCATTTAGAGGGGCTTGAGAGGCCCAAGTGAGCAGAAAATCATTTTTTGCCCCGTGCGCCTTAATAAATGGAACGATCATGTCCGTGGGAGGGAATGGGTGCGCCGGTAAATCTCGACTGGCGGAGCGCCCTTTACCTCGACCATTTTTACACGCCGGTATTGCACCCGACCCTGGCCTAACTTCAGCAGGGCAGTGGAAAGAGAATCCCCGGAGATAGCCAGCACCCATTCGTCCCATAGGAAAAGATCGGGCCGGGCGAGTACGGCAAGGAAGTGAGGATTGTTGCCGTCGTGCAGACTCTCGCGTAGCGGGATGCCGGCTTCCCTTAGTACTCCGGTCAAGTCGCCGAAGGAAAAAACGATACCATCTCCGCGGTGGTAGTTCGCTTTCAGATAGTCTGCGGCCTGGTGTGTCCAGGCTCGGCGCGCGACAGAGTTTACTTCACTTTCTTTCCACGTGATCCAGGTCTCGGGACGGGGTTTGGCGAGCCAGGGCAGGATCGCGATTCCTATGAGGATGGTAGCGGCTCCCGTTCGGAATCGCTCCGGAGCGAGACTCACAAGGGCAGCGCCTCCGAATGCCAGGAGAGGGAGCGCGGCGAGGCCATAGCGCGTGTTGTAGTAGCTGAATGGCCAGAGATGCGGCACATAGATCGGTGTGCCGGATGAGTACATGCTGAAGACGAAGAACACCGGCGGAATTGCCAGCAGCGCCAAGGCCCACCAGCCACGTCGGATCAGAGCTGCAAGGAGACCGAGGGTTCCTATCCACGCCAGGACTGGGCCTGCGCAAAGTTTCGCTGCTGCGACATAGTATTCGATGGCTTTGGGCCAATCGTGGTCGCCTGGGTATTGCTGCATGTTCGCTGCGACAGCGCGTTGGTAGATCATTTTGGCCGAGTAATAGCCGTTGTAAAACTCAATTGCATTTCCGTAGTACCAGGCATTGTGAGCCAGCCAGTAAAGCGGCGGGATGGAGGCGATTGCGCCGAAGATGAAACCTGCGCGAAAGCCACGCGTAAACCAGAAGATCAAGGCTACCGCGGGGATCATCGCCCAGCCTTCGTAGCGGGACAGCGTTGCGGCGCAGCAGAATAAAGCGGCGGCTACCGGATTGCCTCTGATGGTGAAAAACACGATTCCGGCGATGGCGGCTAAGAACACGGGTTCCGTCATCGGCGCGGCTTGCAGGTAGAGGATGTTCGGGTTTAGCGCGAACAGTAGCGCTGCCGAGAGTCCGGCCGCGAAACTGCCAAACGTTCGCCGGCCGATGCCGAACAGGAGTACGCCGCCGAGAACGAACGCAGCTACGCCAGGAATCGTTCCGGCCATTCCGCTTTTCCATAGGTCAAACGAACGAACGAACGGGAGCATCAGAACATGCGGTAGTGGAAGCCAAGGGCTGCCGATCTGGTCATATCCGGGAGTCCGGCTATCGATGATGCGGCGCGCGGTGTCGAGGTGCGCCTCGGCGTCGCCGTAATAAAGCGGGTAACCCTGAGTGTGATGCCACAAGGCGGCAAGGACGCCGATCACCGCGATTAAGACTGCGATGACGGCGTACTCCCACCACGCTGCGCCGTCCGTTGATGCTGTCGATTGTCGAGGAACTTTAGAAGTCCGTGAAGCTCTGGAACTCTTTGTAGCGCGCATCGATCTCCGCCCGCGTCAAAGTGCGGAAGCGCTCGACGCCAAACTTCTCGCAGCAAAAGCTGCCCATGACGGACCCGTAGATGACCGCGCGGGCGAGTTCTTTTCGATCCACATTCGAGTCTTTCAGATCGAATCCGCAAGCTGCAAGCGCGCCGACGAACCCACCGGCAAAGCAATCACCGGCGCCCGTAGGATCGAAGACTTCTTCAAGGAGATACCCCGGCACGATGAAATATTGATCCTCGCGGAAGAGCATTGCCCCATACTCACCCCGTTTAATAACCAATGTGTTGGGCCCCATGTCGAGGATCTTGCGCGCGGCGCGCTTGAGGTTGGTTTCACCCGAGAGCAGTCGCGCTTCGCTGTCGTTGATCAGCAGGAAATCCCATCCCTTGAGCGTGCGGAGCAACTCCTCGCGGAAGTCATTGATCCAGTAATTCATCGTGTCGCCGCCGGTAAAGCGCGTGCGGTTCATCTGTTCGCGAACGCTGCGCTGTAAGGCTGGCTGGATATTGCCGAGTAGGAGATACTCGGCGTTTTTGTAGCTCTCAGGAAGTTTGGGCTGAAAGTTGGCGAAAACGTTGAGGTCCGTCACCAGCGTGGTTCGGTCATTCATGTCCGGCGAGTAGACGCCCTGCCAGAAGAAGGTTTTGCCCCCCGGGACACGCTCCAGGCCTTCGAGATCGATGCCACGGCTCGCCAGGAAATCGGAATCAGCGGTATCGAAGTCATCTCCGACCACTCCGACAATCTGAACCGGGTGGAAGTAGCTGGCAGCTAAGGCGATATAAGTACAGGCTCCCCCGAGCATCCGGTCCACTTTGCCATACGGCGTCTCCACTCCGTCGTACGCGACGGATCCTACTACAACAATGGGCATTATCCGATTGTACTCAGCGCCCCCACCGCTACAATGAAAGCTGCATCGAATGGGTTTGCGTCCTCATTATCTTCTTGACCTGATTGCGGGAACGGCATGTGTACTCACGCTGATGGTCTATCTTTACTGGGCGAAGCGGAATTGGGTTCGTTTTCTGCTGCTTGCGGCCGGTATGGTTGTGGTGACCGGGGTGGCGATGGGACCGATTCGCATCAGTACGCGATTTCCCAATCTGTTCGTTCAGTGGATCCGCAGTATCGCGATTTTCGTAAGCGCCTGGGTTTTGTATTCGATTCCGATTATGGCGGTCGTCCGGTTTTCAGGGGCTCACATTCCGGGCCGAAGAGACCTTCTAAAGGGCGCGGCAGCCGCAGCGATCGCGGCGCCGCCGGTGCTTGGAGCGGCTGCGTTTCTGCGTCGAGAATCGCTCACATTCCGCGAGGTCGATATTTTCCTGCCCGGATTGCCAAAAAATCTGCAGGGACTGCGCCTTGTTCAACTTAGCGATATTCACTTAAGCCCGTTCGTGAGCGAGTCGCTTTTGGCGCGGGCTGTCGACATGGCAAACACAACCAGCGCGCATGTGGCGTTTGTTACGGGCGACTTAATCAGCCGGAGTGGAGACCCTCTCGACACCTGTATTAAACAGCTAAAGCGGCTTCGATCTGATGCCGGAACATATGGATGCCTGGGAAATCATGAAATTTATGCGCGCGCTGAAGAATACGTCACGATCGAAGGCGCGAAATCCGGCATGCGCTTTCTACGAGCGGAATCGGCGCCCCTTCGATTCGGCGACTCGATTTTGAATGTTTCCGGGGTGGATTATCAGCGGCGAGGAACAAAGTACCTTGTCGGGGCAGAGCGATTTATTCTGCCAGGAGCGACAAATCTTTTGTTATCGCACAACCCTGATGTTTTTCCCGTAGCTGCCGATAAAGGGTTTGACCTTACAATTGCCGGCCATACACATGGCGGGCAAATTAATTTCGAAATATTGCACAGCGATGTCAATATTGCAAAGTTTTTTACGCCCTATGTTTATGGGCGCTATGAGCGTCAAGGGAAATCAATATTTGTGACCCGTGGCATTGGAACAGTTGGGGCTCCCGCGAGATTAGGCGCTCCCCCGGAGGTTGCGCTAATCCGCCTGTGCGCTTCTTAATCCTCAGTGATATCCACGCAAACTGGGACGCCCTTGACGCGGTTCTGAATCACGCTGACGGGACCTACGACCTGGTATTAAACTGCGGCGATCTGGTGGGCTACGGACCGGAACCGAATCGCGTGGTGGATTGGTGCCGGTCAACCAACGCCGCGGTCGTTCGAGGCAATCACGATAAAGCTGCCGTCGGCTTGACCGATCTCGAGTGGTTTAACCCGGTTGCAAAAGAGGCAGCGTTGTGGACTGCGGGAATGTTGACCGATGAGAACCGGTCCTATTTGGCGACGTTGCCGATGGGTCCTAAGCTGGTCCAGGATTTCGAAATTCTTCACGGTTCGCCGGAAGATGAGGACGAATATCTCGTTGATGCATCGGATGTTGAAGGAATCGTGCCCGAACGAGCCTTGTCGTTTTTCGGGCATACTCATCTGCAAGGTGGCTTTTTGATGCATCGCCAGGGAATCCGGCCGATCACTACGCCGACGATGTTTGTGGACGAGACGGCGGCTTATCTCGTCAACCCCGGCTCAGTGGGCCAGCCCCGCGACGGTGATCCGCGGGCAGGGTATGCTCTTTACAATTCGAGCACTCGCATCGTCGAGTATCACCGGATCGACTACGATATTCAGCAAACGGCCCGAAAAATCTTCCAGGCCGGCCTGCCCGAATTGCTGGGCATGCGATTATTTCGAGGAGCTTAGCGTTACTCGAAGAGTCCGATCTGTTCCTTTGTGGCGGGTTGGGTTCGTTTCGTCGCAG
>DASQLD010000365.1:0-7452 GCA_035630195.1 Bryobacteraceae bacterium
AACCTACCGCGCGGATCGAGTCAAGTAGTCGCGATTCGAGCGGCGTTCAGCCCGCTCCAGCAATGACCGCGCTTGCTCCAGCGTAGCAATGCCGCCGCGCGCGCCGATCGCAGTGCAATTGAGGGCGGCCATCGCGTTTGACAAATCGAGCGCTTCCCGGATCGGCAGGCCCTGCAGGACGGCATAGCAAAATGCCCCATGGAACACGTCGCCCGCGCCCGTGGTATCGACGCAATTAACCACGAAGGCAGGCGAGTAGACGAACTTGCCCTCGACGAGCGCCAATGCGCCGTCAGCTCCTAATGTCATCGCAGCAACCCGCATTCCATATTGCTTTTGGATCAGTTCGAGAGCCTTGAAATGGTCCTGCTCTCCCGTCCAGCCTGCAGGAAATTCGGAACTGGATATGAGATAGTCGACGTTCGGAAGCACCTTATCGAAGCCAGGGTAAATGGTATCGACATCTACCGTCACCGGTATCTGATTGGCCCGCGCGATCTCGGCTGCCCGTGCCACCGCGGCAGTATCGTGACCGTCAATGTGCAGCAGGCGGGCGCACGTAATCTGCTCCGGCGTAATCTCGTGGGGGTCGATTCGAAGACAATCGAGCCGACGCCACAACACCGTGCGTTCGCCCGTCGTGTGATCGATAAGAATATAGGCGCTCTGGTTGGGACAATTCTTCCGAAGCTGAACGTGGTCGAGATTAATGCCTTGTCCGAGAAGGCTGTCCATCTGGACTTTTCCACGCTCGTCATCCCCGACGGTGCCGATGTACTTTACACGAAGCCCGAGTTTGGCGCAGGCGACCATCGCGCTCGCGACCTGGCCCCCAGGACTGAGGATTTCCTCCGTAAAGGGAACCTTGCCTGCGTAAGCGGGAAATTTCGGGAGTAGAAGGAGGGTATCTGTGGCGTTCAGGCCAACACCGACTACGTCAAACGCAGCCGTCACTTTTTCTCCGGAGGCATCTGATAAAGGAAGATTGTGTGCGTGCGGTTGTACGCTTTCATCTTCTCTACTTTCGCAGGCTTCCATCCTCGAACTTCAAAGTCGTGGGAGACAACTCGCGAGCCGGGTTTGAGTTGCTTTTCGAGCTTGGGTTTCAGCATGTCATTCGCCCCCGTATCGAGGTAAAGAATGACCACGTCGGCCAGCTGCAGGTCAGTGTCGAGAAGACTGCCCTGGGTAATGCGCACTTGATCTTCGAGGTTCATCCGCTTGAGTTGATCGTTGGTCGTCTGCACTAGTTTGGATGAGATTTCAACACCAACACCTTTGGCTTTGTAACGCTGCGCAGCCGATATGAGGATGCGGCCATCCCCACACCCAAGATCGAAAACAATCTCGCCGGGCTTGATCACTGCCAAATCGAGCATTCGATCCACGATGGGTTGCGGGGAGGCAATGAACGGAGCGAGGTTCTGGGAATGATCGCGCAGTTCTCGCGCAGACGGAGTTTGACCTGCTACGGGCAGCAGGCCCAGCCAAAGCATAGCGAAACCAAAACGCATGTCCCTACTCGGAAGAAGACGTACCGGACCGCCGACCCTGTTTCGTTTTTACGATCCGGGAGACCATTTCGGTCACGGCGAACCACAAATCCCTGGGTTTACTAATAGTGTACTCATAACCCTTCAGGACTTTGACGGCTTTTCCGATAGCATCGTTCCAAGGGACTGCTTGCGGATACAGATTGTAGTTCATGTAGAAGACAGGGTATCCCAGTTCGCCGATCTGGCGTAGGGATTCTGCCGGAACGCTCTCTTCGAGCAACGCTTTCGGCCCTGCGAAAACTACAGCATCGGCAGTTTCCGAAGCTCCTACTTCCTCCTGGATCAGCTTCGTCAAAAACTCGGTTTCCCCATGCTTCTGACTGAGCCGATTCAAGTCAACCGTTCCCGGGCTAATCGAATCGAGAGCTTCCCCTAGGGCGGGGAAGTCGATCTTTTCCGCATTGTCCTGGCGATAGACGACGCGGTGCTCCTGAAGATTGAAGGCCACGACGGTGAACTTACCGATACGCGGCTCGCGGGAGATATTTCTGAGGATCGCGGTGAGGGCGCTGGTGTCGAGTGGCTGCAGGGTAGCAGATCGCGAGTTTTGCGGCGCGAAATTCACCAACACCTTGACGTTGAGAGGCGCTTCCTCGACGACACGCTGAATAGGGGGCTCGTCTTTGAATTGTTCTCTTTCGCTCTGGCGAATAGCGCCTTGACCGAGAGACAAGGCTACTTGTTTATCCTTTACGGGCAGGCTGGACTCCACTTCCCAAAAAGAGGAACAGACGCGCTCTGTTCGGTCGCGCATCAGCCACTCCACCTTGTACTTTCCTTCGCCTAAATCGAAACCACCCTGGAAATAAGCATCGCCTTTGGCGTCGTCCTCGATCGGCGGAACCTTCATCCTGTGAATAAAGTAGACGGGCGAACTGACCGGTTCGAGGGATGACACACGAAACAAGATGGTCAGCATATTTTCCGAACCGGCAAGTTCGTGCATCGGGACACTGACTTCATATCCGGCGTGGAATCGAAGGTCGAAACCGAGAACCGGTTTCATGCTGACAACAGAGCAAGGTAGATCATCGCGGTTTTCCCCCGCCTCTAATACGGCCTGATCACTGTTTAACAGGCGGATAGCCCCGCCTGTCGTGGCGGTATTAAGCAGGGCTTGAGCAAGCGTGGGAAGCGGGGCCAG
Organism: Bryobacteraceae bacterium; assembly: GCA_035630195.1. GTDB lineage: Bacteria > Acidobacteriota > Terriglobia > Bryobacterales > Bryobacteraceae > DASQDN01. The sequence continues at coordinate 2,701 of DASQLD010000365.1, forward strand.
GAAATTGGCCGAAACGATCAATGAGTACAGTATGAAAACAGGGACTCGCATTGTTCCCTAAACTCCGAACACGCTGTTCCTGACGATCTTCAGTCGAAGAACAGTAGACGCTATTATCTACCAAATTTGGAAGAGTGCAAGGGGATACCCACATCATTCCGGGTGCGCAACGTGAGATTAGTGTAGTCCGGCTAATGTTTCACAGAAATTTTACTGAATATTGTATTTTGCCGGAGCCGCACGTTGATGGGCAGGCGCCCGCATCGTGGTCTGTGGTAGAGTTCAACCGATGGCATCCCGAAGCATCAATAAAGCGATTCTGCTCGGCCACCTGGGCAAGGACGCGGAAACGAAGTTCACGCCAAGCGGTATTGCGAAGACCAGCTTCACTCTGGCAACCAGCCGACGGTGGAAGGATCAACAGACGGGCGATTGGAAAGAAGAGACTGACTGGCACAACATCACCCTCTGGCGAAGCGAAAACCTGGCGAACTATCTGCTGAAAGGGAAGCAGGTGTATGTCGAAGGGCGCATCTCAAATCGCAGCTACGAGCAGGATGGGGTGAAGAAGTTCTTCAGTGAAATTGTCGCTGATGAAGTTATTCTGCTTGGCGGCAGAGGTGAAGGCGGCGGCGGGGCCGAAGACTTCGGCTCGCAACCGGTTTCAATGCCTCGAAGCGCGCCACGGTCGCCGCAACCCACTCGCCAACAGCCCCAGGAATCCGGGTTCGACCCGGGGATTACGGACGATGACGTACCGTTCTGAATAAAGTCCTCCTTCAATCTGTCCATTTTTCCGGCGTCACCAAAGGCGACATAGCCATAGGAAAACACCCACGTCGTAGCTCCGGTGGTTACTTCTACCGCAACTCCGATGACACGTATGGTTCTCCTCGTTGGACATACACGGTAGATTCTTATCAGAAGTGTCCAGCGGACATGGTTACTTACGTCCGGTCTGTTGGCAGTGCGGCCGATCCGCTGGTCCATGTTCACTGGGTAAAGGGCAGGGCATAGTTCACCAGGACGCCGCACGTCTGAAGTTTCAGGCCCTCACCAGCGGCATCGGTGCAGGTCAAGATCTCGATTGGGCCAAGGCGCAGATCACGCCTGATCTGTTCTTTCTGGACAGCTGCGACATTCGCCCGCCACATCGCACCGCTGGCCGTCCCGCATAGCAGTAGACCTTCCGGACGGAGAAGTGCGGCGCAACATGCTACGTCAGGAAGTCGATCATATCCGCGTACCGGTGAACACGATGGCGGTCGATACTCAGAATCGGAGTGTCCCGCAGCATTCGACCAGCGTGGCCCCTTTGTATCCTGCCCGGCCGGACTATAGCATTTGGCAATCCTGAGATCTGATCCTTCTCCTCCGCTTTATCGGACGCGGCTATAAACTCGCCCGACCCGACATCGTCCGCGAACTCGTCCAGTAACCCTTGTTCATCGACGGCTGCATTGGAGTCGCCGGACTCGAAAGCCGCGCCAACCGGTCATTAAGCGTGCAGCTCCGTGCCAAGAAGCCGGACGCCAAACGACGCCCGGTAGATCGTCATGAGGAAAAGTGACCGCATTGCGTTTGTCTGCCGACACTTCATTGTACGTACTCGGGATATAATCCACGACTGCCTCGTACAGGTTTTCGCTCCTCAGGCGCGGGGCGCAAACGCAATCAGCGAGCCGGTTACTCTTGCTCTGATGCGGCATTCGGTCTGCATAGATCTAAATTCGTCTCAGTACTACGGAGAAATCAATAGGAGAAACACCTTGCTACTCACCAAGCGAACATCTTATACTGCACAAGCGCCGTTGACGGTCACGCGCAAGACGTAAGTTCACATTTGTGTGGAGCACAAGCGTGCCATGCAAGTACCTCTGGAGAAGAAGAAGAATGAAACGACTACCGGTGATCATGATGGCGCTAGCTGTCACTACAGCGCCAGTGTGGGGTTCGCTGACCCCGAAAGTTACCCATTACGGAAACATCCGCTTATCGATTGATGGTGCGGGTACTAACGCCTTCTCGCGTACTATCCGCGTCAACAAGCCTTCCGCAGGAGCAACGGTTCGCGCCGCATACTTGTTGGCTGCGTCCACGGGTTATACCGGAGCGACGATTGCAAATGGCCAGATCACGTTTGCGGGTTTTAGCATTAGTTTCACCGATGTCGTGCCGAGTTCGATTCAGAGCTGGAACTATTGGACGGACGTCACCAGCATCGTCCGGCCGACGTTGAACGCTGCCGCACCGGGGATCACGTCATTCATTATCAGCGAGCAGAACACATCTAACATAGACGGAGAGATTCTTGCTGTCGTTTGGGACGATCCAACAGCGCCGCCTACGACGGTAGCGCTGATGTTCGGAGCGCAGAACATCGCGGGTGACTCCTTCACAGTCACTCTTGCGCGGCCCATAGATAAAACTAATCCACAAACGGTGCTGAATATGTCTCTGGGCATCAGTTATGGGTTTCAACCCGCCGGTCAGTACAGCATTCTGGAACTAGGCGTGAACGGCACGAGGATTTCCTCCTCTGCCGGTGGGTACGACGACGGTATTCCAGATAATGGCGCGCTGATTACGGTCGGAGGCATCGACGACACAAATGCGAATCCTGCAAATCCATTTCAGACGGACTCAGGAGGGCCGCGATACGACGATGAGCTTTATAATCTGCTTCCTTTCGTTGCGAATGGCGCGACATCGTTCACCGTAACCTCACGGAACCCGTCCAACGACGACAACATCTTTTTTGCCGCGATTGTTCTGGGCGAGAACACCGCCGTCGTCGGTGAGGGCATTTTCGCAACGCCCGCGAATGCGTCTGCTAACGTCGGTGGAACACAGACCGTAAGTGCTCTAGTCCAAACCAGCAACGGCATACCTGTCGCAGGGCGCTCTGTAACGTGCCGCGTTGTTTCGGGTCCGAATCTAGGAACGACGAAGGTGGCAGTTACGAACGGATCTGGCCTCGCGGTCACCTCTTTCACGAGCAGTCTTGCGGGCACAGATACGATTCAGTGTTCGATGGTGAATAGCAATTCGACCACGCAGTACTCAAATCTGGTCACACGGACATGGCTGGGCTCGTCGCAGCAGACATACTCTTTTGTGCTGACCCCCACGGGTGATATGAATCCCGTAGGAACGAATCACACGTTATCGGCGAAACTCTGGAACGGCGCATCAGCGCCAATATCCGGCGTTCCGGTGCAGTTCGAAGTGGTGTCGGGTCCGAATCCTGGTCCGATTGGGGCGACGGTGCTCACGAACGTCTTCGGAATCGCCTCGAGGACCTACACATCCGGTAACACCGGAACCCAGGTGATCCGAGCCAGCGCCCAAATCGGGGTCAACAACATCCTATCGAATCAGGTGACGAAGGCCTGGGTAGGTGGTGGAACACCACTGCTGATTCTGACTCCAACTTCGGCAACCAATCCCGTCAAAGGTCAGCACGTGATCACGGCCACTGCATATGATGTAGGCGGCAACGTGGTTGCCGGCGTTCCAGTCACCTTTAACATCACAAGCGGCCCCAACACAGGTTCGCTCGGGACCGTGGCGACCAGCGCGCCGTCTGGATCGGCTAACCGAACATGGACTAGCAACCTTGCCGGCACCGACACAATACAGGCGACCGCCACAATTAATTCCATTCCTGTGACGTCGAACATCGCCTCAAAAACTTGGGCCGGTCTGCTGTGCGACGCAGACAATAACGGACAGATCGACAACCGTGATACGATTGCGGTTTTTGCGGCACGGAACACGCTTGTTCCTTTAGGTGACGTGCGCGATGCGGACTTCGACGGAGTGATCACGGCGCTTGACGTTCGCAAATGTACGCTCGTATGCACGAAGCCGGGCTGCGCGCAATAAGGGAGAAATCATATGAAGCTCATACCATCAGCAAGAACACTTGTGTTTACGTTCGCGGTTACGGTCTTTTCATCGTGCTCGTGGGGCGCAGTATTGTCCTTTGACCCATCCAATCAGAGTGCCAATGTAGGTTCCGATGTAGTCGTCGATCTCGTGATTTCTGGTTTAGGCAATGGGATATCACCTGCTCTGGCAGGCTTTTCCGGCATGCAGATCGGATTCGATACCAGTATCCTGCAACCAGTCTCGGCGGCATTCACCAACCGACTCGGTGACATCGGCGACCCGTCCGCAGTTGTCTATAGCGTAAATACGTTTTTCCCCGGAGTAATCTTGCTTGACCAAGTGTCGCTGCTCGATCCAACTACGCTGTTCGGTCTGCAAGCGAGTCCGACCGGGAGCTTTGTACTCGCAACGCTGAAGTTTAACGCTATCGGCGGCGGCACATCGGCTTTGACCATTGACCCGGGAGTGCTGTCCGATGAGTTAGGGAACCAGATTTCGGCGACAGCCCAAAATGGCAGTGTCACAGTACGCGCTAACGGCCCCATTGTTCCGGAACCATCGACTTGGTTGCTTCTCGCCAGCGGCTTCGGTGCGTTCGTGGTTTACCGCCGACGCTGATTTATCTTCACCTCCAAGCGGCGGTCTTTTTTCATCAGCAACTTCTGCGGAGCGGGTCGTATGGCTTAAACCTCTGGAGGAAGGTGGGTGAACGATACGGCGAGAGGCATAGAATTGCACTGAGGAAGCTCAGTGTGACCAGACCCACCGTGTCTCTCTTCATAAGCCCGTAAATCGGCAGCGTAAAGTATACGCACAGATAGATCCCAAGTTCCTTCCGGCTGTGGGAATTGGAACGCA
>DASQLD010000366.1:0-9143 GCA_035630195.1 Bryobacteraceae bacterium
TGGATTAACACTCGTCGAGCTAATCGTTGCCTTCACCATCATGGCGCTGCTCACCACAATGGCAGTGCCACTGGCCCGGTATAAAGTGCGTCGCGAGAAGGAAAAAGAGTTGCGGTACGCTCTCCGCGAGATTCGCACCGCCATCGACAAATACAAAGATGCGGCCGACATGAACAAGCTGGGCGTACCCCAAAAGGTCGAAAGCGACAATTACCCCGAATCCCTAGAAGTACTGGTCGAAGGTGTCAAAGGAGCCGGAGAAGTAGACAAGAAGATTCGCTTTCTGCGACGCATCCCACGGGACCCGTTCACCAAATCCACTGAATGGGGCCTGCGCAGTACCAAAGATGATCCGACGTCCACATCATTCGGTGGACAGAACGTATTCGATGTTTATACGAAGACGACGGAGAAGGCAAAAGATGGAACCGCGTACTCGGACTGGTAGATCCGGATTTACCATGATCGAGCTGATGATCGTGATGACGGTCGTCACGATCCTGGTCTCGGTCGCTGTTCCCTTCTATCAGAAGTCAATTCTGCGATCGAAGGAATCGGTATTACGAAACAACTTGTTTACGCTCCGCACTGTCATTGACGAGTTCACGATGGATAAAGGAAAAGCGCCGCAAAGCTTGCAGGACCTCGTTTCGGAAGGTTACCTTCGCGGTGTGCCTGTCGATCCCATTACGGGGACCGATCAGGATTGGAAAGTTGTCATGGAAGACGCAATGACCAGCGTTAGCCAAAGTGAGCCCGGCATTTTTGATGTGCGCAGTGGATCGGACAAAACAAGTCTAGAAGGCACTCCTTACTCTGAGTGGTGACGGACCAATACGACGTCATCGTGATTGGCGCCGGCGCCGCTGGACTCATGTGCGCCGCCGAAGCATCAAAGCGCGGACGTCGTGTCGCCGTTCTCGAACACAACGCCGAAGTCGGGCGCAAAATTCTGATATCCGGTGGCGGCCGCTGCAATTTCACGAATCGTAACGTCACACCCGACAGCTTCATCTGCTCAAACCCGCATTTCCATAAGTCAGCCCTTGCGCGCTACACCCCTGCCGACTTCATCAAGCTCGTTGAGCAATACCGCATTCCCTACCATCACAAAACCCTAGGTCAGCTCTTCTGCGACGGCTCTGCGCGTGGAATCGTCGCGATGCTTTTGGACGAATGCGCAAAGGCGGACATCTTCACCGGCGCGCGTATCAACGAAGTACGGAGAGCAGATAAATTCGTCGTCGAAACCGCGCGGGGCGCCTTCGAAGCGCAAGCGCTTGTTATAGCTTGCGGTGGCCTCTCGATCCCGAAAATCGGCGCGACGTCGCTCGGCTACGAAATCGCCCGTCAATTCGGTATCGGCTTGGCTCCCACCCGCCCGGCTCTCGTCCCTCTTACCTGGACCCCCGCCGACGCAATCCTATGGAGCGACCTCGCAGGTGTGGCCATCAACTCCGTCGCATCATTCGATGGACAAAGCTTCGAAGAAAAAATGCTCTTCACGCATCGCGGTCTCAGCGGACCGGCGATCCTTCAGATCTCTTCCTACTGGCAGCCGGGCCATTCGATTCAATTGAATCTCTTGCCCGAGGTGACCGTGGAGACCGTGCTCGAATCGCGAGGAAACCGTGCCCTCAAGAACACGCTCTCAGACTATCTGCCGAAGCGGCTGGCCGAGCGGTGGCTCGATTACTTTCCACTTGAAGACCTGCACGACTGGCGCTGCACACCGGCCGGTACCGAAGGCTACTCCAAGGCGGAAGTGACTGCCGGCGGCATCCATCCTGACGAGCTCTCATCGAAGACCATGGAAGCGCGCAAAGTACCTGGACTGTATTTCATCGGCGAAGTCGTTGATGTAACCGGTCACTTAGGCGGCTACAACTTCCAGTGGGCCTGGTCCTCCGGATGGGCTGCCGGACAAGTTGTCTAATGGTGTTTTATGGACCGCGACGAATCTCTCTCCATCCTGCACGAATTCACCAAATCCGAAAGTCTACGGAAACATGCGTTGGCGGTAGAGGCCTGCGTCGTCGCATACGCGCGTAAGCTTGGCGAAGATGAAGCCAAGTGGTCCGCAACGGCCCTGTTGCACGACTTCGACTACGAAATTCATCCCGATCTCAGCGAGCATCCCATGAAAGGCGAGCCCATCCTTGCAGAGCGCGGAGTCGATGAAGACATCCGTCGAGCCATCCTCTCGCACGCCAACTACAGCGGTGTACCCCGCGACGGAATGCTCGATAAGACGCTATTCGCCTGCGATGAACTAGCCGGATTCCTAACTGCCGTATCTTACGTTAAGCCGACCAAGAGCATCGCCGATGTTGACGTAAAGTCGGTCCGAAAGAAACTCAAAGACAAAGCCTTCGCCCGCTCAGTCAGCCGAGACGACATCGAAAACGGAGCCCGCGAGCTCGGAGTCGACCTTGACGAGCATATCGAATTCTGCATCAGGGCCATGCAGCAACGAGCCTCGGAACTCGGCTTGGCAGGAACACCACCGACATCCAGCTAGAATGGTCACGGAAGACAATCTGGGCCGGTGTCCGGGACGGTCTTCAAAACCGATCAGCGGTTCTTAGAGTCGCTGGTGCGTTCGACTCGCACTGTCTTCCGCCATACAAGGCTTCAACTCACAATCGTATTCGCCCGCTCCAGTAATCTTCACGGAAGTGATGATAGTTTACGGCGTCGATCTTTCTGGCCCGCAGGATGCTATGGAGAGCCGCATCAAGTGTGACCACAAGTGATTTCGCCCCAACTATCAATGCAGCGTCGGTAAGGCCGAGTTTTCGGAAATGAGGATCCCCAACCGCATCTTTGCTGGCGCAATACTGTTCATCTAATTTCGTCACAACACGTTGGAGTAAATCGAAGAAGGATGGACCCAGCTTGCTGCCCAGGTTACTGACTTCAGTCAAAACGTTTGGAGTCGTATGCAAAATAGAAAACGACTCCACAAGCTTTTCGATCAACGGAAACTCTTCCTTGTACTGTTCCGTGTGGCCGAAGTCAGAAAGTCGCCGTTTATCCAACTTGCCAACAACATACACAAGTAGAAGATTAGCGTCAAACAATGCTCCTCTGTTTCGATGTTTAACAACAAACGTTACGGCTTCGGTCATCCTAATTGCCGAATCTTCATCGACTGAACTTCACCTGTTCGAGCATCAACCGTGAGTGTTTTGTAGACACGTTCTCTTGGCGTGCCAAACACACTGGACATTGCTGATTGAAACGCCGGATCATCCACAGTTGGTGGCGGAGGAAACAACCCACTGAGAGTCACAGTCCAACGTTGTTTATCTTCCGTAAGCTCGACTTCTTCTAACCGAACATCAACTACGTTCTCATACAACTCTGAGAAATAGTTCCTCGCCGCTCCTACCGCACTCTTCACATCGGCCATGTGTTCAGAATACGTCACTGGATCCTCTCAGAAAACAGCAGCGGTTGGCTTCGGTTTACCATGAAGTCGGTTTCGAATCTTCCAATGAAACTCATCTGGCTCATCCTCGCTGTCGCACTTCTCCTCGGAGGCATCCTCCTCTACCGCTCTTCCAGCACCGACCTGAACGTCACCCCCGACGCCAAAGAAGCAATCGATAAAGCGAAACAGCGCTAAACGCCCTGCAAGATCGTAAAAACCACCATCGCAATCGATGCCCCTAAGATCACCAAGCCGGTATAAACCCGGCGGCTAAACATCAGAACCGCGCAACTCACCAGCGCAATCAACATAGTCGCCACGCCGGTAACACTCGTCGTCATCAACGGCCGAAGCGCTGACAACATCAATCCCACACTGGCGAGCACGACTCCATTCAATGCATCCCGAATCACTGGCCGATCCGCCCGCGCGCCAATATACCGCAGAATCGGGATCACAACCAGAGCCGGCGTCGCCAGCGCGAGCCAAGCCGCAATCGCTCCCGGAATGCCAGCGACGTAATATCCAATGCTGACGATGAACATCCCCAGCGGCCCCGGACTCACGCGGCCAGCAACCATCGCGGTATTGATCTGAGCATCCGTGAGCACTCGATGGTTGACGACCAGTTCATCTCGCAAAACCGGGAGCGAAGACAGTCCGCTAAACGCCGTGATCGTCGCCTTCAGCATCACTAAATAAAGGACGAACAAATTCACGGAGCTTCCCTCCACACAGCACCGACAATCGCAGCCAATAACAGGATGCGGAGAGGCGATACATCGAATGCTTGCAGCGTCACGGCGAGGGCGACCAGAAACACAGTCCGTAAGCGCGACCCCGCAACCATATGAGGCTCGATCAAGTGCCAGCAACTTGCAGCGACGATACCGATTGCCGCCGCTGCTGCCCCTTGAATTGCGACTGCGGCCCAACGATACCCCTGCCAAAATTCCAGCAGGATCGTCAACGCCACCGTGACAGCCGAGCACGGCAGCGACGAAGCGATGAGGGCCGCAACAGACCCCGAAACTCCCCCGACCTGCCATCCGACTGCCGTACAAAAGGCAAGCAGATTCGTCCCAGGTGTGATCCTCGACAGTGCGAACGCCAAGCGAAACTGCTCGCGCGTAAGCCAGCCGCGGCGATCGATCGTCTCGTATTCCACCGCCGCAATGGTTGGACCCCCTCCGCCAAACGTCAGCCCGCCATGCCGAGCCATCGTAGCGAACAGTTCGCCGAGCTTGCTCCAGTCACGCATTCTTTGCAAGCGATCTTTCGTGATCTACCATAGCGGTTTGCGAATCGGTTTGCATACATCGAAAGCAGGATCGCTCGAACGCGCCGCCCTCAAAGCCCACGAAGTCGGCGCCAACTGCTTCCAAATCTTCTCGTCCAGTCCCAGGACGTGGCGCGCCGGAAAACCCGACCCCGCGGATATCAAGCTCCTAAAGACAGCGCGCGAAAAGCACGATCTCAATCCCCTCGTCATTCACGACAGCTACCTCATCAATCTCGCATCCCGCGAGCCAGCCATCCGGACTTCTTCAATCAGCGCCTTCCGTGGAGAGATCGAACGAGCCATCGCCATCGGCGCCGACTACCTCGTAATGCATCCCGGCAACCACAAAGGCCAAGGCGTTGAAGAAGGCCTGTGTGGTGTCATCGAAGGAATCGAAGAAGCAGTGAGCGGAATCAGAAGCAAAACGCTGCAGATCCTGCTCGAAAACACCGTTGGATGTGGCGCCCAGCTCGGGAGTAAATTCGAAGAGCTCCGCGCCATGCGCGAACTGACCCAGCAGCGGATCGATATCGAGATCGGCTTCTGCATCGATACATGTCACTGCTTTGCGTCCGGCCGCTACAACGTCGCCACCCCCGACGGCCTGAAGAAAACCGTCCGTGAAATGGACACCGTCCTTGGACTCGAACACCTGAAAGTAATCCACACCAACGATTCCAAGGGCGCCATCGCCTCGCGCCTCGACCGTCATGCCAACATCGGAGAAGGACAGATTGGCCTCGAAGGTTTTCGTCGAATCCTCAATCACCCCAAGCTCAAGACCAAGGCCTTCATCCTTGAAACTCCCGTCGACAATCCAGGGGATGACAAAAAGAACGTAGATACCCTCAAAATGCTCTGCGGCAAGGTATCCTGAAAGGACACGCATGTTCTTCCGCGTCCACCCGCTCTGCGCCGTCCTTCTGAGCGCGCCGCTATGGTCCCAGCAAGCACAAATGTCTTTCCCGGAGGTCCAGGGAGTTCTAAAGAAGCATTGCCTTGCGTGCCACCAGGGCAAGGCCCCGACGGGTGGGTTTGACGTCACGAAACTCAGCTCGGAGCAGTCGCTCAACGCCCAGCCCCGACTTTGGGCCAGGCTTGGAAATAGGATCCGCAATGGCGACATGCCTCCGAAAAGCGCTCCCGCGCCGGCTCCCGAGACGCGCGACCGTCTGCTGACCTGGTTAGACCACACGCTCCAGACGGTGGCCTGCGCCGACGGAATCTCTCCGGGAAACGCGCCGATTCGACGGCTGAATCGCGACGAATACTCTGCGACGATCCGTGACCTTCTGAATATTCACGTCAACGCGGCGCACGCCCTTCCGGCCGACGGCGCGGGCGGGGAAGGCTTCGACAATGCCGCCGAAACATTGTTTCTCTCGCCGGTACACGCCGAGAAATACCTTGAAGCCGCTAAGCAGGCGCTCGATTACGCCTTCACGGACACGAAAGCGCGCGCTGTTTTTCTGAACGCGGAACCCGGTAAGACCGTAACTCCTGAGGAGGCGGCCCAAAAGGTCCTGGCCAAGTTCCTGCCTCGCGCGTTTCGCCGACCGATCGCTCCCTCAGAATCCGATCGCTACATGGTCCTTTTTCGCGATGCGCAAAAACGCGGTGAGTCTTACGAGCGGTCGATTCGCTATGCGTTGCAAGCTGTCTTGCTATCGCCGCACTTCCTATTCCGGTATGAAGCGGCGAATCCCGAAGCAGCTCCGAGACTTCTTAACGGCCACTCCCTCGCCTCGCGCCTGTCGTATTTTCTTTGGGGCAGCATGCCGGACGAAACTCTCTTCAACCTCGCGACAGAGGACAAGCTCCACGATCCCACCGTCTTGCGAGAGCAGATCGCGCGCATGCTTAAAGATCAGCGGTCGCGCGAATTCGCCGAGCGCTTCGTGGAGCAGTGGCTGAACACCCGCGAACTCGGCCGCGACATCAAACCCGACGCGAAATTATTCCCCGCCTACTACGACGCGGAAATCCAAGGCGCCATTCGCTACGAGCCCATCCTCTTCTTCCAGGACATTCTTGCGGAAAATCGATCGATCACCGAATTGATCGATTCGAAATTTACGTTCTTGACCAATAAGCTCGAGAAATTCTACGGGTTACCGAACACCAAACTCCGTCAACAGCCCGTCCGCGTGGAACTGCCTGCCGACAGCCACCGCGGCGGACTTCTCGGCATGTCGGCAGTGCTCGCTGTCTCGTCTTACCCGCAGCGAACCAGCCCGGTCCTGCGCGGCAAGTGGATTCTGGACGCCTTGCTCGGAACTCCTCCGCCGCCACCGCCTCCGGATGTCCCCGAGCTTGCTGAAGATCACTCGAACTCGGCAGTTCCCAAGACCATGCGCGAGCGTCTCTCCATGCATCGCGACAAGCCCGCCTGCGCAGGCTGTCACAGCCGTATCGACCCGCTGGGCTTTGCTCTCGAAAATTACGATGTCCTGGGCCAATGGCGAACCACCGAAGGCGGTAAGCCAGTCGACTCCAAGGGCCAGCTTCCCGATGGCGCGGAGTTCGAAGGCGTCGAGGGCTTGAAAAACGTCCTTCTCGAGCAGAAAAAAGTGTTTGCTCGTAACCTTACGAGCAAACTTCTCGGCTACGCCCTGGGTCGCGGATTGACGCTCGAAGAGTACTGTACGGTCGATGCCATCGTTGCCGACCTCGATAAGAACAACTACAGCGCCCACACTCTGATCTCCGGAATTGTGCTGAGCGTACCGTTTCGTTGGCAAGCCGGGACCGCACAAAATCAACCAGTTATAAGCGATAATCTCAGTAGGCGGGAGGAGCCTAAATGACGCGCCGCTTGACTCGAAGAACGTTGTTGCGTGGTACAGGAGCCGCCTTAGCGCTGCCGTGGCTGGAAGCCATGACGCCGGGCGCCCAGGCAGCAGTAACGAAGTCGTCCAAGTTACCCGTCCGCATGGCATTTCTCTATATGCCGAACGGCGTGCTTCCTGGAGCTTGGACGCCCGAAGCTTCCGGTTCCGATTACGAGCTAACTCCTTCTCTCGCCCCTCTAGCCGAAGTTCGCAACGAAGTTTCCATTCTCACCAACCTTTGGAATCAGAGCGCCAAAGGCGGAGATGGTCACTACGTCAAAACATCCGGCTTCCTCACCTGCTCCACTCCGAATAAAACCCTTGGCGTCGATATCAACATCAATGGCGTCTCCATGGATCAGCTTGCCGCGCAGAAGCTAGGTGGCCTAACGCCGCTCCCCTCACTCGAGCTATGCACCGCCCCGGTTACTACTGGTGTGGATAAAAACGTTGGTTACACGCGCGTTTACGGCTCGCACATTGCCTGGGGCGGCCCGACAAATCCGCTGGCGCGTGAGATCAACCCGCGTCTTGTCTTCGAGCGCTTGTTCCGCGCTTCCGGTCCCAATCAGAACTCCGCAAAAGAAGACGTGCTCCTGCTTGACCGCGTTCTCGAAGACGCTCGTCAACTTCGCCAGGAATTAGGCACAGCCGATCGTATTCGCATAGATGAATATCTCTCGGTCGTCCGGTCGCTCGAAGATCGCATCGAGAAGGCAGGTCGCCCGGAGCGGAGGACATGGAAGCCGCGGGCTCCGATTAACGCTGCCGCAAAGCCTGAAGGCATCCCGAAAGATCACGGCGAGCACTGCAGACTCATGCTCGACATGATCGCGCTAGGGTTTCAGACCGACACGACACGTATCGCGACATTCCTCTTCAGCAATGCAGTCAGCAACCAGAACTTTGCGTTTGTCGAAGGTGTCAACAGTGGGCATCACTCGGTCTCCCATCATCAAAAGGACCCCGACAAGATGCGCCAGTATCAAATCATCAACCGCTGGCACGTCGAGCAGTACGTCTACCTGCTTCGCAAACTGCGTGACATGAAAGAAGGCGAATCGAACGTCCTCGCCAATTCCATGATCCTCTTCGGTTCAGGTCTCCGCGATGGGGATAGGCACGATCCGCACAACCTTCCGCTGCTACTCGGCGGTCATGGCGGAGGCCGATTGATCATGGGCAGCCACTACGTATTTAGCGAAGACACACCCCTGGCGAATCTATACGTGTCGATGCTCGATGCGTTTGGCATGCCGGTGGAGCGTTTTGCCGATAGCACCGGTCCGTTGACGCCCATCATTCACACGTAAACATTGCTCGACCGTCTTCATCAGCCCGCCAGTCCCAACGGCCACGGCCTCGTGCTCACGCACGGAGCCGGGGCCAACAGCGATTCACGCCTATTAATCGCGGTCGCTGAAGCTCTCAGCGCGGCCGGCTTTATCGTGCAGCGCTACGAACTGCCCTTCCGTCAGGAGCGTCCTCATGGTCCTCCAGTACCTGCCCGCTCCGCCGCGGATCGCGCAGGTCTCCGCGAAGCATCGAACGCCATGCGCAAACTGGCCTCAGGCAAAATCATTCTCGGCGGTCA
>DASQLD010000367.1:0-10218 GCA_035630195.1 Bryobacteraceae bacterium
ACTCCACAAATTAGCGCCAATCATTTACACCGAGCTGCGCCGCCTTGCCCGTCACTACATGGCTCGCGAGCGTCGGGATCATACACTCCAACCCACTGCGCTGGTACACGAAGCGTACGTGCGGCTGGCCGATCTCCAGAACTTGAACTGGAAGAACCGAGTTCATTTCTTCGCCATTTCAGCACAGGTAATGCGGCGCGTCTTAGTTGATTTCGCGCGCTCGAGGGAGCGGCGAAAGCGTGGAGGCAATTTCCAACATCTCTCTCTGGAAGACTGCGTAGAACTCGGGGAGCAGCACGATGCCGCGCTCATCGCTCTAGATGAAGCTCTCACGACGCTGGCCTCATCGGATGGCAGGAAATGCCAAGTAGTAGAGATGAAATTTTTTGGCGGATTGTCCGCAGAAGAAATCGCTGAATCTCTACACGTTTCAGAGGAGACCGTTCTACGTGACTGGAAACTCGCGAAGCTTTGGTTATTGCGGGAATTGAGCGCAAGAGAAGCGCTATGACGCCCGAACGCAGGCTGCAGATCGAAAAAGTCCTGGTGGCATTACTGCCGTTGGGAACTGCCGAACGCACGGCTCTCCTCGACTTGACCTGTGCCAACGATCCCGAGATGCGCCGCGAGTTGGAGTCACTGCTGGCACAAGAGATTCGCGCCGCTCGATTTCTGGAAACACCGGCGCTGGAGGTTGCCGCGCGGGCGCTGGCGCGTGAAGCGGCCGATAGTCTGGTCGGCCGCAGCGTTGGTCCTTATCGCATTGACAGGCTGCTGGGCGCGGGAGGTATGGGTGAAGTCTATTACGGCTGGGACACCCGATTGTTACGTCCAGTGGCGCTGAAATTTCTGCCTAAGGAATACATGAACGATGACGCCGCCCTAGACCGCTTCGAGCTCGAAGGGCGTGCGGCTTCCGCGCTCAGTCATCCCAACATCTGCGTGGTTTACGACGTCGGCGATCTGGAAGGAAGACCATTCATTGCGATGGAGTACCTGGAGGGTCAGACGCTAAGGGTTTGCATGAGCGCTTGCGCGCTGGCTCAAAGCACGGCGCTCACATACGCCGCTCAGATCCTTCACGGGTTGTCGGCGGCGCATCGAAAGGGAGTGGTACATCGCGATCTTAAGCCTGAGAATCTTTGGATCACTCAGGAGGGACGAATTAAGATTCTGGACTTCGGATTAGCAAAGGTGGATGAACCGATCGGCCAACCCGAATCCGGGACATCTTCGCCCGCAACGGAGCCAGGGCGCATCATGGGCACGGTCGGTTATATGTCTCCGGAACAGGTTCGTGGGCAACCTGTGGACCAGCGGACGGACCTATTCGCATTCGGCGCGATTCTGCATGAGATGGTGGCAGGCGAGCGTGCGTTTCATGGGTCGACACCGATGGACACCGTCAGTGCAATCCTGAATCTGAATCCGCCGGGACTGTCGGACCCTGCCATAGATCAGCTCGTTCGCCGCTGCCTTGAGAAGGATCGCGCGGTGCGTTATCAATCGGCAGATGATATCGCAAGTGCGCTGGAACAGCTTCCACACGCTCCGGCTACGCCAGCCGAACCTGATGTAAGCGTCGTGCGCTCCCGGCGCTGGCTTCTGCGAACCGGCGCGTCCGCCATCACGGCTGCCTCTCTGATTGGGACTTGGGGTTGGGTCTCGGGACGTTGGCGCCCGTGGCCTCTCGGTTCCCGCCAACTCATCACAAAGTTGGCGGTCCTGCCCTTGACAAACCTCTCCAATGATGCCGAGCAAGAGTACTTCGCAGAGGGAATGACCGACATATTGATCGCTGACCTTGCCGAGATCGGCTCGCTGCGTGTGATTTCGCGTACGTCGGTAATGCAGTTTAAGGATACGAAGAAGCCATTACCAGAGATCGCGAAGCAGCTGGGCGTTGATGCCATCGTCACGGCATCGGTGATGAAATCCGGACCGAGGGTGCGAATCACGGCGCAATTAGTGGATGGCTCAACAGATCAACACTTGTGGGTCAAGAGCTACGAGCGTGACCTGAGTGACGTGTTCGCAATGCAAGGTGAAGTTGCGCGAGCCATTGCCGGTGAGGTGCACGCGCATCTCACAAACAGAGAGGAAGTCCGTCTCGCGCGAACTCGTAAGATCGCTCCTGCAGCGCTCGATGCATACCTCCTTGGTCGCCACCATTGGGAGCTGTTCACGGAAGACTCCCTATTGAAGAGCATTGAGTACTTCGAACAGGCAACTCGATTGGATTCCGGACATGCGGCTGCCTATAGTGGAATCGCCGAGGCGTGGTCCGGGCTTTTCTTCATGGGCGCCAGATCGTTCGATGAGGCCATTCCTAAGGCGCGACAGTTTGCCATTCAGGCTGTTGCGCTTGACGATTCCTCAGCCGAAGCCCACCACGCCAGGGCCGTAGTTTACTACCACGAATGGAACTGGAAGGCAGCCGAAGTCGAGAATGACAAGGCTATAACGGTCAACCCGGGTTATTCAACCTCCTACGTGTTGGCCACGAACATATGCCGGCATTTGGGCAGGGCGGACGAAAGCATCGTGGCGGCAAAGAAGGGCCTGCAGGTGGACCCGCTCGCGATGATCACGAATCAGATGCTGGGGAATGCGTACGTGAATGCCAGAAAGTATGATCTGGCCATCGTTCAATATCAAAAGGCTCTCGAGCTTCATCCGAACAATCCCACTTTGCTATACCATCTGGGCTGGGCTTACGCTTATACCCGTGAGTTTGACAAGGGCATCCGAGCGATCGAAAACCACCTTGCACTCGAGGGCGGCGATTCGGAATTGTCGCCGGACCTGGCGTACATCTATAGCCTTACCGGCAAAAAAGACGAAGCCAAAGCAATCCTGGGCCGAGTGTTGGAGCTCGCTCGGACGCACCAGGTTTCACCGGGCTTGATTGCCATGATGAATATCGGATTGAATGAGCGCGAGCAGGCACTAACATGGCTCGAGAAGGCCTACCAACAGCACTCGTCGATAATGGCCTGGCTGAAAGTGGATCCGCGTTTCGACCCAATCCGGAGCGAGCCTCGATTTCAAGGGTTGATGCAACGTGTAGGGCTTGTGTAACGGAGTCACTTCGATTTTGCACACGTGCAGACCAAGGCCTTACTGGCTTGCGGAAGTGACGCTGCTTCGGAACTCTCGTCTCGCGCCAGTTTGCTCGTGAAGGCCTTCACAAACCCTACCGATACAACCAGCGCGCGTAAATGAGTGTTCGCTCCTCCCATCGAGTGGCCCACCCCGAGAACGACGCTTGTCGAGCGGTTGAACGAGTACGAGATATTCGCGCCGAGGTCCAGCAACTTGGCACGGCTGATCCGGTCATGGTTCACCCATTGTTCGTCGGTTAGATTGTTGGGAAAAAGATCGTAGTCGTTTTCATTGCCGTTATGACTGTAGGTCCAAACGACTGCTCCCTGAACAGAAACCCGGCGTGTGAGAAAGTAACCGAGCTGAAATTCGGCGTAGCTGCGTTTCAGAGCGACGTTTGCGACTTCCTCCAAGAATCCGAACGAATAACGACCCTGCGCAAATGCCTTTGGCAGGATAGGATCCAGGCGACGTCCGAAATTTACGCCTACGCGGCGCTCGTTCAGATTCGCGCCCACCGCGGCATGCCCCAAAGTCTTATAGTTGTGGCTTGGGAGAATCACCTGAAAAAACGGTACGACCTTCAGGGCGCCTTGAGTCAGGCTGTAGCGAACGTCGAAACGGAAGTCTTGGAGGGATCCATGATAGCTTCCGTTATCGAGTGTCACCGCGGTATCCGGCCGCCCGCGAACCAGCGTATGTCCATTGCGTCCGACGTATTTCCCGCTGATGTAAGGCAGCGATAGCCTCATCGCAAGTTTGTCGGTAAGAGAGAAATCCGTATCGACAAGAAGACCACTCAGGTATGTATGGCCGCGATCTTTGGTCCTGCCATCGGAAAAGACATGAAGGCGGTCGATGCCGTATTGGTAAAGTACCGCAGTGGTTCCCTCACCCTTGGGCGAGAGCCAAGCCTGGGGAAGAACAGAAGCAGGAAGGCTGATGAGACACCATACCACTTTGAACATGCGCAGGCCGTCCAGGACTGAAGCTCGAACCTACCGGTTTATCGCCTTGAGCTTCCAATCCATGGCCTGATCGATTGCTACGAGGTAATTCTCCGAGTTGCCGGGAGCCTTCAGGAGGCAGTGATATTTTTTCTGGGCAGCGGACTGTTCCTCTTTTGAGGCCTGGAACGCAACCGGCAAGATAACCGGTTTCGACTGCAGGGACGACAGACGCTGGCTGAACTCGTTGGCGTTGGCAACATCTGCCAGAACGAGGTCATACTTAGCCGTTTTGAGCGCAGTCTCAAGCCCTGCCGCATCTTCAAGGACTTGAATTTTGTGACCTGCCTTCTTCAGGGCAAGATGAAGCGGCAGATCTCGGATCAACGTTGCGCTCGCAGTCTTGCCTGGATAGGCAAGGATTAGGGCAGGCTGAACGGGCTTGATCCGTGCGGACCTCGCGCCCATAATCAGCATAAGTTTATCCCCGCAAGGCCACGCAACTGTCGCCACTAAGACCAAGCTGAGCAAAATGAGTGGCCGCCGCATTCCGTATCCTCCGGTGCGAGGAGTGTACAGCAAGCCGTTTGAATAGTCAACGAAGAAGACCGTCCAAGAGTAGACGCCTTCACGAATGCACTCTAATCCGAAGCAGAAACTGTAATCCAGGTTGGGTCTGTACTGTGCCCGTGTACCTGTGCAAACGATAACATTTGCGCCAAGAACCTAATTCGGTCCTATTTCGGAACACCGACGAAACAGGGTAGTGGATCCTTCGCTTATCCCGCTGCTTCCTCCACATTCAGCCCCAGCGCGATCCGTCCGGTAAACTGCTGCTGCTTCTTTTCAGACAATGGATGGAACTGCCCGGCGATCGCATCGCGTAACAGACGTTCCAGGCCCAACTTGCGAAAGTATCCCGCCCCGCGCGTCACTTCCATCGCTTTTGTACACGTATTCACTGTGGCTTGTATCAGCAGCGTCTTTCGGGTCAAGACCTCACTCGTATTGTTCACTGAAGGCTGAAACTCAAGATTGTCAGCCATGGCGACCATGCTCCGATGAGCGAGTTGCGCGGCAGTCAGATGGTTGTGCATTTCGCCAATTAGGATTGGCGCTAGATCGTCGCAGCGTCCCGTCGCCGATTCGAGAGCGGTGCGGGCGGCAGCTTCGGCCAACCCGACGTAGGCTGCTCCGATCAGAGGCATCGCAACCGGGAGAACGATATCATACACGCGGTGGTACTTCCCCATAGGGCGTCGTAGGGTGACCGCTTCCGAAGGAACAAAGGCGTTCTCGATGGTCACGGTATGGGAACCTGTCGCTCGCATACCCATGGTCTTCCAGTCATCCTCGACCCTCACGCCATCCGCATGCATAGAGAGCGCAAAATGCAGGACCTGCCAGCCCGATTCCGGGTCGTGAAAACGGCCGCTAGTGACAATAAGATCACCTGCGGGCGAGCCACTCGCAAATCGTTTCGCAGCAGTGAACCGGAAACCTCCGTCACAGGCGGTCAACTCGCCGTTCGAACTCAGCCAGTCTGTCGCGCCGGTGCTCACCAGAACCAGATCTGCGCTTGCAACTCGGCGTAGAAGTTTCTCGCCAGGATTGCCGTGGCGGTAGTTCCATACTGCCGACGCTACCGCGTGTTGATGCATGGAGAACGCGAGCGCGGTAGAAGAACAGTAGTGGGAAATCTCCCGAACCAGATTGCACATCTCGCTGTACGGCAGGCCACCGCCACCCAACTCAGGTGGAATCATGGCCGAGAATGCATGTTCGCTTTTCAGGTCTGTATAGTTCTCACTTACGAAACGGTCTTCGGCATCATAGGCCCCGGCTCGATCGTGAAATTGCGGTCCGAGTTTGGCAATAACAGCACGGTGGTCAAACATGAATTCTCTTTCTGCATGGTATTGTGCTCCTATGCGCGAGTACGTCATTGAGCGCGAGATTCCCGGCGCCGGAACATGGACCGAAGAGCAAATACGCGAAAAATCGATAGAGTCGCTTGACGTGCTTCGTGGCTTGGGTACGCGGATCCAGTGGCTTCATAGCTATGTGACCGATGACAAGATTTACTGCGTATACCTCGCCCCCGATGAAGGCCTTATCCGGGAGCATGCCAAGCTACTCGGCATACCGGCAAATCGAATTTCGGCAGTAAGGCGCATGATCGACCCGGTAAAGTACGCCTAATCGGCTTTCAGCGCATATTCGATGGATTGCTGTACCGTCATGCGCCGGCTACGGGCCAGTAGATCCGCGTAGACCGCAGGGAAAAGAGCGGCGCGGCACCCATCAAAAACTTCTTGAATCATCTTGCGATGCTCGTTCGCCACATCAGAAGAGATCATTTGTAAAATTGTCGACGCCGATGCTGCGAGCGTGAGCGCCCGCGGGGTTGCAGATTGCCGTAATGCGCAAACCGCCATCTCCGCGAGCGCCCGAACGATATGCGTTCTCCTTCCGCCGACCGAGGCCTTCCGGAGCGATTCACGATAGTGCTTCCCTGCCTCGTCAAAATGACCAGTCTCGCGAGCGAGGTTTCCCAGGTCTGTCAAAACGCGGGCACAACCGGTTGCGTCGTCGAGCACAGTGAACGAATGAAGGCTTTGCTCGTAATAGTCGCGAGCGCGCGCAAACTGGCCTTGCGCAGCGGCGCAATCTCCCAGGCTGCCAAGCGCGGAGGCGGCGTCCCGCAGATTGCCGCGCGCGCGGAACCTGTCAACAAGCGGCTCGAGGATCGCTTCCGCGGTGGCGTGATCGAGCTGCTTCTCTGCAAGGCGAGCGATGTTGTTGAGCGTATAATCGGCAGCTTCGTCGTTTCCAAGTGAACGCCAGATCTGCACGGCTTCCTCGAAATGCGCCCGCGATTCGGTGGACTGTCCGAGCATGCGCTTGATGTAGCCAAGCCCGTTATGCACGGTCGCGATGCCCTGGCGATCCCCAAAGTGACGATAAATCGACATGGCCTCGCCTTCCTGCAAACGGAGCGCGGAGGCCCAGTCGCCGAGGCGCGTGCAAAGCGAGGAGGCCGAGTATGCCAGACGAGCACGCATCAACGTTGGCGCTCCGGCTCCGGGCATTCGCAATACGGACTCCATTACCTCCCGGCCTTCCGAGTACTGCTCAAGGTATTCCCAAAACCAGAGTTGGGTGCCGGCCAATCGCAAAGCCCACTCTGCTTCGCCGGCGCCGATCATAAACCGGATTGCAGCCATAATGTTTGCGTACTCGCGTTCGTAGGTTGGAGCGAGCCGCTGTTTACAATCCGGCTCCATCGCTCCGATGTCTTCCGCGTAGACCAGAAAATAGGCGGCATGGGCGCGCCCGGTAGAGGGGGACTCGCCAGTGCTTTCGAGCTTTTCGCGGGCATATTCCCGAATAGTCTCGAGCAGAAAGAAGCGCGGTTCTTCGCCTTCGACAGTCGATTGGACCAACAAGCTTTTATCCACCAGCGAAGCAATTCCCTCGATGACATCGATTCCCAAGTCTTCGCGCGTGTTGCAAACAGCCTCGGCCGCTTCGAGCGTACATCCGCCGAAAAATACGGAGAGCCTCGCAAACAGAGTGCGCTCGGAGGGCAGGAGCAGTTCGTAACTCCAGTCGATGGTTCCGCGAAGAGTTTGCTGACGTTCGGGGCGATCACGGCCACCGCCTACAAGAAGATTCAAACGATTTTCCATGCGAGCCAGCAAACTGGCGGGGGGCAGGACTTTCACGAGCGAAGCGGCGAGTTCGATCGCAAGCGGAAGTCCATCGAGGCGGCGGCACACCTGCGCCACATCACCGGCATTCGCCAACGTTAGCTCGAAGCCCGGTCGAACCGCCGCGGCCCGTTGGACGAACAAAGCGATCGAAGCGAATCGCCCAAGGCGCTCAGGCTCCTGTTCCAAGCCTTCGTCGGGCAAAGGTAAAGGCGCAACGGGAAATTCCTGCTCTCCGTACAGACGCAAAGCCAACCGGCTGGTGACAAGAACCTTGAGAGAATTGCATCGTTCAAGGAGCAATCCAACGCGAGGCCATGAGTCGAGAATGTGCTCGAAGTTGTCGAGAACGATCAGCGTCGCGTTGGGGGAACTAAGATGCGAGCAGAGGGCGGCCGACAGGTCGTGGCCGGGGGCTTCCCGTACTCCAAGGGGCTTGGCGATGGCAGGCAACAACTGGTTCGCCTCACTCAAGGCGGACAAATCAGTGAAGTAAACACCACCGGGATAACTCGCCCGCACCATTTCCGCCGCTCGAATCGCTAATCGTGTCTTGCCCGTTCCCCCGGGGCCGGTAAGAGTCACGATCCGAAGGCTGCGATCGCGCAAGAGAGGTTCCAACGCAGCCAGCTCCGCTTCGCGACCAATGAATCGCGTACGCTCGGCGGGAAAGTTGTGAACTGCGCCTGCAAGCAAAGAAGCGTTCGGCTGTACTTCCAGCGCTGCACTTATCTCGGTGGCCGTGGGACGCTTGCCAGGGTCCTTGTCCAACATCGAGAAAATCAACTGCTCAAGTGAAGCGCCGATCGAGGCATTGAGTGTTCGTGGACCCGGAGGCTTCCCCAAGATGATCGCGTGCAAGGATCCCAGGATCGAGTCTGCGGGAAATGGGTGAGAGCCTGTCGCCATTTCATAAAAGACGATTCCCAGAGAGAACACGTCCGAATGCAAGCTAATGGAACTGCCCTGGACTTGCTCCGGGCTCATGTATCTCACGGTGCCGGCGAAACGGCCCCCTGCCTCAATGCCATCTCCGGAAAGGGTCAACCGAGCCAATCCGAAATCTAGAATCTTCACCAAGCCATCCGGACGAACCATGATGTTTTCCGGTTTGATATCTTGATGAGCTATTCCACCTTCATGAGCAGCGGCAAGGGCACGCGCCATCTGATTGCCCAACAACGGAAGCATGTCCAGCAGCGGTCCGCCATTCAGCATCTCGCGCAGGGTCCGGCCGGCAACATGCTCCATGACGATGAAGCGCCCTTCGTCGGCGACTCCGATGTCATAAACGGTGACGATATTCGGATGGTTCAGCGCAGAGGCCGCCTTGGCTTCCGCCTCGAAACGCTGAAGCCGCGCATCAGCATCCTTTGCGCGGCCCGGCGGAAGAAGCTTGATCGCTACCTTGCGGCCCAGCCGGGAATCCGTCGCCAGATAGACTTGGCCCATTCCGCCAGCGCCCAGAAAGGTATCGACGTGATAGCAGCCGATTCTTCGCCCGGCAGGTATGCGCACTTCAACGCTCGTTCGGGATTCCGGCTCGGTGTGGCTCAGCGATGTAGGGCTGGTTCGAAGGAATCCTTTGGCGGAGGCATCGGCGGATAGCAGGGACTCTACTTCTTCCAGAAGGCTGATATCTTCGCCGCAGGCTTTGGTCAGAAAGTCTGCGCGGCTGGCAACGTTCAACTCCGCTGCTCCGTGATAGATCTCGATGACTCGCTCGAATCGTTCGGGTGTCACGGGTTTTCTTTCCTGCTCAATGCACGAAACAGCCACGCGCGTGCAAGGCTCCAGTCGTGCCGCACAGTTCCTACTGAGACGTTCATGACACCGGCGATCTCCTCGAGACTCAGCCCTCCGAAGTAGCGCAATTCGACAACTTTGCTTTGCCGTGGGGCAATGCGCTCGAGATCGTAGAGAGACTGATCCAAGGCGACCAAATCGGTACTTTTCGGCAGCGGGTCGCGATCAACTTCGGCGAGTGAGAGTGGCGCCGCGCCAGCGCCACGTTTGGCCGTCGCGTTTGACCGGGCGTAATCCACCAGCACTCGGCGCATCATGTTGGCAGCGATAGCGAAGAAGTGCGCACGGTCGGCCCACTCCACGCCCTTCCAGTCGACCAGCCTCAGATACGCCTCATTGACCAGCGCGGTGGTCTGCAGCAGATGCCCTTGCCGCTCGCCTGCCATGTAGTGGGCGGCCAGGCGGTGCAGTTCCGCTTGCACACGTGGCGTCAGGGCTTCAAGCGCCTTCTGATCGCCTTTGCCCCATGCGATCAGAAGGGCGGTGGTGTTCGCTTTCTGCGGATCAATCACTCTCTCCCGGTCACTCACAAGCTGTGTTCGGAAATTCAGGCTATCACGTCTGGTACAGATGCACATGGTTCGCGGCGCATCACTGGGCGGACTCCAGCCATTCAATGTATTTCTGCGCTATTGCCCTCCCCATCG
>DASQLD010000368.1:0-4016 GCA_035630195.1 Bryobacteraceae bacterium
CGATGGACAGTCCTTCCGGCCGCCGTCCGGGCTCCTTCCACTGGGCGGGCACTCTCTGGCATGAGTTGAGTCATGTTTATGTCTTGACGGCGACCAATCACCGGGTGCCGCGCTGGTTCACCGAAGGGATGGCAGTTCACGAAGAAACGGCAGCGTCTCCCGATTGGGGCGACCGGCTCGATCCCACCGTGATTAATGCGATACGAGATAAGAAGCTGCTTCCGGTGGCCGAACTCGATCGAGGCTTCATTCGCCCAAGCTATCCGAATCAAGTAATCGTCTCTTACTTCCAGGCCGGACGTATCTGCGACTTCATCAACGAAAAGTGGGGCTATCAGACCCTTCTCGATATGATGCATTCGTTTGCGAAATCGAAGCCAACCGGCGAAGTCGTGGAAACTCACTTAAAGATGAAGCCCGAGGAGTTCGACAAGCAGTTCCTTGCCTGGTTGGACACGCAAGTCAAGGACACAGTCGATAAATTTCCGGAGTTCCGAAAGCGCTTCAAGGAATTGAATGCCGCGACAATCGCTAAAAAGTATGACGACGTAATTAAGCTCGCTCCGGAAGTGATTGCAATGTACCGCGACTTCGTCGAGCACGACAGCGGCTACGAACAACTCGCGACTGCGTATCTTGCCAAGGACGACAAAGCTGCGGCAACGAAAACTCTGGCCGACTATTCCAAAGCCGGTGGCCGCAATCCCGAAACTCTCAAGAAACTCGCCAAGCTCCAGGAAGAGGCGGGAAAGCCGGCCGATGCGCTGAAGACTCTCGAACGACTGGTGTATATCTATCCAATCGAAGAGGAGCTACACCGGAGGCTCGGAGATCTCTATTTTTCTCAGAATCGCCCGGAAGGCGCAATTCGCGAATATACGGCTGTGATCGCGACGAAACCGCACGATCAAGCGGCCTCCCACTACAACCTCGCCCGTGCGCTGCAGAGCGCCAAACGGGTGGATGACGCCAAGGAGCATCTGCTGCTCGCTCTCGAAGCGGCGCCGGGCTATAAACCCGCGCAGAAGCTCTTGCTAGAACTTTCACGCTGAGGAACCCTGCTGAGGAACAATGACCAATCCCGCTCCCATCTCGCTCGACTCGTCGGAATTGAAGCAACGCATTGTGCGTTTTCAACAGGCCGAGGCCGAAATCGTACAACAGATACGGCGAGTCATCGTCGGTCAGGAAGAAGTCCTCGAACAGGTCTTGATCGCATTGTTCGTCGGCGGCCACTGTCTCATCACTGGACTGCCCGGTACCGCAAAGACTTTGCTTGTCCGGACAATTGCCGACACGCTTGGACTGGCTTTTAGCCGCATCCAATTCACCCCGGACTTGATGCCTTCCGACATCACCGGAACTGACATCATCGAGGAAGATTCCACCACCCGCCGGCGTGTATGGACATTCGTCAAAGGGCCCATTTTCGGCAACATCATCCTCGCCGATGAAATTAACCGCACTCCTCCTAAGACGCAATCGTCGTTGCTCGAGGCCATGCAGGAACGTTCCTGCACTGTGCGCGGCACGCACCACAAGCTGCCGGCGCCGTTCTTCGTTCTCGCAACGCAGAATCCGATCGAGCTTGAAGGTACGTATCCCCTTCCCGAAGCGCAACTCGACCGCTTCATCTTCAATACGGTTCTGGATTACCTGTCTCCGGAAGATGAGATGAAGGTGCTCGGACTGACCACTACCACGTCCATTGCGCAAGCCGAGCCCGTGACGACGGCCGAGGAGATTCTAGGCTTCCAACAACTCGTACGCATGGTGCCGATCGCCGATTCCGTTGCCCGCTATGCGGTCGATATCGTTCGCATGACTCGCCCGACCGACGAAACTGCGCCCGACTTCGTGAAGAAGTATGTTAACTTCGGCGCCAGCGTCCGAGGTATTCAGAATCTCGTTCTTGTTTCGAAGGCCCGTGCTCTCATGCACCGCCGCTATCACGTAAACTACGAAGATATCGCGACCCTCGCGGCTCCGATTCTCCGTCACCGCATCCTGCTGAACTTCCACGCCGAGTCCGACAAAGTCGACGCCGACAACATCGTCAAAAGGCTTCTGGAGTACAAGCCCGCGCCGAAGTCCTAAATCTACATGCAGCGATTCCTCGACCCAACGGTGCTCGCTTCGATCTCCGGCCTGGAGCTAATCGCCAAGACCGTAGTCGATGGATTTGTGTCCGGTCTGCATCGCTCGCCGGATTTCGGCTTCAGCCAGGAGTTCGCCGAATATCGCGCCTACACGGAAGGCGACGACTTGCGCCACGTCGACTGGAACGTTTTTGCGCGAACCGATCGCATGTACCTGAAGCGCTATCGGGGCGAAACCAATACACAGCTAACACTGCTCCTGGATGCCAGCGCTTCCATGGCGTATGGGTCGCACAACGTTAACAAGCTCGATTTCGCGCGTTATCTGATCGCGTCCATCGCCTATCTTTCTCATCAGCAGCGGGACGCCTCGGGGATCATCGTTTTCGATGACGAGATCCGGAATTTCGTGCCGCCATCGAGTCGCCAGGGACAGTTCCCGCGAATACTCCATGCCATCGAAAAAGCAGAGCCCGGCAGACGCACCGATTTCGCCAAGCCCTTCTTCCATTGCCAGAGCTTTCTCCATCGCCGCGGCGTCATAGTAGTAGTCTCCGATTTTTACGAAGACGCGGAAGTGGTAGTAAAAACAATGGAGCCGATGCGCTTTCACGGTAACGAGATCATCCTGTTTCACGTGCTGGACCCGCAGGAGATCCGGCCGGTGATCAAGGACCCTGCGCTTGTTCTCGATATGGAAACCGGCGATACGATCGAGGTCACTCCCGATTACGTCAAGCACGAGTATGGTCCGAAGATAGATGGACACATCGCCGCGCTCCGGGATCGAGCGCAGCGTTCCGGTATCGATTACTTCCTGCTCGACACCAGCAAACCGCTGGATGCCGCGCTGCGCAGTTATCTCTTAGTCCGGCAGGGGAGGCAGTAAGTTGGGTTTCCTTTCGCCCTGGTTTCTCGGTGGACTGCTCGCGGCAGGCATACCGCTGTACGTCCATTTACTGAAGCAGCACAAATCAAATCCACTGCCGTTCAGCTCGTTGATGTTTTTCGAGAAGCGAACGCAAAGCTCCGTCAAGCACCGCCGCCTCAAGTACATCGCGCTGCTGCTCATGCGATGCCTGTTGATCCTGCTGATCGCGTTACTATTCGCCAAGCCGTACGTCCGCAGAACGATGACCGGCGACGCGCAGGGACGCAAGATGCTCCTCGTCGCGGTGGACAACTCCTTCAGCATGCGCGCCGGAACACGGATGGAAGATGCGAAGAACGCGGCGCTCGGAATATTGAGCCAGTTCCGACCGGGGGATCGAGGGCAGATCGTTTCTTTCGCAGCCAACGCGCAATTGCTGACGCAGCCGGTAACGAACGCCCAGGAACTCCAAGCGGCCGTAAAGGCGATCCAACCCGGTGACGGACGGAGCGCGTATGCCGAAATCGCGCGTGTCATTCGCTCCCTTTCTCCGCCCGATGGAATGCCCGTAGAAGCGCACATCTTCACCGACGGGCAGAAATCATCGATGCCTACGCCCTTTTCCGAGCTCGCTGTTCCGCCCGGCACGAAACTGACCGTTCACTCCGTAGTCGATCAGTCGGAGCCAAACTGGTTTGTCGAGACGGTACACGCTCCCCGCAGCGTTTTCCAGCCCAAGAAAGTTCGTATTCAGGCGATCGTCGCTGGTTCGGGAACCGACGCCGCGGAGACAAACGTGTCTCTGCTTCTAAACGGCAAATCGCTCGAAAGCAAACGAGTGAAACTCGATCCCGGCGGCCGCGCAACCGTTGAATTCTTCCTTCCCGATGCGGCCTACGGGCTGAATCGCGGCGAGATCCGGATCGACGCTTCCGATAAACTGTCGGCGGACAACGTCTATCCGTTCTCAATCGAACGCAAGGAAGCGCGCCGTGTCCTTCTTGTCCATGAGCCCGAACGCACACGCGCGGCCGATTACTACCGCG
>DASQLD010000369.1:0-4140 GCA_035630195.1 Bryobacteraceae bacterium
GTATCGCAGCAATGCGCAGGCTATGACCGATCTAATTGGCGGCCAGATCGACTTGATGGTGCCTGACATGTACACCGGTATGCCGCATATTCTGAGTGGTAAGGCTCGCGCGCTCGCGGTACTCGACAAGACCCGTTCTCCTCGCCTGCCCGAAACGCCGACGCTCGACGAGACGGTGATTCCTGGCTTCGAGATCGTACCTTGGGGCGGTCTTTCTGGACCCGCTAACCTGCCGCCCGACGTGGTCAGCAGGCTAGAGCAGGCGGTCCATGACACCATTCAGCAGGCGAAAGCGCGGGATCAATTCCAAAAGTCGGGAATCGACATATCTTGGGCTGGCCACAAAGAGTTCACGATGTATGTTGGCAACCAGCTTTCCAACTGGACCAACCTGATTAAAGAAGCGGGCATCACCCCGGAATAGTGACAGAAATCCGTAAGAAGAAATCGCAGCGGCCCACCAGAAAAGAACACGCTGAGGGTCATTAAGGACGCTTGCGAACCAGGGAATCGTCCGGCGATTAGAAGAACGTTGTGAGATTCTTAGCCAGAAGAACGTTCTGATCGAGATAGATTTCTCTCCGGCAGATTTTCCAACTCCCCTCAAATCGTCGCAGCGTATCTTTGCGCTTGCCGATCAGCACGTCGACTTCGTCATGCAGGCGGTTGCGATAAACGAGAAACTTGCATCGCGTTGAAATACGCTCAGGTTTTTCGTCGTCGGGGGTCACCTCAACGATCCTGACATTGGTAATCAGATGCGACATACGGGATTTCGGCTCTTCCGCCCAGTGGATGCCAGTCATGATCTGCTTTACGCGTTGCGTAAGAGTCTCCTTGCCTTCATCCATCCAGGCGGAGTCTTTGCGTTCACGCGTTAACTCGGAGGCCTCGTCGCCGAAGCGCACATTCATACTGATAGGCATCCAATAACGTACATCGTCAGAGAAAAGTTCGAGCCAAGCGTTGAACTGACGGTCATCCAAAAGATCAGCTTCTCTGTAGAAGAACTGTTCGACCTCGTGCTGGAGTTCTAATCCAGCCTTCGCCTCACGCATGGACACGCCCTCGCTCTTCACGGTCAGCGCGCATCAACTCGTTCCAATCTAATCCCTCCATGAATTGAGCGTAGCGGCGATAGAAAATTCGCCCGTTTTCTTCCGACACTTCTCCAGAATGCATGGCTCCGCGCAATTCGGGCACGGGCACCGCATAGCCGAGGCCCATTTCGTAATTGTAGTAATGGCGGCGCGCGATTGAACCTTTGCTCGCCTCTGTCGCGTAGGACCAGTTTTCCATGTCATCGGATTCTGTCATGCCGCCGGGCCCCGAGTAGCGCAGGTAATAGTGCCGCGCAGCGTCTTTGACGTGGTCGGGTGAATCGCGGTCGACAAGGTAGATGCGCCACATCTCCATTTCAGTCGGACTGATGGGATGGAACGTCGCAATCGTGCGCGGCTGTCGCCCGTGGAAAGACATGTTGGGGAACACGGTCCCTGTCGAGTTCTTCACTCGCAACTGGTTCCCGAGGTTTCGCACCCGGTCTTCGTATACCTTGCGATAGTACGCCTCGACTTCCGGTAATGCCGCGAAAACTGGTACGTAGGGGCCTTCTTCGCGGTGTGGCAATTCGCCAATAACGCCGTGCCCAAGATCCTTAAAGCCTACAGCCGCCCGACGGGAAAATTTGTCGCGTCGCCCTTTGCCGCCGCTCGGTCCGATGCCAACCATATCAACCGAGCGATGGCTGATGTCGTGGTACATGTCGCCGATGAAGTTCTCCGGCGCAAACTTCCAATTGCACTTGATCCGCCAACGCTGGACCCCGCCGATCACCTCAGAGCCGCCGCTCCGGCCATCGCGATGATCAAGCGCGGCGTCAAGGTAGTACTTCATGTCGCCGATGTACTCGAGGAAACTTGGCGCATTCTCATCCCAGTTCGCCCAGATCGTGCCCTTGTAGTTGTAAACCTGCGGAACGCGAACGAGGCCCCAGTTCTTCTTGTCGAGCTTCTCGCGATAATGCTGGGTGAAGCCCGGCACACCGACAAGTTCGCCGGGGCGTTCAACAAGGCGGCCGTCTATGGAATAGCTCCATCCATGGTACGGGCAAGAAAACGCACGGGTGTTTCCTTGATCGTACCGGCAGAGCTTCATGCCGCGGTGCATGCAGCTGTTCAGTAAGACGTGGATGCGGTTCTGCGGGTCTCTCGTCAGGATGACGGAATCGAGTCCCATGCGAGAAACGAAGTAGTCGTTTGGCTTCTGGATGAAATCCTCGTGGCCAATGAATAACCACGCGCGCGAAAAAATTCGTTCCATCTCGCGTTGGAAGATGGTGTCGCTGACGAAAACCTCGCGGCTGACGAGTCCTTCGTCAGCGCGTACGAGGGTTCGAATTGAAGAGTCGGGCGTAAAAGGTGGTGCAGCCATCGGCGCAGGCTCCGCTTCCAATACTGCTTCTTATGGCTATTGCGCTTTGATTCCGGCCTTGTCTATGACGGCCTTCCAGCGCGCGCGTTCTTCGAGAAAGAAAGTCGTGAATTCCTGATGTCCACGCTCAAGCGGAGTAAATCCGATTTTTTTCAGCTTCTCTTGAACTGACGCATCTCTCGTAGCCGCGACGATGGTGTCGCTGATTTGCTTCGTGAGCTCCAAGGGCATGCCGGGAGGTCCGAAGACTGAAACCCAGCTCGCTAACGTGTAATCACCAATACCTGCCTCCTGCATCGTAGGAATTTCGGGGAATTGATCTGAACGGTTGCGGCCCGTTACCGCCAGCATCATCAAGGCGTCTGAGCCCTTTTGCCCCATCATGATCGGGACGTTCTCAAAAACAACATCAATAGAGCCGCTCAGGAGGTCGGTGGTCGGGCCGAAACCGCCCCTGTAAGGAACGTGGGTCATCTGCACACCGGTCTTCTGCATGAAGAGGACTGCAGAGAGATAGTTTGAGGTCCCCACGCCGGCTGAGCCAAATGTCAGTTTGCCCGGATTTTCCTTGCCGTAACGTACGAGCTCCGAAACAGAGGAAACAGGAAGCTTCCGATTGATCGTCAAGACATTCATGAACTCGGCAATGCCAGGAAGTATTGTCAAATCGCGAGTGATGTCGACTGGATAGTTCGCGATCACTAGGGGCGGAATGAGTTGACCTCCGAAGCCGCCTATCAGCAGCGTGTAGCCGTCAGGCTGGGCGCGAACCACTTCTTGCGTCGACAGAATACCGCTGCCGCCTGGCTTGTTTTCGACGAAAACCGGCTGACCTACTCGCGCCTGCATCGCCTCTGCCAAAATGCGCGCGACTGAATCGGAGACGCCCCCAGCGGGAAAGCCCGCAATCAGCTTGATTGGTCGTGACGGATAGTTCTGGGCGTTAGACCCGACGACATTCAGGAAGAGCAGAGCCATTGAAAGCCACAGGCGCATTGCTTTTGTCCTTACCGAGGTTGTCCCGTGATAGTATAACGTGCGCTTGCCTCGTCAATGAGACCTCGCCAAGTGGACAATGAGGATGCCGAAAGTCCTGTTTCTGCTATGTGATGGTAGCGAACAACTCGTCGAGGTGCCGGTCGGATTCACGCTCATGGAGGGCGCTCGGCAGGCCGACGTGCCAGGTATCATCGCGGAGTGCGGCGGCGGTCAAACTTGCGGCACCTGCCACGTGTACATTGAGAAAGAATGGCGTGAGCGAGTGGGCGGGCCAAGTGCGAGCGAGGCGGAGATGTTAGACTTTGCGCCGGAAAGCAATGAAAGCAGTAGGTTGAGCTGTCAAATCGAGATGCAGGACGAATTGGACGGTCTAGTTGTACGAGTGCCGTTCACCCAGCTGGAGGCCTAGAGTTGAGCGGTCCAATCGATTTTGTCGCAGTAGCGATCGGAACAAGACTTGAGATGTCAGATGGATCTTTCGTCGAGGTGGTTGACAACCCACGAGACGGGATGTGGCTCATCTGCCGCCGAGTTCTTGCTGACGGCGTCCTTTCTGAGACGGAAGAGACCGTCTTCGTTTATGATGTCGCATAGATTTCGATTTGAGCACAACGACAGCGTGCTCGGTGATCAAAGCAGAAGACCGAAACGACATCTTCTGCCTCGCTACGAGTCCTGCCACTCCGAAGCGGAAGGCTTTGAGAGTGG
>DASQLD010000370.1:0-5029 GCA_035630195.1 Bryobacteraceae bacterium
CGCATCGCCCGGCCGCGCATCCAGTGATCCGGACACAGCGCGCAAAACGGCACACAGCCACACGCGAAGCGTCCGCCTTTCTAGACTTCATTCAAATCGCGTTGTCGGAAACTGGCTTAACAGAATTGGTACAACGGTTGAGCGTGGTAGCGGTTGAACAGGCTGACCCATTAGGGTTTGGCGTTATCGTATGCGAGGGACGAGGACAGCTCACGATAGGCATCGGTCTGCTGCTGAAGCGTGGCAGCCACCTGTTCTGCGGTGCTGACAGCATCTGCGCCTGCAATGAAACGACGTGGCGGCTTTTCCTGACTCGAAATTGTAATCAATGCCTGTGCGAGCTTGACAGGGTCACCAGTCTGCTGACCGTCGTAGCCCTTCCAAAATTCCATTTGCTTCGCTCTGCGCTCGTTATAGTCATCGATGGGCCGCGCTGCGAAATTTGTAGACTCCTCCGTGAGAAGTTCCGTTCGGAAGAAGCCCGGATTGACCGTGATGGTGTCGATGCCAAAAGGTTCGACCTCGGCCTGCAGAGATTGCATCCAGCCCTCAAGGCCAAACTTCGGGGCGGCGTAGGCAGCACCGAATTCAAAACCGATCAGGCCCGCAGTTGATGAGATCGTAATGATCAGCCCAGCACGCTGCTTGCGCATAATCGGCAGGACAGCGCGGGTGACGTTCATCGGGCCGATAAGACTGGTCAACAGCTGCCGGTCCATCTGCTCTGGCGTCAATTCTTCAAAGAAGCCTGCATAAAAGTTTGCGGCATTGTTGACCAACACCTCTATGCGGCCAAACTTGTCCACAGCTGCCTTAACGGCGGATTCAGCGTCGGCGGGCTTGATAATGTCGAGCGTCACGATCAACAGGTTGGCGGATTTTCCCAAGGCCTCGGCCACCTTGTCAGGATTGCGTCCGGTAGCGACAACTTTATGGCCAGCGGCCAGAGCCGCCTTAGCGATATCCACGCCCATGCCGCGCCCGGCACCGGTGATGAACCAGACTTTGCTCATGTTTCTGTCTCCTCATAATGATTGCTTGACGGCTCCGTCGGTGGGTGAATTTTCCTGTTACAATATCCCCGGCGCTTAACCTCGGCAAGTGCATTGAACCGAACCAAGGGATCGGTTTAACGCGCCGCGTTTAAACGTTTTTGCCCGAAACGTTTAACGTTTAACTGGCTCTTTCCTTGGTGCTCACCGAGCGAGAACACGCTTGAAGCGGTCTATCAGCTTACGGCCCATTCGCCCCGGACCATATCCTGGCCTTGGCCACCGCGTATGATGAATCGAAATGAAACACCGCTGGCATTGCCACCGTTCGGCGGCGACTGCGTACCATTCAATGAGAATATGGACCAATTAAATTGTTCCCCGAACCTCCGGTCCAAGTCCTTCGTCTAATAGAGCATGATGCCGATAATCAGTGGACCATCCGTTGGATTGGAGGCCTCGACGGCCTACAAGACGGCATTCCAGTATTTCTCCGAGAAGGTGCGAACTCTCCAACTCCTGAGGGTCAAACCAGGCGTTACACGGGCTGAAATCAAAGCCGCTATTCTTGGCGTAGAGAAAGCGCGCATTTCTTACACAAGAAATGCAGTGGCTCAACAGCTTCTGGATTCAACACCGAATAGTGGGCTCCCGGCGGGACTTGACTCGGCACCGGCATACACGTCAGACGTGGCCGAATTGCTATGGGATTGCGCTGGAAGACCTGAGGGCACTGCAGAAGCTGACTGGTATTCCGCCGAGGAAATCGTTCGACTTTCCCGCGATTGAGACTTCCATTCCTCAGGTAGGCGACATTGAGCTCAGCCACGGTGGACCAGTCGTCGGTAGCAATGTATCGCGAAGTGAACGTGTCGATTTGAAATCCAGCTCATGGCTGAATGCTTTTCTGCCTAGTGTTCACCGACCAGCCGGTAAAAGAGGTACATTGACATCGGATAGAGACGGTCACATGTATTCTGCCAAAGAGAACCTGCCCGTAACGTTGGAGTTACCCGGCGTCACGATCAGATCAACACCATGGAACGGGATGGCCGCTCTCTACGTGCAATTGGCCAAGGGATCAGATTTTTCCCCGGTCCTGAAGGGGTTGCCGGACGATCTGTGTCAATGCCCGCATTGGGGCTACGTTCTCAAAGGTACGCTGCATCTTCGTTATAAGGACGGACGCGAGGAGATTGCCCGCGTCGGCGACATGTGGTACACGCCACCGGGACACACGGCATGGTGCGACGAAGACTGCGAGTACATCGAATTTAGCCCAGAGCATGATTTTAATCACGTTATAGATCACGTTCGAAAGCAGATTCAGACTTAGCCAGACCACAACGAAAATCAGCCGCCGAACCGACTTGCCGCTTTGGCTCAAACGCGAGGCATAACGGCCGGTGGTAGTTGATGCCTAAAGCGCCGCCGCGCCAGCTTCAGCGACCGCCTGGTCTTGTTTCCCTAACCCCCCGCTTACACCGATGGCCCCTACCACCTCACCACCGCGCTTCAGGGGTACTCCGCCGGCGAAGATCATTACACGTCCATCGTTCGATGCATGAATCCCGAAGAACTGGTCTCCAGATTGACTCATTTCCGCCAACTGCGTCGTCTCGATATCGAACGCACGTGATGTCCACGCCTTCTTTATAGAAATGTCTATACTCCCAATCCAGGCCCGATCCATACGGACGTGGGCGACCAAGTTCCCGCCGCTGTCCACCACAGCAACATTCATAGGCTGACCGATGTCCTCAGCCTTTCGCTCTGCGGCGGCAATAATTCTTCTAGCGTCTGCGAGGGTGATCATGAACTGAATAATCGCACGGTTGCTAATCCGCCAGTACAGTAAACGGACTGGCCCGTTTTTGTTTAACGAGGACTCCGTTCCGTTGTCGCGCTGGCCGGCGAGACAATAACGTGCGTGCGAGTGCAGTATTATACAGGCGCGAAGGCGGACGAATGCCCAATGTGGTCATCCAGAATGATCGTGACTATTGCTTCTCCAGAACTTCTACTTTGTGAAACTTTCACCTGCGCCAACAGGCCAGCGCTCAGTCATGTGCGCCGAACTGGTTCGTCCTTTAACTTGTTGCCGCCGAGGTTGTTCCCGCTACAACGTCTCGCATGCCAGCTGTGTCGACGGATTGTTCGAGCTTCGCTAGCTTGCCATCGCGCACCGTCCAGATATGTACCACTTGAGCATCCGTCGTGCGGCCAGTGGCCTTGTACGTTCCTCTGTACCGTCCCTGCATGACTATGATGTCGCCGGCGTCATGGAGCTTCTCGAAATCAATCCTGTAGCCGTCCCAATCCGCACCGGTCGGCGCAAATATCTTCTCCAGAATTTCTTGTTTGCCCGAATACGGTGCCCCGCGGTAAAACACAGAGTTCTCAGCCACGACGAACTGGATGTCATCCGTCATGACGTCGAGCGCTGATCCGATTTCACCCCGTGCGAAGGCATCGTACGCCTGTCGCAACAAATCTACGTTCGCCTGAGACACAGTATTCCTCCTTAAGGCACGCATTCTATCTCACGCGGATACGGCCGCTCTGCAACGGTACGCAATCCATTCGCATTTTTGGAAAGTAGGCGTTGAACAGAACCGTGGGATCGGTTTAAAGCTCTGGGTGTCTGGCAATCCTTCCTTGCTTTAAAAGCCCGCATTTCATAGGCTCAGGCGTCCCGCGGTGCCCTAATTTTAAACAGTTCCCGGGAGAACTGTGTTGCTGCTCTTGCAAAGGCTTGCTTGGGATCGGCATGCGCCGCACGTGTACAGCCTGGCTAGCCCGCCGCACGGCATAAAACCAGCAGATGCCCACCGGCTTGCGTAACGGGATCTGCACAATGCGGTGAGTGCTACATCGCTTAGGATGCTTGTCTCTCACTCGCCCGAAGGAACTCACCCGTTCGCTGTTCCGCCCGAAGACGATCTCGCATCAGATGCAAAACAGCGTTTGTCTCGGCGGCCCGCAGCAGCACCATCATGTGTGGTCGTTGCTGTGCATTGTTGGTTCGCGTGTGAGGATTGATTCGCCGCTCTTCCTGAGCGAATCGCACAACAACCGTTTTTTTCCAGCCACATACTATGGAATTCCAGGCTTGCTGCTCAACCCGTAGAATCAATCCGACTTCCGCCTTCTGATCCTTGATGCATACGATAACGGCTCCACGGACAAAGTCGTCTTCGGTGTAAAGAGAACCGCTACTCCTGGTTACTGGCTCACTCGGTCCCAAGCTCAGGGGTATGCGTTTGCCTGTCAGCAGATCGGCAATAGACTCATCGATCTGCGCGCGAAGAACTCCATAGGAGGCCTCGCTGTATAGACCCGCGGCACGCGCCAGGCTCCGCAGTTCCTCCGTCGTGCCGTAAACCTCAGAAGCTCCCGAGGCGAGCAGCGCGACACGATTCCGATACGACGCGAATTCCGTCGGTAAATGACTTAAGACGGAGAGTAATGTTTGTGCCTCCCGGGTTAGGTTCCGGTCATGGCCGAGGCTCCTGTAATAGGAGAGGAGATAGCATTGCAGCGCGTATAGCAAACGGCGCCGACCGGCGCCCTCACACAGCCACGCTACCTGCTTGAACAATCTTCGTCGTTGAAGCTGCGTCAAAGGTTCTGCGACTTTGATCAGCCGGCAGATGTCCCAAGCGGCCACCTCTTCCCCAGTGCGGCCGCGCGAATGTAATCGACAAATTCCCAGTGCTTCGAGACTTTCGCGAGGGCTGTGCAGGGACTGGACTACTTCTCCGATGCGCTCGGCTTCACTGGCATCGACGGCATGGATAGCTTGGCCCGTCGTGGAAATGCATCCCTGGCGTACCTTCCTGGCCAACACTGCCGCCGATACGCCGGTACGATCGGCGAGAGTGACAAGGCTGATCGCTGCACTCTCCCGGCCTAAGCGATCGCGCACAGCCTCGCGCGCTTCGTTCTCATCGAAGTAGATCGTTTTGCCGCTTCGATGAACCGGCCGGATGCTGGCGGCGGTCAAAAGACGGTTCAGCTTATAGCGGGATATTCGT
>DASQLD010000371.1:0-9758 GCA_035630195.1 Bryobacteraceae bacterium
TTAGCCAGGTGTCATCTTCGGGCAGCGATCTACGTACAAAAGCGAGCCAGCTTATGTCGTCAAAATGCATCAGGTTCCTTCCCTGGACTCAAGGGAACTTCTATATATAAAGACAGATGGCGCCCGTACTTGATATAGGGCGGACGTTAAATTTTTAGCCCTGCTCTGGAACCGATTGCGATGAAGGGTGTGTCCTTTCAGGCCATTGAAGAGCGCTGAAAAGTGCCGCTCCGGTCCGTTTGATGCGGTCCCTTACCAATCGTTGAGCAATCACTCGGCTCACGCCACACGATCAGACGATGAGATTCTTGTACTGTTCAAGTACCTTGGTGTATTCAAGCTGTTGGATCTTGAAGGCTACCGTGGCGTGGTGTGGCGTGACATTGCAGTCGAGGTGGTTGGGGACCGAGTGAAGTACCCGGTCGCAACATCCGTGTTGTATCTGACTGTGGAGGTTGCCTATGGCGCACCCGCCTTGGAAGATTCGACATAGAGTTAGCAGAGAGGATGGTGGCGAAGCGGACGAATTGCCTTAGCGAAAGCCCCAAAGGACTAAAAAGATCAACAAAACCAAGAGCCAGTAGTCGCCCAGCCGTCTCGCGTCGCTTCACTTCCGAGCATAGTCAAGACCGAACTTCTCACACCATTGCCGGATCCTCTCATAGGAACACGATGATGCGGCGCTTGGCGTGGAGATCCTCGACATCTCGGAATCACGCGGAGGCGACGGTAAGCCCAGACCGCATAGCTGATGATCTCGTGAGGAAAACGATAGCCGGAGTAAGGAGACCGATTACTCTCCATGGCCCAAGGGTTTCAGTTTTCGAACCGAAATTAGTAAAGCCTAAATCCCCAACGCGTCAACGTTTGTCGAAAATGATAATGTCCTGAACTCCAACCCAACTGTCATGTGAACCAGACCATAGCCCAGGTAATATTGGGTGCGCGATGATCAGGCCCGAGTAGCGGCCCTTGCCTTCGAGCCACGATGATCTGAATGCTGTCATATCCTCTGGATTATCCGGCTGAGCAGTTGAGAAATCACGATCGTACTTGTCGGAGTAGTGGTCCAGATTGAAATACGGCAGATTGAAAGTGAAGGGGCGCACCTGGCCAGGCACATAGTAGTCGAGCAAAAAAAAGCTGAATACACAGCGGCCCCCCGGCCTCAGGACTCTCGTTGCCTCATTGAAGTAACGCTCCAAATTATCGGGAAGCATGTGGGTAAACACCGAGGCAGCGTAGATGAGGTCAAACGTTTCATCTTCATACGGGAATGTGAATTGAGACGCCTTAAGCTTTCCACCCGGATTGTAGGTGGTGTTGTGCACGTCCACATGGGCAAAGAAGAAATTCGGGAAGTGCGGAGAGAAGTGATTTTGCAGGAAGTCGATCTTGTACTTGCAGATATCGAAACCGTAGTACTGGCCCCTCCGATAACAAGATAATCCCTCATTGAATAAGCGATTCTGCCAAGGCCACATCCGATCTCCAGAACCATGCTGCTGTTCTTCAACCCACCGTAAAGCCGGAGCACCATGTGCCATTCGTTCGCCCAGGCAAACCAGTCTTCCAAAACGGTGATCTGCTCCCGCGGCATTAATTCCGGGGGCGGCAGCAGATCCGGTCGAAAGGCGGCGTGTTTAGACCAGCCGTGCTGATCAAGGTCCCTCGCAGGTAGATCTAGTGCCTTTCGGCGGCCTGCCCTCAAGAAATCCAGCATTCCGCCAATTATAAAGCCTTGCGCACTTCCGCGCCGCCGCGCGAACGTGCTGGAACCTCTCATTCTGCCGGATCCGAGTTAGCGCTCGCCATGCGCACGCCAGCCTGCATGTTGCTCGATCTTTAGGATGAATCGACGATGCGACATTTTTTACGCGAATGTCACTGCTGAAGTTCGTGTGCTCCAATGTCAATCGCCCTTCCCGCGTTTCGAACAGGATTTCCGTAAAAATCGTGAGCCGGCCACGGCAAATCATAAATAGCCTGCGGATCCCGTCCGGCATTGTACGCAGGACTGCTCGCGCTTGAGATCTGGTAATTGCTACGTGTAGCCACACTCATTGGAGCGATAGTGCTCACTTCACCCATAGAACCTGCCGCACTCAACAATGGATTGCTTCCAATAATGTTTCCGGAGTTCGTGCACTTATTCCAGAGGACCGGCGCGGCGCCGGAGGCTGAATAGAACAGATTGTTGGCGAAAACTGTGTTGCTGGCATTGGATTTACAGTCAACCATCACTACCGCGCCAGACGACACATAGCAGATATTATTAAAGATCTTGCCACCAGAGAGCGGGCCGCCCGATGGTTGCAACGAATCACCGACAACAATGCAAGCCGCAGGGTATGTCCGATTAGATCCAGGGGACATGAACACGGTATTGTTGTGGATATACCAATCCTGCAGCTGTGACGCGACCGTGCCGTTATTGTAGACGTAAATGCCCGCGCGAGTAGCTGTGCCACGAGCGTCGTTCTCGCTGATGTTAAATCTGACGATAGCGTTCTGAGCTGCGCGTGTTCCGTTTGCCTGGCCGTCTATCAAATAGCCGGCGCCTTTGTTGTCATGGC
The DNA here is from genome assembly GCA_035630195.1 of Bryobacteraceae bacterium. Classification (GTDB taxonomy): domain Bacteria; phylum Acidobacteriota; class Terriglobia; order Bryobacterales; family Bryobacteraceae; genus DASQDN01. The sequence goes on from DASQLD010000371.1 coordinate 2,577, forward strand.
TGTAGTTGTACTGGATTATGCACCGGATGCACCCTCCAGCAAGGTTGAATCCGTCAGCGTCGTTTCCGGAAGCGTTCGTCTGACCGGAAACTTCGTTATATTCAGCGATGATATCCGAGCCATTGTAGAGCATGATGCCGACCGAGCCCGCAGATTGATCGGCCAGGGCGCCGTTATTTTTGACTTTGTTATGGGTTATTCTGGCTCCGATTACACTTTGCGCCACGATGCCGGTGCCCAGACTTGCCGGATCTGTAGCTCCGCCCGTTGCACGTCCCGTGTTGTCGTGAACGTAGTTTCGGACAATCGACACTTCGCGTAACGCGTCCAGGTCTTCGCCCCATATCATGATGCCCATTACGTTGCTGTGCAGATTGTTGTCCTGAATGGTAAGCCCGGTAAGTCCCGTCGCCGATGGCCAGCAAATCACGTTTATCGGGATCTTGAATCCAGTGATTTCCAGATCCTTAATGATGAGATTGTGATTACGGGTTGTGTTGGCCAGGAAAGCTACTCCACTGCCTGTCGACCACGTGCTGCCGGGACCGACGCACTTGAGATTGGCGATCACAACGCCATTGAGGTTCTCGAGGTTAATGCAGACACCATTAGTTATGCTTGTGGTGATCTTCGCAGGCGCGCCACCGTATGACGTTATTGTGATCGGTTTGCTTGCGGCGCCACCCCACTGATGCGTCGGCACATTGATCGGACCGCTAAAAGCGTCTCCAGACAGGAAAATTCTGTCACCTGCAAGGTACTTCTGGCTATTCATCTTCGAGATCGTTTGCCAGGGTGCTGTAATAGCGCCAGAACCACTAGTGTCATTGCCCGTCTTGCTGTTGAAATAATAATCGGCCCCGCTGCACACAGTCGTAAGAAGGCACAACGACATCATTCGGACAAAGCCACGGGCTATGATCTGAGGTGTTCCGAAGAACGACCACAACCCGCAACATGCCGGGGATATTTTGTCTGCATGTCGTACTCTGTTCGGTTCACTGCCTGGGAATGCGGCGCTTCGGGATACTCGGCCACTTTCCAAAACTGGAGACCGCACGGGCAGATGGTTATTCAAACAATAGTTCTTCGGCATACACTGCCGATCGTCAGTCGCAGTTTCGAGTCGGCTCCGCCGAAGAACTTAGATTTAGATGGAAATGCGCTAAGGAGTCACTAAGATTGAAGATGCTGCTATCGAAATCGTATTAGGTAGGAAAAGGGAAGCTGCGCCACATGAATCGACAGAATAGCCGCCATGGAGTAACATTCGCATTATCAAAGACCCCTAGTACCTGCTCAAACCCCACCTAGTACAGCGTCAAAAGCACCTAATTAATTTGCGAGCGCTTAAATGCTTAGATAAAGTACCTAATTTTATTTCTCAGCTGAGGTGATTGGGCGTGCAACGCCGGGGGGTGCGGTGACCTCAGACTGATCCGGCGGCGAGCTTTGCTGAGAAATCTTCGAAATCGTCCCACCCGGATATCTCGAGCCTAGGAAGCAGCAGCAAGCGATCTGTGAACGTGCTCAATCTGTGGCTGACTGTGAATCCAAACTCATATCCGCAGGCGCCCGCCAGATGCGCTACCGCTTCGTCTACTTCGCCATACGGATAGGCGAGAGATTTAACGGCTGTTCCGAGGAGCTTTTCGAGCGCCAGTCTGGATTCCGCGCACTCGTGCACGACCTGCTCCGAGCTGACCGTTAGCAGAGAAGTGTGAGTATGTGTATGGCCACCGAATTCAATGCCGTCCGCGTTGAGTTCTTGAATCTGGCGGGAACTCAACAGGCGTGCAGGCGCATCGGTCCAGTCAGATGTTTGACCAATGCGGCCGGTTACGACAAAAACGGTAGCGGAAAACCTGTACTTGCGAAGGATGGGCCACGCGAACTCAAAGAAATCGCTATACCCGTCGTCAAACGTTAGAAGTACAGCTTTGCCGGGTAATGCATGTCTAGTGTCCATTGCATAACGCCAATCTTCCACGCGTAGCGTGTAAGCGCCACTTTCGCTTAGCAATCGCATCTGGTCATCGAAGGAGTCGGGCGTGACGGTGTACCGATTCCGCTCCCCGGCAGCCATCGGCGCGATGCGATGGTACATCAGAATAGGCAATCTTTCTGTATCGCCTGAGGACCGATCTTTCAGAGCGGCGCCACCATTCCAAAGAACACGGGCCGTAACTTTCGGCGGTAATTCACCCATTTCCGCGAACTGCGTCGATGGTTGTTCGTCGGGCTCTGCCGCACGACGCTGGAACAATTGCACTCGATACAGCGGCGTAAGGACTTGCTTCCGCAAGCTCAGTCCATCGGTGGCACGGAAGGCATCTTCAATCGTCTTCGCGCCGAAGGTGTGCCCCCAGTCGCGGCCAGAACGATCAGGTTCATCCACCACCAGATTCGCGTGCGCAGTGAGGAAATAACCGTCATCGCATAAAGCGTCCGCAATCTTCCTCGCCACCTCCCGCAATATTGCGACATCTTCGAGGTAATACAGAACTTCGCTACAAACGATCAGGTCGAATGAACCGGCAATTGTATCCTCAACCAGGTTCAACCTACGAAAGGTGACGTTGCAACAACCAGCGCACGATTTCGCGGCGCGGCGCAAGGCAATCTCGGAGATGTCGGTCGCCAACAGCTCAGCGACTCGCGCGCAGAGCATCTTCGAAAAGTGGCCCTCAGCACACGCCAACTCCAATGCACGGCCGATGTTCAGACCGTCCAGGAGGGAGAGCGTCTGCTCATACTTCACCCGCTCAAAATCATTGGTGTATCCCCACGGATCCTCGGCACGCGCGAAGAATGCCTCGAAGTCGATGCGCGAAGTACGAGTCCTGCCATCCTGATGAACTCTATGAGCGGCCTGCGACCTGTCGTAGTGCGGGGGGTTGATGTGCGCCGGCAGTAACTCCGGAGAGTATTCGAGAATTGGATCGTTCCCATCACTGAGTGGGACATGACATTTCTCTCCATTTCGCCGCGCCAACTCGAGCAGTGGCCGGGCGGCGCTGGCAGGCAGCAGCGCACGGCGTGAGGAACTCAATCCCGTCGAAGTTGGCGATCGGCGGCCGATCAAAATTCTGCGATCGCCGGAGTGATCGTGGACACCACTCCGTTCAGAAGCTTGCACACGCGCGATCAACCGGTCCCGCAGGCTGCCCGGTGGACCCTCCCATCCGATGAGCAGTTCCCTTACGGCAACGCGACAGAGTTCCAGTCCTGCCCAGCGCGTTACAGCAGAAATCCAGTCACCTGCCAAGTGCAGTCCCTCGCTACCGATCGGCATGAAACCAAGCAAACTGCCGCCGAGCGTAACCTCACTCAAACCGTCGGCCGGAGTTCCGACAGGCGGCAGGGGTCCGCCTATCTCACATTTGCTCCAGTGTTGCGCGACGCGTCTCGTGAAGCGCTGCAACCAGCTTGTAGGCTTCTTCGTCAAGTGTGACGATTGTTCTTTGTAAAACTGAGAACCATCCCAGTCGTAGCAGCCCCACAACTCCTGCAGGAAGACGGTCCAGCCCACGTGATCGTGAAGCTCAGCACGCGCATCTGCCGCGGTGGAATGCCATGTGCCGAGGTGTAGTCGATCTCTGTGCACGGACGCTCGGCCATCCAAGACTTCGAAGTGCAGTCCCGAATAGACCGTCTCATTCAAGTACGCTCCCATAAGTTGCCAGCAGTACAGATTTGCGATTGCATCCTGTAGAACGGCACTGGAGACGCCGTCGCCAATCACCGGTAGACTGGCAGTTCCGATGAACTGTGAACGCCATGAGACGAAGCAATTCACGCGATCTACTCCTGGCGGGACCAGCACGTCGGCTGAAGGCTTCGTTACATCAATAGGAAGTGCAAGGGTGCTACCGACGTGCAGCGACGCCCGCGGCCTCCCGCGCCGAAGAATGCGTTCATCGAGCGCCCGTGCGACGGACTGCGCCAATCCCTTGGAACAGAACCGTTCCGCCGCTGCGCTGAGAAAAGATACCACTGACGGTCGAACCGCCGGCCATGAACGCAGCATCTCTTCGTCGTCAATTCCGCTTCTGAGCACCAGTCCGTCCAACATTGCGCCAGCGATTGAATCTGCCGCAGGCGAAAGCTGCCTGCCGGACGGAACGGCTTCGAGAACCCATTGCGCGTCCTTGTGCTGGGCCAGCAAACACGCAGCACACCAGCAGACGAAATGCACTTCGGCCGCAAACAAGGAATTAGAGTTGCGACCAGTTGCGTGCTTAGGGTGGGGATGCTGAACGCGCGGATCAACGTCGTGACCTCGCCGAATCGTCTTCAAGCCGGATCTGAGAAGGCCTGTCACATTGGACGAGTTCGAATTCGCATTGATTCGGTAGATCGCTGTTGCTTCTCGAACGTTTCCGAACTGCGTGCCCGCCCGTGCGATGCGCTGCCACAGGTCCCAGTCTTCCGCGTTACCTGCGAGAGTGCTTTCGAAACATCCGGCATCTACCACGACCGATCGCCGGACCAGGCAACTGTGCAACACAAATGCTGGTCGGACTGCCAGAACGTCGAAAAGATCACCGACCGTTGGACCGAACTCTTCGCCGAAGAGTTTTCGACCGCCCCTGACGCGAACCCAGCCGCTGTGAACAGCCCCGACATGGGGGCGGGAAATCGCCGCACTAAGCAATAGTGCGAGATGGGTCGAGGCGATAGTGTCGTCGCCGTCCAGGAACAGGAGCCATTCGCCCCTCGCCACGCCAATTCCGGTGTTGCGGGCTGCTTCGACTCCGGCATGATCCTGTGTGACAATCCGGCACCGCGGTTCAAGGCGAATAAATTGCTCAACCAATTCAACTGTGTTATCCGTAGAGCCGTCATCAACTAACACAATCTCCCAGTCCTCAAACGACTGGGCTCGAACGCTTTCCACACTCTCTGCCAGCGTACGAGCCATGTTGTACGTGGCGACGATTACGGAAACCGATGGACGACCCGTCATCTAGCGAGCCATTACGTGCATGCTCCATTATAAATCGCGGAGGGTAGTTGGCTGGTGTGCTAGCCTTAGCGTTTGATGCGCCAGGACACTGAACTCATGTGCGTGGGCATGCAGTACGAAGGCATATGCCGGTGCGCACACCTACCTGGTTGAGACATGGAAGTAGCTGTCGCGGTGCTGACGGTCAATTTGGCATCAGGGCCATCCGAGATATCCGGCTTGGGCATTTGCAAGAAGGCACACGTCTTATTCATGTACGGAGATCAGCCTCTTTGCCGGCGTGAAGTAGATGTAATCGAGGGCAAAATAACCGGTCTCGAATTAGCATTGGCACTAAAGAACCAACGCATAGCGTCGGTAACCGAACAGTCGGCGTGGGATAAATGGGCGGAAGCTCTCTTACATGAGCACATTAGTGAACCAGCAAAAGCTAGCTCGACAAGGCTTCCGCCTTGTACCGTTCTGATTTGTACGCGAGACCGTCCTGCGGACCTCCAGCGGTGCCTGCATGGGCTCGCGCCCGCAATCAGCGAAAATGTCGAGGCAATCGTCGTCGATAATGATCCATCCGACGACCGGACGAGGCAGATCGCGTCGCAGTATCCGATTCGATATTACCGACAGTCACGGAGAGGCGTGAACTGGGCCCGTGCCCGTGGAGCCCGGCTTGCCAAGCACGAACTGCTCCTGTACGTCGATGACGATGTGGTCGTTAGTTCTAACTGGGTCGATGAGATGCGTCGTCCATTCTTGAATGAGAACGTTGGCGCCGTAACAGGAGCAGTTGAGCCTCTGGAGCTTGAAACCACCGGCCAGTATGAGCATGAGCAGTTCAGCAGCTTTTATCGCGGGTTCGATCCAAAAACCTACAATCTGGTCACATCAATTCCAGCGTCTGCGGGCCAGACCGGCGCCGGCGCGAGTATGGCCGTGCGTAAAAGTGTTGCTCTTAACTGGAAAATTTTTGATGCTGAGTTGGACGGAGGAACGGCGGCCAAGTCTGGCGGAGACGTCTACGCGCTGTACCGCGTTCTTCAGGCCGGCTACTCGGTCAACTTCGCTCCCCGCGCAATAGCGTGGCACCGGCATCGCAAGACACATGCTGACCTCGAACGTATGCTCTATGGCTACAGCGTCGGTGGCTATTGTGTGCTGTTTAGTGCACTGTTTCGAGAGAGAGATCCGGAAGCGATGCTGGTAGGCTTCTCCTGGTTCCGCAACTATCACTTACGAGAGCTCTGGCGCTCGTTGCGGCGCCTTCCGGGGTGCCGACCTCTCAGTCTTATCCTGACGGAGATACGCGGGGTCTTCGATGCGCCTCTAGCGTACTGGAGATGCCGACGCAGAGAGCGTCAACTCGGCCCGCTATCGGACGAATCTGCAGAAATCGAATGATCGCTATTTCTGTTATCATTCCGACGCACAACCGAGCCGCGCTTCTGCCTCGTACGCTGGAGTCTCTGGCTCGTCAGGACCTGTCAACCAGCGACTATGAGGTCATTGTTGTTGCTGACGGTTGTACAGACGGCACGATGCATCTTCTGCAAAGTTGGAATGCGCCGTTTGCACTCAGTGCCGTAGAGCAGACATCCGGGCGAGGCGCCGCAGCTGCACGCAACGTTGGCGCCGCTCGCGCCGCTGGAGACCTGCTCCTTTTTCTTGACGATGACATGGAAGCTAGTCCGCAGCTTCTCTCCGAGCATTTGCGATCACAACGACAACAGCCGGGATGTGTTGTTTTAGGGTACTTTCCAATGCAACCCCCTTCCCGTGATGACGATATTTTCACGAAAGCAGCGCGAATCTGGTGGGCAGACGAGTTCGCAAACCGAAGTCACCGAGGTTATCGATACACGTTCAAAGATCTGTGCACCGGCAACGTATCCCTTTCGCGAGTGTTGTTTCTTCGGTTGGGCGAATTTGACGAGCAGATAGGACGGGGCGCGGGTGAAGATTATGAGCTTGGCTATCGGCTGATTCAGCATGGCGTCCGCTTTCGATATGTGCCGCGGGCTGCGAGCGTTCATCACACCCGTCAGCCGCTTGAAGTGAATCTGCGGCGCGCACAACAGGAGGGATTCGGGCAGGCGCTTATCGTCCGCCGCCACCCTGAGTTATTCTGGAGCTTCAACGTTTCAATCTTGAGCCGGTTGACAGAGTCTCTTTTCCTGCGGCCGCTGTGGCGTGCTATTTGGAGGTGGCCTGCCTTACTG
>DASQLD010000372.1:0-6262 GCA_035630195.1 Bryobacteraceae bacterium
AATGACGCATCTCGGCTTGGTATCCGTAAGCGAAGGCCTCTTCGGGAAGAGGTCGCGTCCAACCGAAGCTGATATCCGCTTTCTCGATCACATAACCGGCGGGCCGTGGCGTGAACGATGTGATGGCGGTCGATCTTGTGACATCTGTAAAGATTGATCCTTCCGAACCATGAATTTCATTGCGCAAATCCAAGCCACCCTTCGTCGTCCAGGAAAGTTCGCAATGACCGATACCGCCGCTTGCAAACTTGAGCACGAGCAGAGCATTGTCCTCCCCTTTCGTGCGATTGTGATGCACCAGCGTCGCGCCCCAAGCCATCACTTCCACTACCTTGTCGTCTTTGCCAAAAAAATAACGGGCAGCCTCCACGCAATGACACCCAAGATCATTGAGAGCGCCCCCACCCGTCTGCTCGACATCCCAGAAATGCGGGCTGTGGGGACCGCTGTGCGACTCGCGCGATCGAACCCAAAGAATTCGGCCCAGACTACCGGCTTCGATCGTCTCTCTGGCCTTCACGACAGCAGGAGCAAACACTTCCGTCTCCGCATATCCGTGAATCGCGCCGGACTTTTTAGCTGCCGCGAACATCTGTTTCGCTTCGTCTCGATTGCGTGCCAACGGCTTCGTACAGACTTGATTTCGTTTGGCCTTCGACAGCTTGAGGGAGGCTGGAAGATGCTCCTGATTAGGTAGCGCGATGATATACAGATCGATGTCATTGAGCGCGATCACCGCATCGAGGTTCGTCGATGTCGCTTGGATTCCCCACCGGTTCGCAAATGCCTTTGCCCGCCTTGGTGTACGCGAGTAATTCAGAACGACCTCATGTCCAGGAACATTCGCGAGGCCCTGCATGTAAAACTCGGCGACGAATCCCGAGCCCAACATCGCTATCCTGACTGGCTTATTCATAGAGATGCCTCAGACTCTTTCGATAAGACTCGTAAAATCGCTCGAGCTGTTCCTCAGCGCTGCTGTTCCCGATGAATTGGTGGCTCGGAAGAAGTACGGGCTTGACGCCACGTGCAAGCAACTCCTCCGCGGTTGCGCAACGCAGCATGTTGATGATCATTCCGCCTGTCACCGTCGAAGTCGGACCTGTTCGCCATTCGAGTCCCTCCATCTCGACAACACAGTCGCCTGGCGGGCATTGATTATCCAAAATGATGTCGGCGACATCTACAAGTTTTTTGCCGGAAGAGTGGGCCGGGACCGACTGCTCACAGTGCTGCTTCGAGACAATTCCGATTACCGGAAGGCCGCGTCTCCTGGCGCCGAGCGCCATCTCGACAACTACCGGGCGTATGCCGCTGGTCGAGATCACGATAAAAGCGTCGTTCGGTCCGAAGTGGAAGCCTTTGAGGATCGCTTCCGAGTATCCTTCGAATTTCTCCAGCGTCAACGGAGCTCGCAAACCATTTGTTCCAACGATGTTCGCGTGGTTCGACAATGCAAGTTCCACCAGTGCGACAAAGCCGACAAAGCAGCCTTGGCGGGGCGTCATCTCTTCGCACATCATGCGGGAGTGACCGTTACCGAAGAGGAAAACCAAGCCACCCTTCGCTATACTGTTCGCGCATACCTTAGCCGCGCGTTCAATATGCGGCGCCGTCTCAGTCCGGACCTTCTCGAGTAGAGCTGTGGTCTTATCGAAGTAACTGGAAGCTGCGTTCACTTGTTCAGGATGACATGGGTAAACTCGACGGCAAAGTAGTCTTTATCACAGGCGCGACGGGGATCGGCGCCGCAACTTCCCAACAAGCGCGGAATCAAGGGGCGCAGGTCTTCACCGCTTCGCTCGATGGCGAATCCTTTACCGGTGATCTATCTGTTGAAGCCAATGTGATTTCAGCCGTCGCCGCATGTCTCAAGGAATTTGGGCGCATTGATGCGTTGTTCAACGTAGCCGGAATCAGCGGCCGGCGCTTCGGAGATGGCCCGCTGCATGAATGCACGGTGGAAGCATGGGACACCCTGATGGCGGTCAACGTCCGCTCCCAGTTCCTGGTGTCCCGTGAAGTCGTTCGGCACATGCTTGAACGAAGGCGTGGCGGCTCGATCGTCAATATGGCGAGCGTACTCGCTATTTCGCCCGAACCACAGCGCTTTGCTACGCATGCTTACGCAGCGGGCAAAGGCGCAATCATCGCGCTAACTACGAGCGCCGCGGCTTATTACGGAGAACATGGAATTCGTTTCAACGCCCTCGCGCCTGGTTTGGTGCAGACTCCGATGAGCAAGCGAGCGCAGGATAGCGCTGAGATTCGAGAATTTATACGCGGAAAACAACCACTTGCGGAGGGATTTATCGAAGCCGGTGATGTAGCGGCTGCGGCGCTCTTTCTTCTGAGCGATGATTCGCGCTACATCACCGGGGAAGTTCTGACGGTAGACGCTGGCTGGCGTTTCGCTTAGTTCGTAATGTCGTGCGTTCGGCTTTCACCTCGGATCGGCATGTATACCTCGTACCAAGCTTTCTGCGCCGGACTGTCGGCGTACTTCTTCAGCGCTTCCTCACTCTCGAACTCCATAACGATGATGTTCTTGTAGCCTTCGTCCAGTTGCATTTTGATCGGCCGGGTCCAGACGTTCTTCAGTCCGGGATAGTTCATGGTCTCGGCTGCTTTCAACGCCTTCGCGATCTGAGCATCCGTAGTGCCCGCCTTCCACTGAATCGTGATCACATGGATTACGCTCTTCGGCTTGCCCGGCGCCGCAAACACCGACGTGGTCATCAGCGCGAGGGCGGCGAAAATAGCTAGCAAAGTTTTTCGAGTCATAGTTGCTTCCATAGTAGCCCGCTTCTTAGCTCCTTATACTCGGATGGAAGCAAATTAATGGATTACGTTATTGGATGCGATGTTGGCGGGACTCGCCTGAAGTACGTAGCAGTCACCAAGTCCGGCAGAGTTGTCAAGAAAAATATCACTCTCTCCGGAGCTGATCGCGGCCCCGAGTATCTGGTGAATTCGCTCGCCACCACCGTCGACGACGCCGAAGCAGCACTCGGCGCACGGGCTAAGGCGCTAGCTTTCGGCATCTCGGGCGCAGTGAATCCCCAAAAAGGCGTCGTGCTTCTACCGGGCAAGTTCGCTAATCTGGAAGGCTATCCACTAGTCCCGAAGCTGCGGAAGCGCACGCGAATACCAGTTGTCGCCGAGAACGATGGCCGCATCTCGATCATTGCCGAGAAGCACTATGGCGCGGCTCGAAAGCGAAAGTGGGTGGTCTGCCTGACGATCGGGACGGGGTTAGGCTCAGGTGTGATGCTCGATGGCCAGATTTTGCGCGATCCGTTCCTCCAGTTCGGCACGCAGATTGGACACATCGTCCTACAAGCCGATGGTGGCCGTCTTTGCATGACCGGAGCGCGTGGGACCGCCGAAACGCTCTGCGCGGCGACTGCCCTTGCCATGCAGGTCCGCGATGGGCTGCAACGCGGCGTTCCGTCGCGCTTGACGGAACAATACTTGGAGAATCCCCATAGTATCGACTTCGCCGCCGCAATTAGAGGTGTTGACCAGGGCGATCCACTCTGCATCGACGAACTAAAGCGCTGGACCGAGCATCTTGGATGGCTAGTCCTTAGTGCTGTGCATGCCTTCGCGCCAGAGCTAGTCATTCTGAGCGGAGGCGCCACAAGCGCAGCCAATCATTTTCTTCCCGCCGTCCGCGAACAAGTGAACCGGCATGTGTTTCGCTATCCCAAAGGAAAACCGGTGCCAATCGTCGTCTCGCGAATGGGCGAGTTTGCGGGCGCTATGGGCGCTGCGGCCCTCGCTTGGGAAGCGGCAAGGCGCGTAGACTAGAAATGGTGAAGTACCTGTTTGCGCTCGCCCTGTTCGAGATCACAGTGCTGAGCGCCATCTCCAGCGGCGCCGAAGGCACGGCAGCGTCCATTTCCCGAGCCATCCAGCAGTCCAGCCTTGAGCCGGCCGAATGTTATCGCGTTCGCGATCTCTCTTTTCAGAAGGAAGACGTCAAGGTCTATCTCAACGAGGGTCATCTGATTTTTGCCAAGCCCGTACAAGGCAGACGCCTGGCAGCGGTCTTTGTCGCGGATGTGCCCGGCGGCGACGCGGAACTTATGGTATTTCCTCCGCACAGCAGCGAGCGTCGTTCCCTCGCTATGTTCACCAAGAGTCCCAATCTGAACGAGCACTTCATGGCTGCGGTATTCATCTTCAGCGACAACACCGGGGCCGAACTGCTCGACATGCTTAAGGATGGTAAGAAAGAACCCGACTCGGGGTTAGTTCTCGCAGAGCAGTTCGACAGCGTTGTCCGCAATATCGCGACGAGTTATGAGATCAGGCTCGTGCACGACATGCTGTCGCCGGACTGGCAGCGGGAAGGTGTTTTCTTCGCCGCAGTCAGCGGAAAGACCCTCGGCAATTTCGATGTCTTATACGATCCTCGGGCTCGGGACCAAGTGCTGGTGGGCCAACTCGTTTTCAATGAGAACCGCCGGTTCTTCGATACCTGGGCGAGCTTCCGGTCGCGCTCAATTCGCAACGGCGTCCGGACGCCGTCGCAGGATCCATTCGCTTTCCGCAACTTTGTGATCGATGCAACGCTTGATCCGGACCTCACGCTCAAGGCAAAAACGCGCGTGGAAGTGGTCGCCAAATCAGCTTCGAACAGAGTTGTCGTGTTCGATCTCTCACGTCGCATGAAGGTCACCGATGTCCGCATCGACGGAGAGCCGGTCGAATACTTCACCCGAGAATCTCTTCGTGCGAACCTCATCCGGAATGCCGAAAACGAAGCATTCATGGTGATCCTTCCCAAGTCTCTAGGGGCCGGAGAGACCAGGACCATCGAAATCGCGCACGAAGGAGCAGTGGTCTCATCATCAGGCAACGGTGTCTACTATGTCACGTCACGCAATAATTGGTACCCCGGCCATGATGGTGTGTTTGCCACGTACGACATTACGTTTCGGTATCCAAAACACCTGCAGTTGGTCTCGACAGGCGCGGTCGTTGAAGATCGCTCGGAGCTCGAAACCCGAATCACGCGCCGGAAGGTAAATTCGCCAATCCGCTTTGCCGGCTTCAATCTCGGAGATTATGAGAAGGCGTCCGGAGTTCGCGCAGGATTCACTATCGAGGTCTATGCCAATCGCAAGGTTGAACCCGCGTTGCAACGTCAGCGCGAGTATGTGCCTGTTCCGCCCCCGATGCCCGGTCGGATCGGGAGACGGCAGGCGCCTGATCTACTCGCTCTTCCAATCGTTACGCCTGCCCTGGATCCCAAATTGCGTCTGACGGCTTTGGCGGATGAGATCGGATCTGCAATGGAGTTCATGAGTACTCACTTCGGACCTCCGCCTTTAAAGACTCTTACCGTCTCGCCGATACCGGGCGCATTCGGCCAGGGCTTTCCGGGACTGCTATACCTCTCGACGCTCGCTTATCTGAATCCGAATGAGCTTGCGATTCCTGTGCGTACCGATTCGCAGCGGCGGTTCTTTAGCGACCTGCTGCATGCGCATGAAGTGGCGCATCAGTGGTGGGGGAACCTCGTAACTTCCGCTTCTTACCAGGACGACTGGCTCATGGAAGCGCTCGCGAATTATTCTGCCCTTATGTTGCTCGAAAAGAAAAAGGGGCGAAAGGCGCTCGAAGAAGTGTTGGATGAATATCGGCAGCATCTGGTCGCGGAAGGGACCGAAGGAAAGACCGTGGAATCGGCGGGGCCCATTGTGTGGGGTACGCGACTGAATTCGTCTCAGGCGTCGAACTATTGGCGGGTGATCATGTACGAAAAAGGCGCCTGGATCGTGCACATGGTTCGCGTGCGGCTGGGCGACGCGGCGTTCCTGAAGATGTTGAACGCGTTGGCTCAGCGCAATCGATATTCTCGTGTGAGCACCGAGACTTTTCAGAAGCTTGCAGCCGAGTTCGCGCCTGCCGGATCCGATGATGCCAGCTTTGAGAACTTTTTCGAGCAATGGGTTTACGGCACCGGCATACCACAGCTAAAGCTCTCGAGTTCTGTCCGGGGGAAGGCGCCGCGTGTCCGTGTGACCGGATCCATCGCGCAAACCGGCGTGGATGAGGAGTTCTCCGTCACCGTCCCTGTCGAGATGCAACTGCCCGGCAAAAAATCGACTACGAAATGGGTTCGCACGTCGAGTGAGACGATCAGTTTCGCGTCCGATGTACCTCAACCTCCTGTCCGAATCGCGATTGATCCGTACGCCGTGTTGATGCGTCGGTAAGTCTTCGCAGAAAACGCGCGATATAATTCGGC
>DASQLD010000373.1:0-18300 GCA_035630195.1 Bryobacteraceae bacterium
GCGGTTTTCAAGACCAAAGCACAAGGAGCGCCTCCGTACCAGTTGACAACCGTCGTGCCACCGGGCGCCTACGTGACAGTTCGTCCCTCCGCATCGGTGGTGAGCATGCATGTGTTCAATGGCCGACTGTATGTCGGTACCGGAACGCCCACAGAAGTAATTCGCATCAACGCCGACGATACTTGGGACGTTGTCGTTGGCCCGCCGCGCCAGAATCCCACCACAGGCGAATGGAAGTATCCAGTAAGCAACCTCGATGCCGGATTCGGCCATACGCTGAATGATCACGCTTGGCAAATGAGTGATCCATATAACTTCCTCTACACAGGAACGTATAATGCATCGATCGGGTCGCGCCTGGATCCGATCCATGGTCCTTTGCTAGCGCACAACATGGGCGCGCACCTGTATCGAACTGCGAACGACTGGCACTATAGCCCCGTGACGATGAACGGGTTCGCGTTCCTCAATGACCCGCGCGGAGGAAAGTTCGACTTCGGTGTTCGGACCATGGCAAGCACTCCGTACGGCATGTTTCTCGGCACAGCCAATGACCATTACGGATTGATGATCTTCCGCGCGACGAAACGAACCTCGCCGGAAGTTGAGATGCCAACACGGCTGGAGATCGAACCGGCTAAGAGTGGCGGCGTCCTCCTTTCCTGGGCCGCCGGTTACCGTGCCGTTTCCTATCGCATCTTCCGTGCCGAGATTCTTCCGATCTTTGTTCGCGATAATTTTAATATTGAGGGCTGGAACGGGGTCAGCGGCACCAAGATACCTGACACGTATGTAAGCCCGTTTTTGCAGATAGGGACATCGGCTACGACGAACTACATTGACACTACGGTCCAATTTGGCAAGCGGTACATGTATTACGTAGCCGGGCAGGGACAGACGGGAGCCTTGTCTGAGCCGTCGAGTCTCGGAACGTTTCCACTATTGCTTCCGCCGATTACTTTCGCAAGCTTACTGCAGCAGGTGGATGTCTGGGCACAGAGGCAGCGTTTTAAGGCGCCTGCAACAACTGCTCAGGTAGTACGGCAACGAGTTCTGGAAGCGAAGACGATGGCAGCCCAATGTCGGATCCCGGCGGCAATCCTAAAGCTGAGTCCGACCGAAAGTTCGAGGGCGCTGCTGAATCCGGAGTTGGTGGATGCTGAAGTACTATTCAACAAGCTCGCGCGCAGACTTCAGTTGTATAGCCTGCTACCCCAGGCGGTTCAAACGACGGAGTTCTGTACAGGCCAGCTCTGACGGTCGTTAATGCGCATCGATATCCTGGCTATTGGCTCCCGAGGTGACGTGCAGCCTTATGTTGCACTCGGTCTTGGTTTGCAGATGGCCGGGCATCGGGTCCGGGTGGTTACGCTCGGCGGCTTCGAGCAGAGCGTCCGTGGTTTGGGGCTTGATCATCTTGCGATCGGAGGGAGTCCGCAGGAGATTGCGAAGACAGCCGCCGGTCAGGACTGGGTACAGAAGCGATCGAGCGTGGCCGGCTTCGTACGTGGCTTCGTGGGGGTTGCGGGACCCTTGATCGAACAAGGGATCGCGAGCTACTGGGAGGAATCCCGGCAGGCAGACGCGATCATCTCGTCTCCAATGGGCATGCTGGCGGCCGAAAGTGTTGCTGAGCGACTGCGTATCCCTCTAATTGATACGCAACTGGCACCGCCAGCTATGCTTACCCGCTATAGCTGGTCCGGCGAGGTGAATCTCCGATCCATTTGGCGGGGTTTGCTGGAAGCGGGTATGGACGTTGTGTTTCAAACCGTCATGTGGAACCTGCTCCGCACGAATACCAACGCGGCGCGGCAAGGAATTCTGGAATTACCGGAACTCGGCCGCTTTGCGCCGCTTCGCGCCTCACGACGCAAGCGCCTCGCCTTACTTGGAGGCTACAGCCCCGCCGTCGCCCGGAAGAAGCCGGACTGGCCGGACTGGATCCATGTTACGGGGTATTGGTTTCTGGATGACGAATCGTGCTGGACACCGCCCCCCGAACTGCTCGACTTCCTGAACAAAGGACCCGAGTCGATCTTCATCGGATTCGGTAGTACGCCGTTTCCGGATCCGCAGCAGACGACCGCGAAGGTTGTTCGTGCGGTTGAGAGGGCGGGACAGCGGGCGATTTTAGTTGCGGGCGGCAGCGGACTTTCAACCGGCCGTCTCAGCGAGGCTGTCCTCGGCATTGATTCGGTTCCCCACGCCTGGTTGTTCCCGAGAGTCCGTGCAGCCGTGCACCACGGCGGCGCTGGGGTAACTGGGGCTGCGTTGCGTGCAGGGTTGCCCTCGGTTGTTGTTCCCGTCTTTGCGGATCAGCCGTTCTGGTCCGGACGTGTGTATGAATTAGGTGTTGGTCCCAAACCCATTCCGGCACGCCAGCTAAGCGAGGACAATCTTGCAGACGCCATTCGGGCTACAACGCACCCGGAGATACGGCGGCGGGCTGCCGAACTTGGCGAGATGATCCGAGCGGAAGACGGGGTTGGGCGCGCCGTGGAAATTATCGGCCGTTGCGTGGGCGGCGGGACCGGCGCCTCAGTCGCCCGGACACGTGTGAGCTGACCGTGTACCCTTGGTGTTCCGAAACGCGTGTGTGAGTAGTTGTTCGTGCCGAGTAGTAGGCCGATGCTGAACCTTTCGAGCGGAGTTTCTACGTGAGTCATGCGGCGGTCGGTTGGTCGAAACCTGCCTCACCAGACGTGCGCCTGAGCATGTCAACGAAGATCCTTTACGGCGTAGGCGAGATCACAAATGGCATTAAGATCGTTACGCTCGGCTTGTACAGCGTCTTCTTTGCCACGTCCGTTCTCGGCCTGCCGGGTACGTGGATTGGCGCCGTTGGTTTCCTTGCCATGCTTTGGGACGCATTTATCGACCCGTTTATCGGCTATCTGACCGACGGCAGGCACGCCGCTCGAAGGCACGCGCTGATGCTGACCGGCGCGCTGACGATGGGCCTCGGCTACTGGGCATTCTTCGCCCCACCCACAGGACTTTCGAATACGTTGCTGTTTGCATGGCTGCTGGTAGCTAGCTTTGTTCTGCGCACCGCGACCTCGATGTTTAGCATTCCTTATTACGCCGAAGGCGCTGGCCTCACGCGCGACTATCACGAGCGCACATCGATCACCGCGATTCGTGGGTTGACCGCTGCGCTGGGGACGCTGCTGACGGCGTCCCTCTCGTTTGTCTTGTTCTTCCGTGAGAAGACGCCTGGAGTCGATCCGAAGCTCGAGCGTTCGGGCTACGCGCAAATGGGCATAGCCTTCGGCCTGGTGATGAGTACGGCTGCCTTGGTGTCCCTGTGGAGCATGAAGCGAGCCCGACAGGAAGCTACATCTGCCGAGGTTCCTACGGAGGATAGGCCATCTGCTTTCATCACCACCATCTGGTCTTACTTGCAGAACCGATCGTGCCGCACAGTGTTGTTGGCCTCATCTCTCGTGACCATCGGGCTCGCGATAAACAGCGCAGTCCTGCTTCATTACGTGAAGCATTACGCAAAAATCGAAGGAAGTGTGGCACTGACCGTCTCTCAAGCCTCATTTTTCTGCGCAGGGATCGCGGGAACAATCGTTTGGTCCCGCTTTGCCCGCAGATTCCAAAAGCACCGCCTGTTTGTATTCTCGACCATACTTACGTCTCTGGTGATCGGTTCCGGATACCTGCTGTTCGGTGAAGGAAGCCTTTTCGGGACCGGCGATGCACGCCCGCTGTTTGTTGGTTGCGGACTCGCCGGCTTCTTCAACTGCATCCTATGGTTCATCCCGCAATCGATGCTCGCGGATGTAGCGGACGAGAGCGAGTTGCTCACTGGGAAACGCCGCGAAGGCGCGCTGTTCGGTTTGAACTCACTCACCCAGCAAACCGCTTCGGGCATTGCCATCTTGGCGACGGGCGTACTTCTCGACCGGTATGTCGGCCTGATCCCAGGCGGCGGGCAGCAATCATCAACCACCGCGGTGCGAATTGCGGTCGTGTACAGCCTTGTACCGGCGTTCCTTTTCCTTCTTGCCGCGGCGTTGATGCGTGGCTACACACTGACCGGATCGAGGCTGCAAGACATCCAGGCGCAACTCAATGGCCGCGGAGCTTCCAGCGGCGAATTGTCATCTTCCGGCGACAATAATCTCTATGCCAGTAACTGACAAAGATTTCATAACAGTAGTCTCCGGGCTACCTCGCTCAGGAACGTCGATGATGATGCGTATGCTCGACCAGGGCGGAATGCCGACGATCACCGATGGATTCCGGCAAGCTGACGAAGATAACCCTCTCGGGTATTACGAATTCGAGCCTGTGAAACGGCTGGGCAAAGATGATTCCTGGCTCCCGGACGCCTACAACAAGGTCGTCAAAATCATCTACATTTTTCTGTACAAACTGCCTCCCGAGCATCGATACAAGGTGATCTTCATGATGCGGAACCTGGACGAGGTTGTAGCGTCGCAGAAGACCATGCTACGGCGCAGGCAAGAGGGCGATCGACTGAGCGACGACCAACTCGTCTCATCTTTCGATGAGCAGTTGCAGCAGCTCGATCTTTGGATTCGAAAGCAGCCGAACTTCACCGTGCTTTATGTGAACTACGAAGTGGTCATCCGTGATCCAGCGGAAGCTTCCAGAGACATCGCTCAATTTCTGGGCTTGCCGCTGGACACGGAGGCTATGACGCGATCGGTAGAGCCGGCACTGCACCGAAACCGTTCCGTAGAGGGTTGAGACCAGCGTTGCCTATCGGAGGCTTCGGTTGCCGCAGGCGCCTTCAAACACGATGTCCCAGTACTCGTAATTCGGGAAGAAGAGCCGCTTGCCGTTGATGGACCGTCCGTCATTGCTCCATGCCCCGTTAGCGGCAATGCCGTCACCGAACTCGGGTGATCCCCGCTCGCGAAATCGCGTCAGTTGCTGCAGATCCGTCCCGTCGTTGTTCATGAGCATATACTCTGTACGGATCGAGAGGACCTTCGAGGCCTTAGCGTCGCGGCGATACGGGTGCGCACTCATAAAAACGATCTTCTCACCGTCGGGCGAAAAGACCCCGTGTTCGTCCCATACTTTCGGCGAGTTAGTCAAGTTGTCGAGCTGGCCTGTACGGATGTTCAGCACGAATATATCCGTGCCCTGTGCGTCCTTAAGATCGGAGCCGGAGAAAACCAGCCTTTGGTTGTCAGGGTGGAAGTTGCCTGGTTCATTCCAATGCATTCCCCGTGGGGTGATGTCGCGCAGGTTAGAGAAGTGCGGGGCAGCCTTCCCATCGTCAACGAAGTCCGCCAGAATCATCTCCCAGCGTCCAAATGGGTGATATTTGAAAATGTTGCCATCGACAATCTGGGACCAGACCGCCCTCTTTCCATCGGGCGTGAATGCGGGACCGGTAAAGCCGTCAGGGATTCCCTTTTTGCCGGAGTGGAAATCGGTGAGTCTATGCCACTGGCGACCATCGATTGAGATGACATACATGTTCGTGAACAGCCCGTTCTGCAGTTGTCCTTCAACGTACTTTCTGCTGAGACCGAGGATGGGCGGGGGCGAGTATTTATCGCGCTCCACTGCGATGAAGATCCAGCGGCCCGACGGGTGCCACCGAGGCTGCATTTTGAATCGCTTCTTTTTGGGACCGCCAGGCTGTTCGCCGCACGTAATACAGGTCAGTTCCTCGCTGCCTTGATCTCCGATGTATATCTGTGCAACCCCGTCCTCATCCTCTTTGTTAACCAAGTAGCGATGGTCGTCAGGCGATGGTACCCTGAACCCTTGCAGTGGGCTCTTTCGCAGGGTGCGCACCGCACAGGGATCCGCACTAACCGAGCGTTGCGCCGAATTCCGTTGCTGGCCAAAGCAGAGGGAGGCTAGCAGCAGCACCACGGCGGTCTTCATGCGTGGAGGCGCCACGCTAATGTGACGACCTCGCCTCCGAAAAAGTTGCATTGTGGGCCGCGTCGGACAGTCTGTTATTATCGAGGGCTCCTGGCAGGTTTGCATGAGGAGAACTGTTTGTGTCACTGGCGGAAGCGGCGGTATCGGTCAGAGTTTGCTTGACCGGCTTGCGAATTTGTACGATGTCAAGGTACTTTTTCGGCAAAGAACGCCCACCACAGATCTCTGGCAAAAACGCGGTTGTACGCCCGTATGGGGAGATATCGGCAATGACAATGCGCTGTCGGAGCTTGTCGAGGGCGCAGATATCGTGTTTCACTGCGCTGCGCTCGTTGGGAATGCTCCGTACGAAGATGCCTATGCCGTCAATGTGGCAGGTACCCGGGCACTTGCCGTTGCGGCCGCTAGGACGGGCTGCCGTTTTGTACATCTGAGCTCGATAGCCGTTTACACAGCAGCGGCGCCACGACCTGCCTTCACGGAGGACACCCCAGTTCTTCCCACTGACGACCTTCCTGTTTACGCGCGCACGAAGATCGAGTCGGAACAGGCTCTGCGGGAGGTGGCACTCCAATCGGGACTCGCGTTTACCATACTGAGGCCGACATGTGTGTACGGTCCTCGGACAATTCCATTCACGCAGGTTCCCATCAAGCTGATCCGTGCGGGTCTACCGGTGATTCTAGGCGACGGAAAAGCATTGATGGATGTGGTCTTTGCCGACGACGTTGCACGCGCGATGGTGCAGGCGGCCGAGTCCCAGCGCGCCGCGAATCAGATCTTTAACATCGGTCACCAGACACTTACGATGGAAGAATTCTACTCTGGCTTTGGGGAGATGGTCGGGGGGCCAGTACGGCACTTGCCGATCGGTGTTCTTCGTGGCTTATCGCGGGTTGTCGATTTATTTTCAAAAGCTATTCCGGGAAGAACGGACAACGCAGAGAAGGCACTCCGCTATCTAACTACTGTTGCGACGAACGCCGCTGTGTATCCTTCTGCTCGAGCCGCAGAGAGCTTTGGTTATGCGCCGTCTGTGACACTGCCGGTCGGGATGTTGAAGACTGCGGTTTGGGCTCGATCCGAGGGACTCATCAGTCGGCGCACGTATAACCTGCCAGTCTGCGGCCCGCTACCCTTTCAACCTTCCGCACTCGCTCATCCCGAACGGGAATCAGACATTGTGCAGTGCATAGCCGTCGCGCGTGAGGGCGGATTGAGAGCCAGAGCTATCGGCTCGCTGCATTCGCAATGCGCCGTCGCTGATACCGAGGGTGTCTGCATCGTTCTGGACCGCTACAAGCAAATCCTTGCCGTGAACGGGAACCTTGTGACAGTCGAGGCGGGGATAACTCTGACCGAACTGAACGAAGAACTCGCGCGCCACAACTTGGCGCTCCCTATTCTTGGGTCGATTACGGCCCAGACGGTTTCAGGCGCTATCAGCACTGCCACGCACGGGGGGGCCTTAAGGCACGGCGCGCTGAGCGATTACGTTGAACGGCTTCGGCTGGTGCGCGCCGATGGAACCATCTTTGAACTGGCCCGCTCCTCGCCGAATTTCGATGCCTCTGTGGTGTCATTTGGGCTGCTGGGCGTCATCTCTAGCGTCACGCTTCGCTGCGTGCCGGCTTTTACGCTCCGCTCTAGCAGTCTCGTTGCCGACGCTGCCGACGTTTTCGCCCGTTTCGACGAGTACCAGCGATCAGCTGAATTCGTCGACATGATGTACTTTCCGGTTGCCGATAAGGTGGAGGTTCTGACAATTGAGCGGACTGGTGAGGGCCTTGTTCCGCAAACGCCCACCGTCCGTCACACACAACCGGGGGCCTTAGGCCGCGCGGCGCATTATTTGCAGCTGAAGGTAGTCCGAGGAGTCGCATCCGTGCTCCTCTGCTCCATCACGTTGCAGAGGATAGCCGCCAAGGCAGTCGTTGGTGGCGTCTATCGGACGACAGCAGGGCCTAGCCACACGGTGCTGGCTTTCAACGGAAATGGACCGGCGATCCGCTCGCCCATGATCATCGGCGATATGGAAGTGGCGATTCCATATGACCAGGCGAGCACTGCACTCAGCGTTCTTCGGGATCATTTCCAGCGTACCAGGCGGTTTCCGCTTATCCCGGTCCATATACGAGCCTCCGCCCGCAGTGCTCAGTGGCTCAGTCCAGCTTACGAGCGTGAGGTCTGCTGGATCGAACTTTGCTCGTACCCGCGTAACTCGAGTCTATTCGAGGAGGTGCAGGCGTTGCTCGCACCCTTCAACTTTCGGTTTCACTGGGGAAAGTTCGCGCCTGTATCGGCGGACTATATCAGCGGGCAGTACGATCGTTGGGACGAATGGGGTCGCCTCAGGGCAGCGTGGGATCCCGATGGCATATTCATGAATGCTCATCTGGCCCCGTTCTTTGGCCGCAATGGCGTCAGCGCGGCAATAGCTGGTCGCGACGCTTAACCACCAAGCAGTCAGCGAGGCTTGAGTACGAATCGGAGGTACTGCCGCTCGCCTGATGCAAACGTCTCGAACGTTTGGCTTCCATGGACGCCGGCGAAGGCGTCCATCCCAGCGTACAGAAACTTGGGTGCCCGCTTTCGAATCAAAGCGACGCGTCGCTCGCTGTCCAATTCCAGCGCGCGAACGATCTGCCGGTTTATCGATTCCTCTTCCACTATCTCGAAATGCTTTTGCAACTGGGCGCGAAGGTCCGGAGCCTCTTCACGAAATCTCAGGTCCGCAAAAAGAAATCGCCCATCAGGTCGGAGTACGCGCAACACTTCTTCGAGGAATCGCTCAAAGGATGGATAACAGTGTGAAGACTCGACGTTCAATACGACGTCACATGATTGCGATGGCAAGAGCAGATCCTCTGCGTTCCCCTGCATAAACTTAAGATTTGGGAGTTTGTGTCTTCGGCGGCAAAAGTCGATTGCCCGCTTTGACAGATCGATTGCGGTGTAGGAGGCAGGCTTCAGATATCTGACAACGAATGATGCACCGCCTCCTCGTCCGCACCCGACTTCGATCACATCCTTACCGGCCAGCGGCCAGGCGGACGCCACATGGTGATACAACTGAATCGAGTAACGGTCGGCCTCATCCGCGGACTTCAACTCGAGTTTCGAATCCGTTGGGCTGATTGAACTAAAGCCATAGTTCAGAAACGCCGAATCGTCGTCCTTCAGCATTATGCTGAGGCCTGAGTACATTGCCCGATGAAAGCCAGTCACCAGCTTCGGCCGGAGATTCGGCATCGCGGCTGACACGACGTTGACGAAGCTTCTCACGTGTCGCCAGACGAGCTCTGATCAATCGCCATCCCAGACCCCCTTCATGAACATACCAGTAAGCCGCGTTTGGAGAGGCACTTCGCTACTACTAGTGAACTCGTAAAATAGTAATTCAAGATCGGCTCCTCGTCAATGTCGATTCGCGGTTTGGCTCAGCGAATAGCAGCCTTCAGGTGACCCAGGACAGCGCAGTGAAGCCGATCCCAGAACGTCGGGTCGAGTCTGTCCGCGGAAAAACTTATGTGTAGCTGCGCTCCCATAACAAGCGAGTGCAACATCAGGGATGGCCCGATTCCGTCGTGTTTGAAAAGAAATGCACATCCCGTTGGGCGAAGACTTCCGTACTCTTCTTGAATGTTGAGAACACCAAAGTTTGAAATCACTACAGTGGGACGGTCGCCACTGATCTCCGCAGTTGATTCAGAGCCCGAGGTCGACGTGTTCATCATCGAAGATAATTTCGAGAGTCTCGCCGCCATGTTGTAGTAAAAAGCCGGCCCTCCATGCTGGACGAAGGTTTTGATGCCCTCATAGGTATGCCGAGCGACGTCCCAAAATACTGGCTGCTGCGGGACCTCATAAAAGTCGTTAGCAATTGTCGCGAAACACCCCATATCCTCTAATGTAAGACGCGTCGATGTTGTCACGAGCATCGCGCGAACATCAAACGGATACTGGCATTTGAACGATCCTCTGGGCACCGGAAGACAATCCATCAATCCGCAGCAGGCCGCCGCCGCCAGCGCTGCGCGCAGGGACGTCTGCTCGCCCTTGCACCGCTGCAGCAGCAAAGACGATTCCGTAGGGGAGAAGACCCAACGGACCCACTGGGACTGCGGCGGAACATCGAGCGCCGCCGGCAATTGAGTCTGAGGTGAGCGCCGCTGCTCCCGTTGGATCCGCCATAATCTGCGGAGCAGCCAAATCCGGGCGCTCCATCCCCCGGATGATTTCGCCCGGACGACTCTTACTGGATTCAGCGGAGGGCGGGGCGGCGCGTCCTGCCGTGATTCGGCTATTGCATACTCGCTCAGCAGGCCGTCTAGCACTGCGGCTGCTGATAACCCGTCGGCGATGGCGTGGTGGATGGTCACGAGCATCTCGGAACAGTCGTGTGCACGGCTGCGAAGCACTGTAACGGCCACAAGCGGTCCCATTTCTGGGAAGGTCGTCTCAAACAGCCGGCGCGTTTCTTCACGCCATGGGCCTTCCCTCTCCGCATGATCTTTGATTTGAAACGGGATAGGAGGCGTGTCCTGCTCGAAACGAAGCTGTGAGCGACCGCGGCTCATTTGTGCTACTGCCGCTCGCAGCTTTGGTTGCCGGTGCTGAAGACGATTCAGAGCAATTTCCAGGAACTCTGATTCAACAAAGCCGTCAACGCGGCATAAAGCCACGGCTCGAAACGCCGCTGCCCGGTGATCTTCCCAGTGGCAAAAAGCGAGTTCCAGCGGATTCAGGTCGACAGGCTCGACTTTTGGAAACACTGCCAAACCTACCGAAGATATCACTTAGACATACGTGCCGCCTTACCCACGGACATAAGACAAAGTTGTAGCCAGAAAACGACTAGTCAGAAATTGTAGTGCCTCTATCCTGATTGTGTCAATTCGTGGGCGGAAATCGATTGTGTTGGTAAAGAATCATTACAGTTACTGGGCCGAAAATCCGCCGTCTACCACCAGCGTTTGCCCGGTCATCCAACGGGAAGCCTCGGCGAGCAGGTAGGCCGCGCCACACGCTACATCCCACGCAGTTCCAATCCCCAACGGATATTGCGCCACCAGACTCGCAAACATCTCGTCGGAGAGTGTCTTGCGAATGTCGTCAGTCATGCCCGTATTCACTATGCCCGGGCACAGGCAATTTACTCGAATTCTCTCACTGGCCAGTTCGATGGCCAAACTGCGAGTGAGTCCGATGAGTGCCGCCTTCGAAGCGGCATAGGCGCAAGCTGCGGATGATCCGGACAGAGCGGCTACGGAACTGATCAGGACAATGCTGGCATTCTTGGCGCAGCACCCTTTCTGCCGAAAACCTTTCGCAAGCATCACTGCAGTATCGACATTGACACGAAATGTTTCCTGGAGGGTTGGCAGTGACAAGCCTCGTAAGGCCACAGTCTTCCGAATGCCGGCAGCATGCACCATTCCATGCAGCGGGCCGAAACGACTTGTCAAACGCTTCACCCAGTCCGGAATGGCTTCCAGATCTATGAGGTCGAAAGGCTCTATGTGGTGATCGCCGTCACCCATCTGTGCCCTCGTGGACTCGAGTTCCGCAGGTTTGCGGCCGGTAAGAATCACATGCGCACCGAGCTGGCTGAGTACGATGGCCATTTCGCGCCCTATACCCGAGGAACTGCCGGTTACGAGAACTGTGCGGCTGGTCAAGTCGAACGGCAACACCAGGTTACTCACGTCTCCCAGTCACTTCGGTTTGAACTTCTCAATGTTACACTACTCCTCGTGGCGAGGACCGGAAATCCGTTGTTAATCATCCGATGCGTTGGCTGACGTGGCCGCAAACGAATCATTCCCTGTCGTCTTAAGTCCTGTTGAGAGCTACTTCTGGAGAGCAGAGGAGCAGGACCGCGGCTACAGATGCGCGGCTCTCGTGAAGCTGGATGGGTGCACTGAGGCGGAACCGCTGGCTGTGGCTCTTCGTGAGATACAGAGGCGCCACCCGAAGCTGCGCGCCGCAATCGTTGAGGGCAGCGATTATCGCCTGCGTTACCACATCGCGTGCCCAGCGCCGCCCATTCCGTTTGAGATTAGGGATTTCTCGGGTCCGGAGATGCCGTGGCGGGATACGACTAGGGAGATGCTCGCGGCGCCATTCCCTGACCAAGGCCCATACGCCGCGGTTACAGTTTTGCGGAACCGTTCGCTGGCATGTTCTGAAGTTATTCTCGTTGGCTCCCATGCCTTCGTGGACGGCATGTCCGCGCTGGTTCTACTGAGTGACCTCCTGGCAGCCTATGCAAAGGCAGAAGCCGAGATTTCGACTGTTGAGGATCCGGCATTGCCGCTCATCTCGGCGCCCCGTGCGCTTTCCGCCGGATCATGGCGCCAGCACTTTCGAGTCCTTCGCAGGTTTCGGGCACTGCGAAAAATTCGGCAAGTCATGCCGGGCGTGATGTTGCCTCACGACCCCAGTACGCCGCCTTTGTCCCAATGGATGCACTGGGGCTTTTCGCCTGAAGATACTCTGCGCATTGTTCGCCGTTGCCGTCGCGAGCAGGTGTCCGTGCACTGCCTTCTGCTTGCGTCGGTCTTCTGCAGCGTTCGAGGTTTGCTAGGCACTTCTGGACGTTCTTTTCGGTTCCACTCTCCTTTCAATGTCCGGACACAGTTGCAAGGCCCGGACAGGCCGGTACAACTTCAAGATCTCGGCTGCTTCATGAGCAATATGAACGGTCTGTTTCCCGGCGATCTTGAAGGAGATGTGTGGGAAGTAGCGCGCTATGCACAGAAAGACATCGAGTCATTCAAGGCCATGAGTGGTCCGTCATTCGGCTACAACATTGCGTCGTTTTTCTACAACCTGACCAACCTCGGGAGGCAGTTACGCTTACCCGCTGAGTGGCTATCGCCAAGGGAGGAGCGTGTCAGTCTGCTTGCCACAAACTATGGCGTCGCACCTCTACAATCTGCGTATGGAAGTCTTCGAACCCGCGCTTGTACGTTGATGTTCAAGAACGACAGCGTCGGTGCTCATCTGGTTGCAGAAGCATTGGTGCTCGGGCAGGAGTTGAACGTAGGGTTCGCGGCATCAGGACTGACTGCATCGGCCTGGGAGAGCCTTCACACAGAGGTATGGGGTTATCTCTCAACAGCAGGCGCTGCTTCGGCGGTACAGGTCGCGGCGGCTGGAGGCGAAGGTTCTCTGAACACAAAGCGGCCGCGAAGCACCCGTCCGACGAACGTATAGCGAACGAACCGCTCATAAGTGAACAGCAGAACGGCTAGAATCGCCGCCCATCCCAATGCGATTTTTACGGCCGGCGGTACCTCCCAACCGCGCAGCAATGCTGGAATCAACAGCGCCAGCGGCAAGTGCATCAGATACATCCAATAGGACGAATCAGCAAGATAGCGAATCCAAGGCGACTCACGGGCGCTAGCGGCTCTCCCTATCAGAGCGAATACACTGCACCAGATAAAAACGGCGGTGCAGAAAGCGACCGTCACGTCAGCAACGACCGCCTGGGAATTCAGACCGCGCAGTGATCGCTGCCGCGCGAACACGAACCCTGCTGCCAGCGCGATGGGAAGCGTCCAGAGCTCAACCCGAGTTTCGCAAGCCAGTTTGGGAAACAGATCGCGGCGGCGGTAAATGAGCCACCCGGCAGAAAAGGGCCAGCCATAAACCAGGGCGATAGACACCGACGGAATGAAGCTGTCCGGATAGGGTACAAACGCCAGCGGGAAAAACGTGAGCGACGCAATGGTTGGGATTGCGAAGTAAAACGCCCGAAACCTCGAACATAGGGCGTCCCCCGTCCACCGATCCAGCGCAGGCGGCACGGACGTCGGCCGCAAAAGGGCAGCGACCAAGCAGAACAGCAGCAAGTACTCGAGAAACCAAAGGTGGATAGGACCAGGAAGCAGCCAGTTGCTCTCCCATTGCCTCGACTGGATCGATTTTACCGTTCGGATCCAGGGAGCGTCATCCACGCATGCGAAGTGATTGTAAATACTCACTAAGGCCACAATCGGGTACAACAGCGCGAGTGACACGAGCCACACCACACCGATCTGCTTTATGCGGGTGATCACGAATGATCGGGCGCCGCGGCGATGGAACAGATGTCCGGAGAAGAATCCGGCCATTAGGAAGAATACAGGCAGCCTGAAGTGGTGAACAATCACCACCGCCAACACGATCAAACCGCTACGCTGCTCGCTAACGAAGAATCCATGCGTTGGCAGGCCGCTGTAAGGCACCGATAGGTGGAGGGCGATGCCAAGCAGAAGCATAATGCCGCGAACTGCGTCCAGCCCGTGATAACGAAGCGCCAGGGGCGCAGGAAGCGAGTCCGAAGCGGATGTTCTGGCTGAGGTAGGCCCCATAAGTACCTTCGTACCTACAGTTAAATTAACGGGTTGCCGAACGCGTTCAACTATCAGTTCAGGACGCGCGCCTCTGCGCCTGGCGATCAGGCGCTCAGTTCTGCATCACCCCACCGCAACAGGGTAGCGCCCCAGGAATAGCCGACGCCAAATGCAACGAGCATTACAAGAGCATTCGAACGCAGTTTGCCGGTTCGCGCGCAATCCTGCAATGCAAACGGGATGGACGAAGACACGGTGTTGCCGATCCGCTCCATGCACACAACGAACTTTTCTCGAGGGATCTCTAGCTTTCGTCTCAGATGGTCAAGCAGGAAGCCGTTAGCCTGATGAAAAACAAACAGGTCCACAGAGTCTTTAGTAGCTTTCGCGGTTGTGAGCAGGCGGTTCACGACATCTGGAACGATCCGCAGGGTGAAATTGAACACCTCACTCCCGTTCATGTACAGATCGTTCACTGTTCGCGCATTTCCGCTGTCGTCCGCCACCAGGGCCGCGTCGGGCTCACGTCTTCGCCTGGCTCCGCTCGCAGGAATCAGAATGTTGGCCTCGCCGCTACCGTCGGTCCCATACACGAACGGCCCTGTCACATTTGGTTGCTCACTGGCAACAAGTAACGACGCAGTGGCTCCATCGCCGAAAATGGTTCGCACGCTTTTGTCAGCCGGGTTCACGATCTTGCTGTAGGTATCGGCAGTGATGAGCAGGATTCTGTTCGCCTGATTACTCTCGATCAGCGCCTTGCACAAACCGAGCCCATAGACGTAGCCTGAACAACCGAGGTTGTAGTCAAGCGCGGCGCAGGAAGTTGGAAGCCGGAGCCTGTGCTGGACCAAACATGCAGTGGTGGGCATCTGGTAATCAGGCGTTTGGGTGCAATACAGGAGGTAATCAATCGAACTGCGTTCGATTCCAGTGTCAGAGATGAGTCGTTCAGCGGCTTTGACTGCAAGATCTGACCCGCACTCGTCGGCGCGGGCTATGTGTCGGGAGCGAATACCGGTTTTTGTATAGATCTTCTCAGCCGACCAGCCCTCAAACTCACCAGCGAGCTGCTCGTTATCAAGGATGCCTTCGGGCAGTGCGGATCGGATAGCGGCGAGATAAGCTCCCATACTCACGGAGTGAATCTATCTCCTACCAGATTTAACAAGTCTCCAACGGTGCTCGCCTGTGCAATCTGATTGCCGGAAACGATGGCTCCTAACTTCTCGTCAGCCAGGGCGATGAACAGCACAGAGGCCATCGAGTCCCAGCCTTCCGTCTGGGACAGAAGCTGGTCTTCCTTGAGGGCGCCCTCCGCAACTTCCATCTGGCGCTCCAGAGCGCGCAAGAACTCACTTCTTGCCATAACGATATAACTTACCATTAACCGCGCTCCGGCGCGATTTAGAGGCAACACCAAAATGCTGCATCGGCGGACAATCGCGGAGCTGGTGAAAGTTCTCCAAGTCGCGGCGCCTGGTAGTGGCGTCATGCATTCGGTTTTACGCTGCAATTTCTTCGGCGAAAACCTGAAAGCGTGCCAAACGGGTTCACATCGAACAGAGACTTAGTCAATTTTTTGATCAGCATGAACAGCTCCGTCTAAATGACGGCCACGTCGAGTCCCTCGAAGGGATTCGCGCGCTGGCCTGCAAGTTCCAAACATAGCGAAGGAAATTAGATGCCAAGAGCGATTCCTGAGCACGATCGTTTCCTTCAACCGCGAAACACAACCGTTGGCGATGAGCTAATCGCTCGCATCGACAAAACGAACAGAGTCGGCGCCACAGCCCAGTCGGTGAGCATTGCGTGGTGACTGCTGGTCACAGAAGAATGCTGTCGCCGTCAAACATGTTGCTCATGTTGATTAAGATATCTGCAATCACCTAGCAGGCCTTGTAGAAACGCCAAACCTTCGCGGGCGGCCCGCTCCAGCACGGTCTCCTCGTCATCGTGCGGTTCCTCTGAAAGGGTACCTGGTTGTTCATAAATTCTCTCGCGTACACCTCGCGGTGATGTTTCAGACGGACGCGCCAGTATGGGAGGGCCACCGCCTGCATGCGCTCGCGAATCTCGCCGTCCGGCTGATCTCACGGCGATACTGATTCGGTCGAAGGCGTACATTCCTGCATAGGAAGGATTGCTGAGAATGTCAGCATAGGGTTATGACTCAGCCGGTCCCGGCTTCGGCTCCCAATTCGCCAGGAATACCGCGAAATCGTCTTCCCATATAGTCTTTCCAGCCCAGGCCGCAAGGGAAGCACAAACCTTGTTCGCTGAACCGGTAGACTACTGCGCGGGCGCTTTCTGTCTCGCGAAAGAGCCTGAACACCAGTGCGCACGCGGACGCGCTTACCGCATTTCGCAAGATAGTCGGTTCGGAACATTGAAAACGAATTCGAGCAATTCGCTGTTATGCGGCATGCCCCAAATTGTGAATGGCGCAAGTTTGAGGTCGGCTTCTATACGTTGAATTAGATCGCTAAGCTCATCTAGTAATCTTCGGGTCGGCCAAGTTGCCAAGTTACCAACGCCAATACAGACGATGGCAGAACACACGGTACAACAGCACGGTTCGGGTTTGACTGGTCTAAGCGTTATATTAAACAGATGTTTCCGATTCGTGTAGAGGTGGTGGCCCAGCACTATGACCATGTGGAAACATCCCACACCAATGACTGCGCACTTGCAGTTTCTCTCCGCTGGACGGTTAGAGTAGCGGCAGAACAGGCTTCCCAACACGAGTCCATAATGGTTTGCCATCCGGTAGACCCGCCAGAACTCTTTGAGACACGGTTCCCATCTAAGGTTGTGGGATGACATGGGGAGGGGATAGGGATGCCTGAGCGTTCACGCGCAGTTTTGGTGACCGGCGCGTCTCGCGGTTTGGGCCGCGCCATTGCTCTACACGCCGCCTCAGCGGGATTTCGCGTGTGGGCGGGTATCCGAGACCAGGCTGCTGCGAGTGAGATGATTTCGACCGCACAGAGTAGCGGGTTCGATCTGCGCCCCGTGACTCTGGATGTCACCGATAGAAAAAGCATCCAGGAGGCGTGCTGCGAGATCGCTGGTACCGATGGGACGCTATACGGCGTGGTAAATAACGCTGGTGTCACCGGGCGCAGCTTCTTTGAGGATTATCCCGAAGAACACGTGCGCAAGGTGTTCGAGGTGAACCTGTTTGGACCGATGAACGTGATTCGATGCGCACTGCCGTTGCTGCGGGCCAACGGCGGCGGCCGCATCGTAAATATCGGCTCGATCGGCGGCCGAATTGGTTCGAACAGCGTTGCGCCATACGCGGCTAGCAAGTTTGCGCTCGAAGGCTTCAGCGAATCCCTCGGTATCGAACTCCGCCCTTTCGGAATCTACGTTACCGCTATCGCACCGGGCGTTATCAGGACGGATATCTGGGATGAAGAGAGCCGGATCCTTCCCGGAGCCAGAAATCCGCGCAGTCCCTATTACCAGTATTTCTGGCGCATGGAGCGCCAAGTGGAACGGCTCGTCTCAAGCAGCACCTTGACGCCCGCAGACGTTGCCCGGCAGGTTGTACACGTTCTGCAGACGCCCCGCCCGCGCACGAGGTATGTGGTGGGCGGGCGTGCGGCTCTGGTTGTGTTCCTACGAAAGCATCTTCCCGATCGAGTGTTTGAAAGCTTGTATTTTGGAGCAATACAACGAATCATGAAGCGTAACCTCGAGGCCGACGGAAATCTGCCCGTACGTCAGGAGAGGTGAAATGAGTGGACGCGACCGGCCAACAGACAAAGTCACCTTGGTTACCGGAGCGGGCTCCGGAATGGGGATGGAAACGGCGCTTCATCTAGCGTCACGGGGATACCGTGTTTATGGCTCCGTTTGCACCGAAGCGGAACAGATCGCTCTTGAAGCGGCCACGCGCGCTCGGAACGTGTCGATCGAAATTCTCCGGTTTGACGTAATGCGTGACGATCAGGTCCGGCCGGCGATCGATTCGATGATGGCCAACTCCAGACGTATCGATGCCCTCGTGCAATTTGTCGGTATTGGTCTTCGCGGATTTTTCGAAGATCTCGACATTAGC
>DASQLD010000374.1:0-2119 GCA_035630195.1 Bryobacteraceae bacterium
GGGCGAATCATCGGGTCAGCACAGCGAGAGCGCACAACGATGTGGGTGAGGCGTTCGAAGCTCTGGGCGATGACGAGCAGGCTCTGCGCTTCCACACCGAAGCGCTGCAAATCCGCCGTGAGGACAAATACCGGCGCTCGGAAGCGGCAAGTCTGATTGCTTTGGGTCGGATTGCGGCACGCGCAAACGAAAACGCCCGGGCGATCGAACTGCTTGAAAGCGCCCTCCGCATCTCTGAAGAATTGGGATTGAAGCCGCGCATCGCGCAAAGTCATCATGCGCTGGCCGACGTGTATCAGTCGACCGGGCAGCTCGCGCCTGCATTGCAGCATGTCCTCGCCTGGGAAAAAGCGAAATCCGAGTTGGCGGTGGATGAAGCTTCGCTACGGTATCGAGCGTTGGCACTCGAGTCCCAGCTCGAGACAGTGCAGCGCCATGCGGAACTTGAAAGGCTCGTATCACTAGGAAGCCTTGTTGCCGCGATCGTCCACGAGATCAACTCACCCCTCGGCGCAATCCAGAGTTCTGCCAATGTGGTTGTCCGGGCGATCGAAAAACTCTCGTCCGATTCGAATGCAAAGTTGGTAGACGCGGCGAAATCGAATGCCGCCGTAATTACCCAAGGCGCCAAGCGCATTGCCGAGCTTGTGACTCGCTTAAAGGTCTTCGCCGGGGTGGATCAAGCGCGCTACGCGAAAATTGATATTATTTCCGCGATCGAGGATTGCATCGCGCTGCTACGCCCCGAAGCGGAAGACCGCGTCACGATGGAAGTCGAACACGACTGCGAGCCTACAATTTACGCCTATGCATCAGAGCTTCATCAACTGTTCCTCAACCTGATACGGAATGGCATCCAAGCCATCGAGGGAGCGGGAACGGTGAAGGTGCGCGTCCATTGCGAGGACGGATGGTTCCGAATCGAATTCACGGACTCGGGACGAGGGATACCGGCACATCTGCTTCCGAATCTGTTCACCCCGTCCTTCACGTCAGGGACCGGTCGTGTCCGCGCATCGCTCAGCCTATTTACCAGTATGGCGGTGGCCAAAAAGCACCGGGGCGATATTGAGGTAGAGACTGAGGTCGGCAAAGGATCAACATTCACAGTTCTGCTGCCTCGCGCGCTCGAACGCAACGACACCGACCTCGAAGAAGACGCCTCTTAATCCGCCTTGATTAGTTTGGATTCATGACAACCTTGATACAACTGTCTTCCTTATTCACGAATGTCTCAAATCCTTGAGGCGCATCGTCGAGCTTCATATGATGCGTGATCACAAAGCTTGGGTCGATCTCGCCCTTCATGATGCGCTCCAGCAGAGGCTGCATGTAACGATGAACATGGCACTGACCCGCTCGAAGGGTGATGGATCGGTTCATGAGCGAGCCCATCGGAAACTTGTCGATAAAGCCCCCGTAGACTCCGATAACGGAAACCGTCCCGCCGTTTCGGCAAGACATAATAGCCTGCCGCAGTGCTATTGGCCGATCGGTTTCGAGCATCAGGGCCTGCTTCGTCCGATCGTAGAAATACTCCAGTCCCGGAGAATGGGCTTCCATTCCAACTGCGTCGATACAGGCGTCAGGTCCACGGCCGCCTGTCATTTCTTTTAACGCCTCGTAGATATTCA
This sequence comes from Bryobacteraceae bacterium, assembly GCA_035630195.1. GTDB lineage: Bacteria > Acidobacteriota > Terriglobia > Bryobacterales > Bryobacteraceae > DASQDN01. The sequence continues at coordinate 1,635 of DASQLD010000374.1, forward strand.
CTTCCTCGTAGTTCAGCGTTTCCGCTCCGGCTTTGTTCTTTGCCATGGCCAGACGATCCGCGAAGCGGTCGATGGCAATCACGCGCTCGGCTCCCAGTAAATAGGCGCTTTTAATCGCGAACTGGCCCACCGGACCGCAGCCCCAAACCGCGATAGTATCTCCGGGCTCGATATTGCACATTTCGGCCCCCATATATCCCGTGGGAAAGATGTCGGACAGAAAGAGAACTTTGTCGTCCGGCAGTTCCTCCGGTACTTTGAGCGGACCTACGTCTGCAAAGGGAACGCGCGCGTACTCGGCCTGTCCACCCGCAAACCCGCCGAGCATATGCGAATATCCGAACAGACCCGAGGGCGAATGTCCGAAGAGCTTCTCCGCGATCCATGCGTTCGGGTTCGAATTCTCGCACAGAGAAAACATCTTTCGATGACAGGAGAAGCAGGCGCCGCATGCGATCGTGAACGGCACGACCACGCGGTCACCG
>DASQLD010000375.1:0-7468 GCA_035630195.1 Bryobacteraceae bacterium
AGCCGTGTCCATATGAGCCTCGAAGATGACACGTCGACGCGCATTGCGCCCTGCTCGCCGCGCGATCACGTTGTAACGCCCCGGCAGCACGTCTTGCCGAAATGTCTCTATCCCACGCTTCTCAAAGAACTCCTCCACATACCGACCGACCTCATCTTCCGACCTGCCGTCCTCATACGCCGGATTGATGCTGTTAATCGCCACGAGATCGGCGAGTGTAACCAGAACTTCGTTCGTGTCGATCTTCATGCTGCCGCCGGAGTTGTCGCCGAGGAAGACATCCATGTCACTGGTCGCACATTTCCAAGACTCATCAAATAAACCACCGCGCCTCCGACCAGAACGACCGTAGCTGCGGTAAACGCCAACGAAAAAGACCCTGTCTCGGACACCAGCCATCCCGTGAGCAGCGGGGACACAACTCCTCCCAGATTGCCGATGGCGTTCTGAACGCCTGTCCACCGGCCCGATGCCAGAGGACCAGCGAGAGTCTGAGTGATCGCCCAAACATTCGAAGTAAACAATCCGAGGAACACGCATGCCGCAGTAATCAGAGCGACGGAAGTTCCGGAAGAGCTTACCAGCGGCGCTGGAACCATTGCGCCGGCGCAGAGAAGCAAGCCGCTCGCCGCATATAGCTTGCGCACTTTGCCGGGGTCAGCACCGCCCCTTATCCAACGGTCGGAAGTCCATCCCCCAAACAGAGAGGAAAGGGCCATACCCCAAAAAGGAATCGATCCCAAAACCGCCATACTCCCCATGGAGAATCCGCGCTCCGATACGAGATAACTCGGAAGCCACGAAAGTAAAAAGTACAGCACATAACCGAGCGAAAACATTCCCACCGAGGTCCCCCAGACCTGCCGACAATGCAACATCTCGCTCCAGCCAGGTCCCGCCATTACGGTGACACCACACTCGGCGCGTTCCGATGATCTGGTTATCAGGAGCCACGGCACAAGCCACAGCAAGCCTGCGAGACCGGCAAACAAGAACATCGCACGCCATCCGAACGCATCGACCGTTAACCCGCCGAGCAGCGTGCTGAGACCTGGACCGAGTTTTGCGCCCGCGTCGACTAACGCATTTGCGAACCCACGTCGCTCTTCAGGGAAATGACGCACAATAATCTTCGACGAAGCCGGATAAGCAACGCTCTCCCCCATTCCCAGCACCAGACGAGCCGCAAACAGTCCAAGCAGCCCGCTAACCAAACCAACCGCCGCAGTAGCGAGGGACCACATCAGAAACCCGACGGCGTAAACCCACCTCACCGGGTATCGATCCACCATCCATCCGGCTAGCAGTTGAAAGGAAGAGTAACTCCAGAAGAAAGCTGAAAACAACAGTCCCATCTGCGTTGGCGAGAGATTCATCTCTCGCGTGATGAGCGGGGCAGCGACCGAGAGAGCGCCTCGATCAAGGTAGTTGATCGCGACCGAGATGGTCAGCAGGACAAGCAACGCATTCCCCGCGCGCAAACGCATACCGCGAGTATACTGTTGTCTACCAAATGGTCGACGCAATCGACGCTCACGTTCACGTCTGGACCGACGATCGCGTAAGATACCCGCGAGCGCCGGGAAGCAAAGATTACGAGCCGGCGCGCTTCACTCCGGAGGATCTTTTCGTCCACACCAAGCCCGCCGGTGTTAAGCGAATCGTTCTTATCCAGATGAGCTTCTATCGCTTCGACAACTCTTACATGACCGATGCTATTCGTTCCCATCCCGGCGTGTTTTCGGGTGTCGGGATCGTCGACGAATCTGCTGTGGCTCCGGATCGTGCGATGGAGGAGTTGGCAAAATTGGGTGTGCGCGGCTTCCGTATCGTGCCGGGCGCATCTGCTGATGCCTGGCTTGAAACCACGGGCATGCAAGCGATGTGGTCGATGGCAGCGAAGAGAAAGCTGGCGATGTGCCCGCTCATCGGCCCGAATGCCCTTCCCGCGATCGATCGTATGTGTACGAAACATCCCGACACACCTGTGGTCATCGACCATCTCGCGCGAATTGGCGCCGACGGCTCCGTACGGGATTCCGACGTCAGGCTTCTCTGTGGACTCGCAAAGCACAAAAATGTAAAGGTCAAGGTGTCTGCGTTCTACGCTCTGGGTCGCAAGCAAGCCCCGTACAAGGATCTGGCTCCACTGATCCGTCGCGTCTTTGAAGATTACGGGCCGAGACGTCTGATGTGGGCGAGCGATTGCCCTTTTCAAGTCGAAAACGGACATCGCTACGCCCCATCGATCGCTTTGATTCGGGATGGTCTTCCCTTTCTCTCTCAGGAAGACCGCGATTGGATTTTGGCTCGGACAGCAGCTTCGGTTTTCTTTGACCGCTGACAGAGCTTCCACAGGGAAAGTGTCGCCAAGCCGGCGGCGAAAAGGTTTGACGGCTCCGGTACCGCGGCCGGCGACGAAGCGCTGCTACTGACCGGAAACAGAAAGACGTCGAAGATGGAAGCGAGCGCCTCCCCCTCGAATGCCGTACTCACAAGCGAATAATCCTCATTCCGAGTGAAGAACAAATAGTTATCGAGGTCCGTAAAGAGGATTCCATCCGGCTGGATGTCAGGTAGCGTCCACGTCGTTATATTCCCAATCGGTGTCACCCAGCTTGCCCGGAAAACGTTTATCTCCGATTGCTCCAATGTCCCATCGGCATTGGTGTCATCACCGGACAACATTACGCTGAGTGGCCCTCCTGGCGACCATCCATCTTGAATAAACGACAGGGACGTCGCGTTCGCGGAAGCCGAGCCCAAGGCAATTGAAATCAGAATGCAAAGCGAAATACGCATGTTGATATCTCCTAGAAAGAAACGAACGAGAAGCTATCTACCCTCAATACCGATTCCTGGCTGAATGCGGCCTTATAGGCCTCGCGAATTTCCTGGATCTTCGCGTTCGCATCCTGCATTTGCGGCGGATAGAGCAAAATCAACACGTGCGACTTCTCTCGGATCAGCACTCCTGCCGAAGTCTTGAATTGACCGTTACCGGTCAAGAGCGTCAAGCCGTCCGGGAACTTGGGAGTTACATGCAGGTCAATAAAGCCGGCAAACTCGGCTTCCGTCACTGGCTCAACGTTGGCTCGATTAGTCCCGAAATAAAGCTCCGTGCGAGCCCAGACCTCGGCCGTGGCTTTAGGTCTTTTAATTTCCTCGGCTGCGGACACAGTGGAAATTGCTGACAGCAATAACGCTGGTGTCGCGAGCAGCCGGCGTCTGGTGAATATCCTCATAACTTCTCCTTGGCAAAGTTTTCGAATCGGCGCGACTAAAGGATCGCCTCGTTCTCTCACTCACGCGCTTTTTCTTGACCGATCAGGGGGTTACGAGGGGTTACGTGGGGTTGTGTAGCCGCTCGGACGACCGAAATGCTTACTTCTCGCTGATTACTTTGCACACAATGCTGACCGATAATCGATCAGTTGTATGAGCACCACAAAATGCGCCCCAGAACTTCAAGCGCCTCGCGAGGAAATTCTCGAGCACTTGCAATCAATATTGGAAGACCGGCGATTCGCGTCGGCGGAACGAAATACAAAGTTCCTGAAGTATGTCGTGACTTGCGCTCTAGACGGCCGAGCCGACGAGATTAAGGAAACGGTAATCGGTTCCGAAGTTTACGGTCGGTCGAGCGACTACGATCCCCGGTCCGACTCAATCGTTCGCGTGGAGGCGTCGAGGCTACGTCAGAAGTTGCGCAGCTACTACGAGGCCGAGGGCCGGTTCTCCCGTATTCGAATCCATCTCCCGAGTGGCAGTTATATACCTCAATTCGAATACTTAGCGGACACGAAAGCCGTAACATCCCTCGAGCCGCTGCGGCTATCTTGTGACGAACCGGAAACCTCCACACCCTATCCGTCCAACCGACTCACAGTGAAGCCGATGATGCTGGCCTCCGGGTTCGCCGTAATCGTCGTACTCATTTCAATGTCCGTAGCTCGGGGATCAAGGGCCACCAACGAGTCGCAGAACTCGGAAGCACTCGCAGCGTGGCAGGAAGGCATAGCGCTCCTGCATCAGGATCCTCATTCCGGGCACACAGATCGAGGCGCGCCCAAGACTCTGCTTCGAGCCATCGATCAACTCGAGTTTGCAGTCACCCGCAGCCCCAGATTTGCGCCGGCTTGGGCCACGTTGTCGGAAGCCTACGACTACGCAACGGCATACGTCGGCAGGGATCTCTCCGAAGACGCTCGCCGAGCAGAAGCCGCAGCACGCCAAGCGATCGTCTTGGACGATAAGTTATCCGCAGGCCATCACATGCTCGCCCTGAATCTCGGCTCCGTCAAATGGGATTTTGTGCAGTCGGAACTCGAGTACAAACGCGCGCTCGTGCTCGACCCAAGAAATGTGTACGCCGTCGTTGAGTATGCCGATCTACTGCGAAAAACAGGACGAAGTGCGCAGGCCGCCCAACTCGTAAGGGAAGCGCGCGCATTGCTTCCCGCATTGCCACCGCTCGCGGCCAAAGAAGCTGAAATTCAGCTCGACCTTGGCCGTCCCGACGCTGCATTGGCAACGGCAAAAACTGCAATCGAGCTGAATCGAGACTATCTCCGCGCCTATGTCACGTCCGGCATCGCTCATGAGTTCAAGGAAGATTTTTCACAGGCACTAAGACAGTACGAGCATGTGCTCGCCGTAAATCCATTTGAAAGGCGAGCCCTTCCGGCCTACGGTTATCTTTTGGCTAAAACAGGACAGACAGCCAAAGCAAGAGAAGTACTTGCGCGGCTGGAAAACATGAGCGAGACGATCCGCAACGTGTCCTACCAGATTGCTGTCGTCCACATGGGCTTGGGAGACGAAACAGCGGCCCTTGACGCCTTAGAACGAGCATGGCGAACGCGCCAGGCGCACTTCCCGTTTGCAGCCGCCGAGTATCGCTTCCGCAGTTTACACAACAATCAACGTTTTCGCGAATTGCTAAGGCGTGTCGGCCTCAAACCCGTCGTCTAACGCGTCAGAGCAGTGTTACGTAGCACCAAGTCACTCCGCCTACAGAGCCAGAAACGAAGTTCCCTACGCTTATCTTTTTCGGGAAACCCATACAAATCGGTTCCACGAAGGAGATGCTGTGAATACCCAACGTTTTTTAGGCCTCGTGTGCCTCATACCGCTGATTGCGTCCTTTTCGCAAGGCCCCAGAGCGTCGACACCGCCACTGCGGGATGGCGCATTTCTATTCGATCAGGAGACCTTTAACGGCAACGGTCGAACTTGCCTGACTTGCCATAGTCGCGAAACCGGTACGGTGTCGCCCGTCGAAGCTCAACGAAAATTTGCTCTGAATCGACTGGACCCGTTGTTTCGCCACGACGGAAGTGATGACGGACAAGGCCACGGCGTTCAGCGAATGTTGACCGAAGCGACGATCCTGGTCGAGATACCGTTGCCCGAAAATGTCACCCTGGCTGACAACCCTCTCGCGCGCACCGTAACCGTGCGACGAGGTATCCCATCAACACTGAACACACCAGCGCTCGATCCAGTCCTGATGATGGATGGTCGAGAACAAACGCTGGTCACGCAAGCACGCAACGCGATCCGAGGTCATGGGCAGGCGCCTGTTAACCCTCCAGACCACGACCTTGAAGCCATCGCTAAATTCGAACTCAGCGATCGCTTCTTCAGCTCCGATGCCGTTAAGGCTTTCGCTCGTGGAGGTTCGGAGCCGCGCCTGCCGCAAGGCGCCACGGAATCAGAGAAACGGGGCCGAACATTCTTTGAAGATAGAGCCGACCCCCAGAACATCAAGGTCGGAAGCTGCGCGTTGTGTCACAGCGGTCCGATGCTGGACAGGACAAATCACTTTTTCCCGATTCCGCCTGTAGGCGCGCGATTTCAATCGGTCGCAGTATCCGAACTCAATGAGGCGAAGAATCCCATAAGGAGCTTTGTCTTCCGCAATCCTGATGGTTCACGAACGACCATCATGAGCCCGGATCCCGGCCGAGCGCTAATCACAGGCAAGGTACAGGATGCGAATATGTTCAAAATTTCACCGCTGCGCGGCATCCGGCGCACTGCTCCTTACTTTCACGACAATTCGGCCAGAACATTGGAAGAAGTGGTCGCCCACTATTCACGGTTCTTCCAGCTCTTTAATCCCAATCTTGCTCTGACGAGTCAGGAGCAAGCCGATATCGTGGCCTACTTAAAATTGCTCGACTAATCGGGAAGAAGCGTCTATGCGCGCGGCGCCGTAAACTGCAGTTAGTGGCAGGATCGCTTCGTTTTGGGCCGTTTCGACTGGATCTTGCGGACAAGCAGCTCTGGCGCGGCGAAGAATCTATCGAGTTAACGCCCAAAGCATTGGACGTGCTGATCTACCTCGTCGAACATGCAGGCGAGGTAGTCACACGGGAGCAACTTTTTGAGGCGCTCTGGCCCGATGTTTTCGTTGCCGACCATGCTCTGTCAGTGCAAATTCTCGAAATTCGAAAAGCTCTGAATGACGACGTCCACCGTCCGAACTATGTTCAAACACGCCATCGCCGTGGGTACCGCTTCATAGCTCCCGTGACCCGAGTTCCCGCCAAGGCGTCAGTGGAGATACGCGTCCCTGAGACCCATTACGTGGACAGCGGGGGAACCACCATCGCATACCAGGTCATTGGCGAGGGACCCATCGATCTTGTGTTCGTTATGGGCTGGGTCTCTCATCTCGAATACTTTTGGACCGAGCCTCGCTTTGCGCGGTTCCTCCAACGTCTCAGTTCCTTCACGCGTGTGATCCTCTTTGACAAGCGAGGGACCGGCCTGTCTGATCGCGTGCCACTCGATCGCTTGCCGACAATTGAACAGCGGATGGAAGATGTTCACGCCGTAATGGATAAGGTTGGCTCCCAGCGCGCGATCATTTGCGGAGTTTCCGAAGGCGGTTGTATGTCGGCAGTATTCGCTGCGACCTATCCGGAACGAGCCGCAGCGCTAATCATGATTGCGACTTATGCGCGACGCATCTGGGCTCCCGACTATCCGTGGGCTCCTACGACGGAGCAAAGACAGCACCTGCTCCAAGAAATCCGCGAGCATTGGGGCGGTCCGATCGGTATCGAGGAACGAGCTCCATCGGTAGCTTCCGACCCCCACTTCCGAGAGTGGTGGGCCGCATATCTTCGAATGGGCGCCAGTCCCGGAGCAGCTCTCGCGCTCACCACAATGAACACGGAAACAGATATCCGGCACGTGTTGCCTCTGGTGCGAGTGCCTACCCTCGTCTTGCATCGTACAGGCGACCTTTGTCTGAAAGTCGAGGAGGGGCGCTACATCGCCTCGAAAATTCCGGACGCGCAACTCATCGAGGTGCCGGGGAAGGACCATCTTCCGTTCGTCGGCGATCAGGACTCTATCCTGCAACCGATCGAGGCGTTTGTGAAGCAATTGCAAGGTGGATTCGAATCCGTCAGTTTTCTCGCAACTGCCCTCGTCGTTGCGTTCGAAGCTGGCG
>DASQLD010000376.1:0-11760 GCA_035630195.1 Bryobacteraceae bacterium
GCCGACTACTCTGCATCGCTCTGATAGCGCAAGCGCCCGGTGTTTGTCAGAAACCGGTCACGGGTGGGGAAAGCGCGACGTCAGAAGCGCGCTTGCTGGGAGGCAAGGCCAAAATTGGTCCTGATGACACTTTGAAAATCGAGGTGTTTCATGGGGACGAATTATCGAAAACATGGCGCGTCAATTCGGCCGGCGATCTGAATCTGCCTCTTGTTGGCAAAGTCAAAGCAGCCGGGTTAACCGTCGAAGAACTTGAGACTAACCTCGCAAAGCTCCTCGAAAAATACATCAATGAACCCCGCGTCTCAATTTTTATGACTGAATCGCGCAGTCAACCGGTGACCGTACTCGGCGCTGTGGCGCAACCGGGGCGTCTGCAGATCAAAGGCGAGCAAAACACCCTTTTCAACTTGGTGAACGAAGCGGGTGGCCCAAAGGATGCCGGAGCGACATTGACGGTCACACGTCCAATGGAACAAGGACAAATTCCACTGGACAACGCTAAAACGACGCCAGACAGCCTCTATTCGGTGGCGAAAATCCCGGTTAGTGAGGTTATGAGCGGACAGGGACGCGCCGCCAATCTCGAGATCAGGCCGCGCGATGTTGTCACCGTGGACCAGAAGCAGCCCCGCCTGGTCTATGTAATCGGGGAAGTAGTCCGTCCTGGCTCCGTCGAACTCGTCAACTCGGACACGGTATCGATCACGAAGGTGCTGGCGGCAGCCGGGGGAAAGACCAAAACGGCATTGGCGAGCAAGTCGCTGATCCGTCATATTGGAGCGCCCGCGGACGGCGCAGCGAAAATCAACCTTGACGAGATCATGTCCGGCAAAGCTTCCGATCTTGAGCTGTCGGAAGGGGATGTTCTTGTCGTTCCCTCGAACCAGCTGATGCAATATCTAACAACGGTATCTATGGTGGCGGTCAACGCTGGTATATTCGCGGGATTTCAAGTACTCGCTCGTTACTAGACATTCCATCTAACACTAACCCTACTTCAAACCAGAAGGCTCCAGCTATGCTCATTTCCCGCACACCGATGCGGATCTCCATCGGTGGTGGTGGTACCGACTTGCCGTCGTACTACCGCCGCTATGGTGGATGCGTGATCTCCGCCGCGATCAATCGATATATCTTCATTGCGATTAATCGTATTTTTACTAATGACTACGTTCTGAAGTACTCCTCGCAGGAGCGCGTCGATTCCATCGACGACATCGAGCATCCGATTTTTAGGGAAGCTTTGAAAATGCATTCGCTCTCTCCTGGATACGAGATATGCAGCTTGGCGGATATTCCGGCGGGCACTGGCCTAGGATCCTCCGGCGCATTCACCGTCGGCTTGTTGCGAGCGATTCACGCAGCCCGCTGCGAGTATGTTTCTGCGCGGGAAGTAGCAGAGGAAGCTTGCCATATCGAGATTGATCGTATAGGACAGTCCATCGGCAAACAGGATCAATACATCGCGGCCTTCGGTGGCCTGACTTGTTTCGATTTCCGCGAGGATGGACACATCACCGTCTCCAAACTCAAGATCTCTCCGGAGACAATGAGCGATCTCTCGGATCACTTGCTGATGTTCTTCACCGGTTACTCCCGTAGCGCGAATGCGCTTCTCGAAGACCAGAAGAAACGCACTGACAGCAGTGATGCCAGCATGATTGAAGGTCTGCATCAAACGAAGCAACTTGGCTACGAGATCAAGGCGGCTCTTGAAGCAGGCAATGCCGTCCATTTCGGCGAGCTTATGCACGAACACTGGCTGCGCAAGCGAGCGAGATCTTCCGGCATGACGAATGAGTGCATTGACCATTGGTACAAAGTCGGCATGGCGAACGGCGCTCTGGGCGGGAAGTTGATTGGGGCTGGAGGCGGCGGATTCCTCATGTTCTACACGCTCGATCCCGCGCAATTGCGGCGGGCCATGGCGCAGCAGAACCTTCAGGAAGTCAGGTTCAAGTTCGACCATGATGGATCGACCATCATCTGCCGTGATTGATAGACAGTGCGTGATCCTTGCCGGCGGACTCGGGCAGCGGATGCGTCCGTTGACCGAAACTGTTCCCAAGACTCTTTTGACCGTTAATGGAAGACCGTTTGCTGACTACCAGCTCGCGTGGTTGGCGAGGCAGGGGATCACTGATGTGGTTTACAGCATTGCCCATTTCGGATCAATGGTACGAGACTTCGTTGGAGATGGTTCTCGGTGGGGCTTGCGAGTTCGCTACGTCGATGAAGGCGACACGCTGCTTGGAACCGCAGGCGCTTTGCGGCTGGCGTCCGATCGTGATGAGCTCAACGAACACTTTTGTGTTCTTTATGGCGATTCGTACCTTCGAATGGATGTCCGGGAGGCGTGGCGCGCTTACGAACTCTCGGGGAAGCCGGCATTGATGACCGTGCTCAGAAACGAAGGCCAGTGGGACGTCAGCAACGTCGATTTTCGAGACGGCGAGCAGGTGTTTTACGACAAAAGACCGGGACCGCACCGTGATTCGATGCGCTATATCGACTACGGCTTGTCGATTGTTGGGCGGACTGCAGTCGAAGAGAAGATCCCCTCCGGTCAAAAGGCGGATTTGGCTGACTTTTTCCACCACTTGAGCGCGCGCGGCGACCTTGCTGGTTTTGAAGTCAGCGATAGATTCTATGAAATCGGTTCGCCACAAGGATTGGCGGATCTGGAGCATTTCCTGAATGCGGATGTTAGTGGAGGATTAGATGTCATTTTCGACGAGCTTTGTCCAAGAAACGATTGCCATATTGAATAAAGTTGACACCGACGATGTCGAGGGCGTCGCTGAAGGATTAGCCTCAGTGAGGAACGGTGGGGGGCGACTGTTCATTCTTGGTGTTGGAGGTTCCGCAGGACATGCCGGCCACGCCGTGAATGACTTTCGAAAGATTTGCGCGTTTGAAGCCTATGCGCCCACGGACAACGTTTCCGAACTCACCGCTCGCGTCAACGACGAGGGATGGGACGGCTGTTTTGCAGAGTGGCTGAAAGGATCTCGGATCAATCCGAAGGATGCCATTCTCGTGTTTTCCGTGGGCGGTGGTAGTCGATCCCGGAACGTCTCCATGAATATTGTGAGGGCGCTCGAAGTAGCGCAACACGTTGGCGCTCGGATTTTTGGGATCGTTGGGCGCGAAGGAGGCTTCACGCGTGAAGTGGCCACTGCAAGTGTTGTCGTTCCGCCTCTTTATCCTGAGCATATCACTCCACACACTGAGGGCATCTGCGCCGTTCTCTGGCACCTACTCGTGACTCATCCAGCTCTCAAGGCTCAGGAAACGAAGTGGGAGTCTACTGTTACAGTCGCGACTGGCCAGGTTGCATAGAATCCAAGGGGAACTACGTGAGTCGATATTTCATTGTTGGCGGGGCGGGCTTTATCGGAAGCCATTTCACAGACCGTCTGCTTGCAGATGCCGCCACAGGAGGAGTCACTCTTTATGACAACTTCTCCTCCGGACAGACTTGGCACTATGCCCATCACGCGCAGGATGAACGGCTTCGAGTCGTCAAGGGAGATGTTTGCGATCTCGAACTGCTTACGCAGTCGATGCGCGGGTACGATGTCGTGATTCATCTAGCATCGAATCCGGATATAGCTCGCGCCGCAACTGAACCGACAATCGACTTTGAGCAAGGCACCCTTCTAACTCAGAATGTGGTAGAAGCAATGCGGCGGTCTGGTGTGCCGCGCATTCTGTACGCTTCGGGTAGCGGTATATACGGGGACCTCGGAGAGATCGAAGCTCAGGAGGATCACGGCCCTCTTATGCCCGTCTCAACTTACGGAGCCAGCAAACTCGCGGGAGAAGCGTTGATATGCTCCTACGTCTACATGTTTGGACTAACCGGATGTGTCTTCCGATTCGGCAATGTCGTCGGTCCTCGTCAAACGCATGGTGTTGGCCTAGATTTTCTCCGACGACTCCAAGCAGATCCGACTCGCCTGCGCATTCTTGGGGATGGACGGCAGAGCAAATCTTATGTTCACGTAACCGACGTTGTAAACGCCGTTCTTTTGGCGAATGAGTTTTCTGACACACCCTACAACACATTCAATGTAGCTACTGGCGACTATGTTACGGTTCGCGAAATTGCTCAGGTTGTCGCCGAGTGCCTTGAACTCGACAACGTTGCTTTCGACTATACAGGCGGCGACAGGGGCTGGAAGGGCGATGTTCCAATCGTTCGACTGAATTCGAGTCGGATAAGATCTTTGGGCTGGCAGAATCGAATGGGTTCGCGCGAAGCTGTGCGGCAGGCCGTTATCGCAATGAGAGATCAAACTCCAGTGGTAACCGAACCAATCCAGACGGCGGCCTTGACCGCGCGGTAAAGTATGCGCCCGGCGATTTTTCTTGATCGGGATGGAGTGCTGAATCGCGCCATCGTTCGCGACAGGCGTCCTTATCCACCCTCCAATTTGGCGGAACTCGAGCTTTCCGATGGAGCTCTTGAAGCGTGTGTACGCTTCCAAGATGCGGGGTTGCCGTTGATCGTCGTATCCAATCAGCCAGACATAACCCGAGGGACGACGACACAGGAGGAAGTCCAGGCGGTCAATAGCTGGCTGATGGACCGGTTGCCTCTTACCGAGATCCGCATCTGTCCTCACGACGACAGCGACAACTGTCCATGCCGAAAACCTAAACCAGGCTTGCTTATGAGCGCGGCCTCGGAATTAGGTGTCGATCTCCGCGCCAGCATCATGGTCGGCGATCGATGGAGAGATGTTGAGGCTGGCAAGCGTGCAGGCTGTCGTACCGTGTGGATCGATTGCAATTACGACGAGCGAAGTCCCGAGGCGCCGGACTTTCGCACAACATCGCTGTTAGGCGCCGCTGATTGGATTCTCGAAAGTATTCGAAAAGGAGTGCCCTCATGCACAACCGCTTGACGCAACTAAATGTCAAGGTATTCGCGGACGGAGCCGATATCGCAGGCATCCGGGCGTTGAGACAAGATCCCATCGTGAAAGGGTTTACGACGAATCCCACACTGATGAGGCAGGCTGGAATCAGTGATTACGAGGCGTTTGCCCATGAGGTTCTGTCTGTAGTCCCTGACCTGCCAATCTCCTTCGAAGTCTTTTCCGATGACTTTGATGAGATGTACGCGCAAGCGCGGCAGATCGCGAGTTGGGGAGATAACGTCTACGTAAAGATTCCAATCACCAATACGGAAGGCGCCAGCGCCGGTCCGCTGGTTCGCACACTGTCGCGGGAAGGTGTAAAACTAAATGTCACTGCGATTCTGACCTTGGAACAAGTTGATCTGAGCATGGACGCATTGGCCGGCGGCTCCCCTGCGTACGTCTCCGTTTTTGCCGGGAGAATCGCCGATACCGGGAGGGACCCAGTTCCGGTTATGACTTCAGCAGTTGCTGCGTTAAGTCAGGAGCCCCAGGTCGAACTGATTTGGGCGAGTCCACGAGAGCTGCTCAACATCTTCCAAGCCGATCAAATCGGTTGTCATGTTATTACCGTCACCCACGAGATGCTGAAGAAGCTCTCTACCGTGGGCCGCGACTTGGAACAGTTTTCTCTTGAGACTGTTCGAATGTTCCGCCGCGATGCGGTCGCAGCGGGATTCCAACTGACTCCTGAACGCGCCGCCGTCTCAGCTTTGGCCAACTAACGTGAACTCCGCAGCAGCAAAAAACCTTCAGACGTCATCATCCGTGTCATTGACGCCTCACTCGGCCCAACCCTCCGCCCGCGCGCTGCCTACGGTTTTCATTGATCGCAGTGCCCTCGCGATGGTGCAGCGTCTGGTGGGAAACGCATCGGTTGCCAGGGTGAGCCAAGTCGGTGGTCTGCTTCTCGGCCGGATTTCTCCAGGGTCGCGATCATCGGTCGTCGTTTCACGGTTCCAGTCCGTCCCCTGGGATGCGAACCGTGGAGGGGCTCCTTTCCTGGCCCCGGTACATGAGAAGGTGTTGGATCAGACGTTCAACCGGCTCATCGCCGGCAATCAGGGCGCGCTGTCTGTGATCGGTTTCTGGCGCACTGCCGTTGACGGAGAAGGTGTGCCCATTGATCAAGACTGGGAATTACTCCAAAGGTACTTTGGCGGCGAACGTGGTGTGTGCTTTCTGCTAACGCCGGTGTCGCAGTCGACGAGCGTCGGCGCGACATATTTTTTTGGATTTGAAGGGCTGGATGATTCGTCCGTGGTGGAACTGTTGCTCGAGTACGATAACAGCGCCCCTGTTTCAACTGCGAGCGTCCCGGCTTTTCGGGCTTTCGGGGAGGCAGTGCGGAAATGGTCATTGACCCTCTGCGCCGGCGGACTCTTATCTCTGGCGGCAGTGATGGCGCACCTGAGTTCCAGTCGTGGTGTCGATGTCAGCTCCGAGGCATCAGCGAAACCCCGGCTGGAACTCCAGGCGGCCCGAGTGGGAGATGATTTCGTCATCATGTGGGCTCACTCCACTCCCACGGGTCGTTCATTTCCGCGCGGCAAACTCACGATCGAAGATTCCGGAACAAGAAAGGAGTTCGTTTTCGATAGATCGCAGATGGCTGGCGCGCGGATGCTGTATCAGCCCATGTCTCAGGACGTCAGTTTTCGACTAGATGCCGTAACTGAGGATGGAACGGAAATAACCGAATCAACGCGTGCTTACATCGCTGTGCCACCTCCCGCGGTCACAAATCCGGTAACACTCATGGACACGCTGGCTGTCCAAACTCCTGCCCCCGACTTGCCTCCACCCGTTCGACCTGTACTTACCAAACAAGTGATGCTGCCTCCGCAGCGCGTTCCCGACGAACAGTGGAGCCAGCGCACAAACGCTAGCCAAAGCTCCAAAGCGCGTTTATTTCAATATTCTCAACCGCCTCGAAAGGTCGCTTCGGTCGTGCCCCTGCCGGAGCCTCCACAGCTGAACGCGAGCGTCGATCTCAATCGGAAATCGCTCGTTGAGATTCAGGCCGAACGCTTTCCAGGGGCGCCGTTCGCTCTGGCTGCTCCCCCACAGGCGCAACCGCTGGTTCAGCGAGAGGTTCCTGAAGGGCAATCACAACGTCCGCCGTCGCCCGCGGGCAGCGCAGCCTCTATATCTCCGCCAGTACCGATCCAGTCGCCCAGACCTATCTACAGTACTCAAGTCGCCAAAATGCTTACGGGCGTCAAGGAAGTGGTTGTCCGCGTGAAGATCGACGCGTCAGGACGTGTCACAGAAGCCAAAGCTGATACGCCTTCCGAGTACCCTTACCCCCAATTGGGACAATCCGCTGTTGCCGCGGCACGAAACTGGCGCTTCAAACCCGCGACACTATCGGGCTTAGCCGTCCCTAGTGAAACCGATCTTCGATTTCGATTCGTGCGCTGAGTTCGACAAGAAACGTACCA
Source organism: Bryobacteraceae bacterium (assembly GCA_035630195.1). GTDB lineage: Bacteria > Acidobacteriota > Terriglobia > Bryobacterales > Bryobacteraceae > DASQDN01. Next base: position 7,376 of record DASQLD010000376.1, read on the forward strand.
CGGAAATGGCCTGAAGATTTGAATTTCGCGCGGCGTCCACCAGTCCAAAGCAGTACCTGCGCCACTATGGAGTTCAATCAGGCACTCATCACTCGCGGCTCGAGGGATTCGGCGCCGGCTCAACTGGTACAGGAACATCACGATCTTGAGAATGAGTTTCGAACGCTCCTGACAACGTTCGGTTAAACCTTCCACCTGCTGGAGGCCCACGCCTCCACGCGCAATTATCGCCCTTTCTTAACCCTCTCCTCTTAGTCGTCCCTCCGCCTTAAACTTTTTCGCCCCTAGTAGCTTGGACCGGCGAAGCATGCCTTCTCCAGTGCCACTGTCAACATAATCGACCCGGGTCTGTCGAATTTCCTGCTGTCATCGCAATCGACAAGAGGGAGCACTCTCATCTCCAGTCGGTTTTTGTTCGAATCGGGTAGCATGCGCGGAATCGCGACGTTCGCCAAGCGCCTTAAATGCGCCGATGTCGATTCGACGAGCCCAAGCGCATCACTCCAGAAATAGAAATTCGCGCCGATCCCTCGTGACTCGTGACCCTACTGCAAGCCTGACAAAGGCGAAGGTTGCGGAGGTGGTCATTGCATAACTCCGTGCGGGAGTCGCTTACAGCGGGCTCACAACGCTCTGTTCCTTGCGCGGTTCGATGCATCCACCCAGGCCTCCGGAGTTTGCGCTTCACCGCGTACTCGTCAGTCATGCTGCTCACGTCATCGGCCTGCAAGCGCCTTCAAACTCTCGTCTGCTGCCGCTCTTTTACGCGCTCGATATCTTCAGAATGTCGCAGGAACGCGATGCTCGAGCTTCAACCGGTGACTACGTATGCGAACAATGGAGCAAACGAATATTCCACGAGCAAACGACTTGCTTGAAGTTTCTTCCGCAATGAAGTTCTGGGATGCGCTCGGAGCCGAGTGTGCTGTCGTCTCGCTTACCCCCATCGCGCCCCCGTCGGAGATTCGCTGATGTGGCGCTATGACGTGCTGGATTGTCGCAACATCGGTCACAAAGCCATCTTCATCGGTCGAGGCCGAGCATCGGACAACCGGCTGGCAGCACTCCGAATCCGTAATCCGCTCTCTCGCGTGCTGGGTGCTGGATTTCGGACCGGAACAGCAGATCAACCACTACGCTCTTGCCGATCCATGCTATTCCAGCAACGGAGAACAAGTTAGCAATATCTTTCCGAGAATGACATGGATTGGGCTTCGAAACCGGCTGATCCTACCATTCCACGAGCCATCTTGAAGAGATTCGAACTGCTCTCCTAGACAAATATCTGCTCCTATTGCCGAGCACCTAGATAAGGAACTTGCAGGTCCAGTCGTTCGATTGCTCATCCTGTTATAGTCTGGGGGCGGGACCGGTTTATTTCGAGCCCGGGCCGACACGCGTAAGGAGAGCATGCGAACTCTATCGAATGAGGACCTGAAACCGAGCACGCCTGAGGTCAATTCGGGGAGTGTTTTTGCCGATGTGCTCGCAAACGATACTTTCGTTTCTAGACCATGCATTTACGCGGGCGAGGCGGCTGACGCAAACTATAGAGGGGAGATGAGCTTTTCTAAAAGCACAAACAACTCACCGTTGCCAAGTCTCATAGGTCCACCATCAAATATCTCAGATCGCTACCGGAAGATGTTGCTCTCGTCAGTTCCGAATGGCATCTTCATATAATGGCTGCGTTGATTTGCTACAGCTAGGGGTCGAACCATACTGAACCATATGGGCACAACGGGCAAAGGTAGCGTTGAGCGCGCTCGCATGAGACTACTGGGCGTCACTTCTCTTGGGATACTGATTGCGTCGTTCCCCTGTTTCTCGCAATCTGCCGTAGATTTTCAACGTGATGTTCAACCAATTCTTGCGAGCCGATGTCTCAGTTGTCACGGCAGTAATCTGCACTTGGGAGAGCTTCGGCTGGACCGCAAGAGCGACGCATTGCGTGGTGGTGGATCCGGTGTGCCCGCTATCGTTCCTTACAAGAGCGCGGATAGCCTTCTGGTGCGCTACGTTTCCGGTCTCGACGCAAAAACTGTTATGCCGCCGGCCGGTCCGCGCTTGACGCCAAAGCAGATCGAGATCCTCCAAAATTGGATTGATCAGGGCGCGCCTTGGCCGGAATCCGATGCAACGCCAATCCCTCAAAAGGCCGCCACCGACCACTGGGCATTCAAACTCAGATCGCAGCCCTCCCCTCCACAGGTCAAGGACAAAGCCTGGGTTCGCAATCCAATCGATGCATTCGTTCTCGCAAAGCTAGAAGCTCGTGGTTGGAAACCTTCTCCCTCGGCTGAACCGTACCAGCTGCTTCGCCGCTTTCACCTGAATTTGACCGGGATGCCTCCTTCCATTGAAGAACAGAATGCGCTGCTTCGTGATCCCACTTCACAGGCGCTCGATAAGATCATCGATGTTTTGCTGGAGCGAGAGACCTACGGCGAACGATGGGCGAGACATTGGCTCGATGTAGTTCGCTATGCCGATACCAATGGGTATGAACGCGATGCTATCAAGCCCCATGCATGGCGCTACCGTGATTATGTAATTCGGTCATTGAACGACGACAAACCGTACAATCGTTTTGTTCTCGAGCAATTGGCAGGCGACGAATTGCCTGACCAAAGTGCAGACTCGATGATAGCCCTGGGCTTCAATCGCCTTGGCGCGTGGGATGACGAACCCGCTGACCCCGAGACAGACCGTTTCGACCAACTCGATGATGTAGTGAGTACGGTCTCGCAAGCGTTTCTTGGGGTAACGCTAGGTTGTGCGCGATGCCACAACCATAAGTTCGATCCGCTAACGGCGCGCGATTACTACTCGATGATTGCGGTGTTCAACGGGCTCCAACGACCTCGAAACGGCAGAACAGAACTTGACTTGCCCGTGGGTACTTCAGAGGAACTCGCCCGTGAAGCGTTACGGGATTCCAAGATCGATCCGCTGAAGAAACAAATCGCCGACGCGCGGGAGAAATTTAGGCAGGCATTTCTCGATGCTGGTCAGAGTGCCCTAGGATCGGAAGTTCTCGAGGCCGCTCGTGCCGAGCCTGCGAAGCGGACGGAGAATCAGAAGGGTTTGGTTGCGAAGTACGGTAAGGATCTCGATAAGGAGATTCTGCTGGCGACTCCCACCAGTGTCAAAAATAAGATCGAGGATCTGGAGGCGCAGATCGCCAATCTGCGCAAGGCTACGCCCGACTTGCCGCGAAGTTACTTTCTCAATGAGCCAAAGCCGCCAGGAGTAACTCATCTTCTGATCCGCGGAAACGCCAGAGCGCCGGGACCGGAAGTTCCTCCGGCAGTTCCGGCTGTTCTCACGAAAATTCAGCCGTCATTCCCACCGGCATCGTCCACTAGCATGCGCCGCCTCACTTTGGCCCAGTGGATCGCCGATCCGGAGAATCCTTTGACCGCTCGCGTGATAGTGAATCGCGTATGGCAAGCGCATTTTGGAGAAGCGTTGGTTCGAACCCCCAACGATTTCGGTCGAATCGGCGAAAAACCGACGCATCCCGAATTGCTCGACTGGCTTGCCAACTGGTTTGTTGAGAATGGCTGGTCACTCAAAAAGCTGCATCGATTGATCATGACGAGCAACACTTATCGCATGAGCAAGAGGTCTGTTCCCGAGTACGTCGCAGAGGATCCGGAGAATCGCCTCATCTGGCGAGTCCCTTTCGCCCGTCTCGAAGTTGAAGCGATTCGTGATTCCATGCTCTCCGTTAGCGGTAAGCTGAATCCCAAGATGTACGGACCGGGTATGTATCCCTTCGTTCCGAAGCAAGCTCTCGAGGGCAGCAGCGACCCCGACAAGATATGGCAGCCGTTCAATGAAAACGAGGCGTCGCGCAGAACCATCTATGCATACATCAAGCGCTCCATGATTGTCCCTATGCTGGATGTGCTTGATTTCTGCGACACGTCACGGAGTTCGGCCAAAAGGATCAATACGAGTGTCGCTCCCCAGGCTCTGACTCTGTTCAACGGAGATTTCGTCAACAGACAGGCGCGGCATCTGGCTTCGCGACTAGTCCGTGAAGCAGGCCCGGATATCAATCGTCAAATCGAGTATGCATACCGACTTTCGTTTGCGCGCCCGCCATCCGCGTCTGAGATCTCGACGATGCTTCGGTTTGTCCAGGATCAGGGTGGCGGCGAGAGTGCCATGGAACAGCTATGCCGCGTCATCCTTAATATGAACGAGTTCGCATACACGGATTGAGATCATCATGAATCAGGATCGCCGCCAGTTTCTTCGGAACGTTGGAGCCGGGTTTCCGATGCTCGCAATCGTCGATCTTCTCAGCCGTGACGGCTTTTTCGCAAAGCACGCCCATGCGGCGCCGTCAGTTGCCAGAACGAATCCGCTTGCCG
>DASQLD010000377.1:0-5085 GCA_035630195.1 Bryobacteraceae bacterium
GCGCATCCAACGTCTGCGCGTCACGGACTCGCCTGGTACGAACTCGATATCACCTGGTTGCAGTTGAAGGCTCTCGAAACTATCGGTGTTATCCGGAACCTCAAAGTCGCCAAGGTTAATGCAAGCGTCGTAGCCGATACCAAAGCAGCCTAAGTGAATCCCGCCCTTACCCTTACACTGGGTTTGATGGTGAAAGGCGGACGCCAAAGAAGCAAGTTCTTCTTTACCGCTCTCGGCGCGGGTGTAGTTGCCCTGGCCACTGCGTTGACGATGGGATGGATCGCACTCAACTGGCGTGCGGGGATCCTGTTGGTTCTGGGCGTCCTGTTTTTTGGCCTTATCATCACAGGCGTTGTGTTGAATACGATCTTCCTGATCCGGGAGATCCGTCGCAATGAGCAGCACGACGCCTTCATCAACTCCGTTACGCATGAGCTGAAAACTCCTGTCGCCTCGATGCGCCTGTACCTGCAGACGCTGCAATCGCGCGACATTGAAGAATCCAAGCGGCGCGAGTTCTACGACATCATGCTGGCCGATTCAGACCGCTTGATGGGTACGATCGAACAGGTTCTACGCGCGGCACGAACAAGCCAGACGAAGCAGCTCAATCGCTCGCCGGTAGACCTTCGAGCGCTGGTCCAGGAGTGTGTGCAACTGGCGCGATTGCGTCACCATTTGCCAGCGGATGCACTGGACTATCGTGAGTCAGTCAGCGAAGCGACTGTGTCTGGTGATCTCGAAGAGCTGAAGGCAGCGATCTCAAACTTGCTGGACAACGCAGTGAAATATTCTGGCCATCGAGTTCGCGTGATCGTCGAGTTGGCGCGTAACGAGGCGAGTCAATTGGCAGTGCGGGTCAGGGATGAGGGTGTAGGCATTCCTCCTTCCGAACTGAAGCGAATTTTCAAACGGTTTTACCGCGTTCCCAATGCGATGGCGTTGAAAGTTAAAGGGACAGGTCTGGGCCTGTTTATCGTGCGGTCGGTCGCTGAACGCCACGGTGGGCGCGCGTATGCCGAGAGCGAAGGCTCCGACCGTGGCAGTACCTTCACGCTGGAATTGCCCGCGACCCGGCCCACCCTACGGTCATGAGCCGCGTGCTGATCGTAGAAGACGAGCAGCACCTGGCCGCAGGGCTACGGTTCAATCTTGAAGCCGATGGGTACAGCGTTGATGTAGTCGAAAGCGGCGAGTCAGCGCTCGAGCGGCTTCGGACGGAGCGCGGCAAGTTCGACCTCATGGTCCTCGATATCATGTTGCCCGGTATTGATGGATTTGCTGTAATGTCGGAACTGCGGTCAGCAGGCGAGTTTGTCCCGACACTCATGCTGACGGCGCGCGGACAGCCGGAAGATGTACTCCGCGGCTTCGAGTCCGGCGCGGATGACTATCTACCGAAGCCTTTCGAATTGCCTATTCTTCTAGCGCGTATCAAGGGACTGCTGCGTCGCCGAGACTGGCTCCAGCGACAAGCGGTCAGAGATATCTTTGAGTTCGGCGGTCGTGTTATCGACTTCGAGAATCTCACGCTCACTGTGGGCGAACGGAAGCTGCAATTGACCTTGATGGAAGCGAATCTCCTCCGCTATCTCATCGAACGAGAAGGCCAGGTGTGCTCGCGTCAGAAACTGCTTGAAGACGTCTGGGGAGTGCGCGAAGACACCGATACACGCGCGATCGATAATTTCGTCGTGCGCCTCCGAAGGTATATCGAAGATGATCCATCTCAGCCCCGTCATTTGTTGACGGTTCGCGGCGTCGGCTACCGCTTCCTGGCGCACCCTAAGACTGCCTAGCGGTACTGTCTTATCAAAACGTGATCAGCGTCGAGGGGACGGGAGTTTTATTCCGCGGTGGACTTTTAGAACGCCGATTGCAAATCGGCCGCGGCTTACAAAGCCGCCCCACTTGGCGCTGCTTTAACAGAGTAAGTGCTAGAAGTTGTTCACCCGACGGCTACGGCAGACCGGCCACCCACAACACTGGTGATGGCGCGGCTGATTCGGCTCCATGTTGAAAGCTCACTCTCGAGTTGTTTGCGTCCGCTTCGGGTCAGCTTATAAAATTTGGCTCGGCGGTTGTTCTCCGAGTAGCCCCAATCGGCGACGATCCATCCCCGCCGCTCCATCCTGTGCAGCGCCGGATAGAGCGATCCCTCTTCGACCCGAATTACATCGCTTGAGAGCGCATGGATACGATCCACAATGTTGTACCCATGAAGAGGCCCTTCCGTGAGAGTCTTCAACACGAGCATATCGAGTGTTCCCTGTAGGAGTTCCAGTTTGTCTTTTCGCACCAAACCCATCCCCAATTACCGAGGTTTAACTCGGCAGTTTTAAACGCCCGCTTTTCCCCGTGGGCGTGATAGGGGAATTGTGTACTAGAACGAGTTGGATAGCAAGCCGGAAGTAGACGAACCGATAGAATGATCCGCAGAGGATGACCGGATCTCCCACACCCCGGCTGCTTGCGGGGCTCGCTGCCACGCTGCTCGCTATTGCTCTGTTCTCCGGGTACACGTTAAAACAGATTGAAGGACTACGTGTTTTACAGAGAGAAACGGTCGAACGCAATCGAAAAGATTCCCTCCAGCTCCTGCGAATTCAGAGCAATCTCAATTCGCTGGGCCTGGCGATTCGCGACGTCGTGGAAGGCCGGCAGGAGTACCCGATTTCCGCCTATCGAAACGAGTTCGACCGTCTGCGTGTGGATCTCGACGATGCTTTGAAAACTGAGAGCCAATTGGCCACCCGCCCAGGGGAACAGAATCGCTATCTCCAGCAGTCCGTCATGCAGTTCTGGGAGAGCATGAATCAAGTGCTGGCAATTGCGGAAACGGATGAACCGCGCGCGCGCAAGATGATGGCAAACTCGCTCACAGCCCAACAGGCTTCGTTGTCGAGCACTGTATCTCGCCTACTTGTTCAGAACCATGCAGGTGAGGAGCAAGCAGCGGCGGCCGTCGAAGGGATTTATGACCGAGTGGAACGGAACATCTATCTCTTTCTGCTGGCCATGCTGGCCGGGATCGCAGGGATCGGCGTATTCGTTGCAGTCTCCAATCGCGCGTTATTCCAACACCTGGCGCAGGTTTCCGAGCAGAGAAGTACTCTTTCGCGCAGATTGATCGGCCTGCAGGAAGAAATTTTTCGCTCCGTATCGCGTGAACTGCACGATGATTTCGGTCAGATCTTAACCGCGATCGGGACAATGTTACGCAGGGCAGAGAAGAAGGGGTTGCCGGCTGATTCTTCCTTTACGGAAGATGTGGCCGAGGTTCGTCAAATCGTCCAGGAGACGCTGGAGAAAACACGAAGTTTCTCGCAAGCCCTGCATCCGACCATTCTCGACGATTACGGGCTGGAGAAAGCGATTGAACGATACCTTCCAGCCGTCGAAAAGCAGTCCGGAATCAAAGTAAGCTTTGAGAAACAGGGCTCAGGATCCCCGGCCGAAGGCCATGCGATCCACGTATACAGGATTCTGCAGGAAGCGCTGACGAATGTCGTCAGGCACTCAAAGTCAAAGGAAGCTTCTGTCCGTTTGTCCTATTCCGAGTCTGCGATGCTGCTGCAAATCGAAGACCGCGGCGTGGGTATCGGACCGGCCGCGAATGGCGGCTTAGGGTTAATCGCAATGCGCGAACGAGCGGAATTGGTCGGTGGCGAATTACAAGTGACGCGACGGCCGCATGGCGGCACGCTCGTGGAATTGAAGGTTCCAGTGTCCGCTAGAGAAGCCTCGCAGCATCCTTCGCGAAATAGGTCAGAATGAAATCCGCGCCTGCGCGGCGTATCGACGTTAGCGTCTCCATCATGATGCGGTCCTTGTCGATCCAACCGTTGGCTGCGGCAGCCATGATCATGCTGAATTCACCGCTCACCTGATAGGCCGCCATGGGGACGTCGAAGCGCTGCCGGGCCATCGATAAGATGTCGAGATATGCCAGCGCCGGCTTGACGATGAGCATGTCAGCCCCTTCTGCAAGGTCGAGTTCGATCTCCCGCATTGCTTCGCGCGCATTGGCCGGGTCCATCTGATAACTGCGCCGGTCGCCGAACTGAGGTGTCGATTCGGCAGCCTCCCGAAACGGACCATAGAAGCCGGAGGCGTACTTCACGGCATACGAAAGAATCGGGGTTCCGGAGAAACCGCTCTCGTCGAGCGCGGACCGAATCCGTCCGACTCGCCCATCCATCATGTCAGACGGAGCAACGATATCGGCCCCAGCTCGAGCATGAGACACCGCCGTCCTCGCAAGCCATTCGAGCGTTGGATCGTTATCGACGTCATTATTCACAACCAGTCCGCAATGGCCATGACTCGTGTACTCGCAGTTGCACACATCGCTGATCACCAGCAGGTTGGGTGTCTCTTGTTTTATCGCGCGGATGGCACGCTGTACGATTCCTGCATCGTCATATGCTCCCGAAGCGTTTTCGTCCTTGTGTGCCGGGATGCCGAACATCAGTACGCCGCCGATTCCTAACGAGGCAGCTTCCCGGCATTCGTCGACGATCTTATCGACCGACAGTTGCGCATGCCCGTTCATCGAGGAAATTTCTTTGCGTATCCCTTCCCCTTCACACGCGAAAAGGGGAAGGACGAAGTCAGATGGCGCAAGAAGAGTCTCCCGCACAAGCGTGCGCAAAGACTCATTCGCGCGCAAACGGCGCGGACGATGCAGCGGAAACGGCATATATTTTCTATTATGAGGTGGCGCCTATAGTGGTGTGATTAGGTCGTCGATATTTCCCAAAAGTGCAAGTTACGAATCTGACCCGAAGGGTGGCTCCGGGCGACTCTATTATTGTTGCCGACAGCAGCGGCACGCGGCGGACCCGCTTATTAAAACATGACGCTTTGCAGTCCGGCGAGGGACTGTGGATCGTGCCGTGCTAAGCAGTCCATACGTTCGGCATGGCATTTTCGATCGACGTGCTATTCCTGAATAAGTACAAGCAAGTTATCAAGATTCGAAAGAACATGGTCAAGGGCGCATCGCGATATGGTTCCGCGCTCATTCGGTGCTGGAGGTTCCCGCACGAACGGTGGACCGGACAGGAACGTCGCGGAGGGCCA
>DASQLD010000378.1:0-11768 GCA_035630195.1 Bryobacteraceae bacterium
GGGCCCTCCGCATCGTGCATCTTTTGCTCAAAATCCCAGGAAGCAAAGGACGAAGAAAACCTCATCATTCATCGCGGCGCGCGCACGTTTGTCTTGCTCAACCTGTATCCTTACACGAGCGGGCATCTGATGATAGCGCCGTACGCGCACGTCGCCACACTAGCTGACTCCGATGAAGAAACGGCCGTCGAGCTTATGCTCGAAACCCGCCGTGCGCAGCGAATTCTCGGTTCAGTTTATCGTGCCCCTGGATTCAATCTCGGGATGAATATCGGATCCTGTGCTGGAGCCGGGATCGCCGGCCATATCCATATGCATGTTCTTCCGCGATGGTCCGCGGACGTGAATTTCATGACCACCGTGGCCGATACACGAGTGATCCCGGAAGCTCTCGAAGAGACCTACCGCAAACTCTCCGCAGCCTTCCGATCCGGCTAGCTGTCACAAAGCCTCCGATATCGACGTCCACAGGGTATGACGAATGTGACAACTCATACGATCGTCGGCTTCTTCCCGACCCGAGAACGAGCCGAATCAGCGGTTTCCGAACTTATCCGTGAAGGGTTTTCCCGCGAGGACATCAGTGTCGTCGCTAGCAACAAAAACGACGTCGCAGTCACTAGTTCACCGGAGACCCCAAATCTTGGTCCCATAAAAGAGACGGGAAGCACCAACGATACAGGAGAAAAGGCTGTCATTGGCGGAATGGCTGGCTTTATTGCAGGCATCGTGGCCTTGGCAATTCCCGGTATCGGCCCTGTCATTGCAGCGGGGCCACTCGCAATGGCGCTAACGGGCGCCGCCGCAGGAGCTGCAACCGGTGGTCTCATCGGAGTGATGACCAACGACGGTATTCCCGAAGATGCCGCCCAACGGTACTCACACGCCATCGGAGCGGGACATGTGATGGTAACAGTTCGAGCCAGTTCTGGTCGCGCGGATGATGCGGCAGGGATCCTCGACCAGTCAGGAGCCGTGGAAATCGACGAGCCGTCAGAGCGGCTGCACTCAGCTCCACCGGTCGGCGTCATATCCACCGAGGGTGTCAAAGCGGCGCGCCTGGACGAGAGTTCCAGCCTGGTGAACCGGCAGCGTCAACGCGAGCGGCGCGTCAATGTCTATCCCGGCATCACGGGAGGCGAAACTAGCACTTAGCCTCGATACCCGCCTCGGTCTTTCCGAGCCTCACGCAGAAGGAAGCGGTGCCGCAACCTCCTGGGCTCGGAGAGCATTCTCCCTCGCCTCCGCATATACTCGCTGAAGGAGGCCTCACGGAATGGATCGCAGACAATTTATAACGGCGAGTGCGGGCTTGGCGTTAGCGCCGACGTATGCGCAGGAGTTTGACAAAGGTAAAAAGCGACGTGTAGGGCTCATAGGATCGGGATGGTACGGGAAATGTGACCTGTTTCGTCTAATTCAGGTAGCCCCGGTAGAAGTAGTCTCTGTATGTGACGTAGACAAGCAGATGCTTGCGGGCGCTGTCGAGATGATCGCTACGCGTCAAGCCTCTAAGCAGAAACCGCGAACGTACAGCGATTACCGCGAGATGTTGAAGCAGAAAGATCTCGACATCGTGCTGATCGCAACCCCCGATCATTGGCATGCTTTACCGGCTATCGAGGCGATGAAATCCGGAGCTGATGTCTACTGCCAAAAGCCAATCAGCGTCGATGTCGTTGAGGGTCAGGCGATGCTCGCAGCCGCCCGAAAATACAACCGGGTTGTCCAGATCGGCACTCAGCGCCGCAGCACACCGCATCTGGTGGAAGCACGCAACACGATTCTTAAAGAGGGCCGCCTCGGTAACATCGCGTACGTTGAGATCTGCTGCTATTACCACATGCGCACGCGCGACAATCCGCCTGACACGGCGCCTCCCGAAAACCTCGACTATGAGATGTGGACGGGGCCGGCGCCGATGCGGCCGTACAACAAACTGGTCCACCCGCGAAGCTGGCGCGCATTTAACGAGTATGGAAACGGGATTGTCGGAGACATGTGTATCCACATGTACGACATGGTTCGCTGGATGATGGATCTGGGCGCTCCCACATCTGTCTCTTCAACCGGCGGCATTCTCGTTGACAAAAAAAGCAAGGCCAACATCAGCGACACGCAAACGGCTACGTTCGATCACCCGGAAGTCAAGATAGTTTGGACGCATCGGACATGGGGCACGGCGCCCGATCCTGCCTACCCGTGGGCCGCGATCTTCTACGGCGACAAAGGCACTCTGAAAGCGAGCGTCATGGGCTATGACTTCATCCCCGTAGATAAGAACGCCAAGCCGATTCATAAGGACGTAAAATACGAGCTCGAAGAATATCCCGAAGACAAAACGGAACCCCAGCTCGAGCAGCACGTAGCTCCTGCAATACGCCATCACATGATGGACTTCCTCGCAGCCATCGACAAACGCAGTAAGCCGGTTGCCGATATAGAGCAGGGTTACATTTCGACTGCTGCCTGCATACTCGCGAACATGTCGATGCAACTCGGAAGAACCCTGGTTTGGGACGCTCCGCAAGGTCGCGTCGCAAAGGACGATGAAGCCAATCGGCTCCTTCGGCGGCCCTACAGGAAACCGTGGATACACCCGGAGCCAAAAAACGTTTAAACTAAAAGAGAAACCTGGAGGTTACCCTGGATGAAGAGACTTGCACTGACCATTTGCCTCGCCGGCTCAACGCTGATGGCTGCAGGCTTGCAGAATCGCACCAGTGTGCGCGGTTCCTACCTGGAAGCTCGCACCGCTGATGTCTATGTCGGAGCGTGCTTTGCCAATTCCGAAGTCGGACAGGTCGGCAATCTCGCCGTGTTCGGCTGGCACATCGATAACGGGATGTTTGAAGGCGTTCGCCTGGAAGGTCTGTCGGTTGTAGGTGTGGTAAAATCGGCCACTACGCTGGGCGATGTTCATGCCGATGCCAACCCAGCCAAAGCAGTGCTCATCGTCGATGAGAAGGCTTCTCCGGAACAACGTCTCGCGCTGGCAGCCTTTGCCAAGCGCATGGCGGGCGACCTGCTTCAGGACATCGTTCGTGTCGAGTACCAACCTGTCGGCATTAAGTTCGACAATGACGATCTGCACACCCGCCGCGCTGTGTTGACGGCAGGATCTCTCGCTAAAATTCAAACCCGCGCGATTAACTCGGGCGATCACGTTTGCGCGCACGAAGAGACCTGGTACAACCCGTTAACCAAACTCGATCACTCGATGCCTGCCTACACCTTGGCAAACAATTACAACGGCAAGGATCTGGGCGCAACCTGGAGCAGCCCCGACAAGCGCAGTGCGTTCGTTGGATCGTTCCAGTTGAACGACTAGATTTCCTCTCCCCGAAGTGAAGAAGGCCGGACGATTCCTGTCCGGCCTTTTTTGTTGCTCCTCAAATCCGAATAAAGATCTTGTGCTTGTACAGCCAGTAGCACATCCACCACATGATGCTCAGAACGACGATGTTCTGCGGAATCGCCCCGAGATCCCCGAGATACCAGAAATTACCCGTGAAGACGCCGACTCCTCGGTTCAGCCATCCACGAAGCACCTGAGAAAACGAATAGATAAAAATCGAATTCATTCCCAACACAATCGCGGGGAAAGCCCATTTCCGGTATTGTTTTACATCGACGATCCAATACAGGGCGATCAGGAACAGAATGACCCAACCCGCGCTGAAGAACGTGAACGATGCGGTCCAGAGCCGTTTAACAAGGGGATTGAAGGGCTCGAGTCCCAAGCCCAGCAAGAAGGCCCCCGCCGAACAAGCGGCCAACACCTTGAGCTTGTACGCGTGCGGCTTATCCAACTGCATGAGCATCCCCGCCCAGTAGCCGAACAGAATCGTCACGCCGTTGGTGACGAAGTTGATTGTCGTGTAGTAACCGGAATAGTTATACCCCAGCAGTCGCAGATCGATCACCGCGCCGATGTTACCCTCCTTCGAGAACGGTCCGTCGGGGCCGGGGAAGAGTGAGAAGAGCGCCCAGTGGCCAGCCAGCAATACGACGGCACACACGACCTGCCAGTGAAATCGAAGCCGCGTGATCAAAAAGCACATCAGGTATCCGAAGGCGATCTGGCAGAGTACATTGATCAACTGAAGCACTGGCCGGCCACTACTCGAATTGAAGTTCGACAGCACATTGCTGAGAACGAGCAACACAAGGGCTCGCCAGGCAACGTGCCGGAACAGATCGAAATTGGTGGCTCCCTCCTGTCTTCTTCTGGCAAATGCCAACGGCATCGCCATTCCGACCATGAACGTGAACGCCGGCTGGATCAGATCCCAGAAAGTGCAGCCCGCCCAGTCAACATGTTCCACCTGTCGGGCGAGCCAAGCCCAATTCGGTCGCGATTGAAGTACGGCAAAACCGAATCCGTGAGAAATCAGCATCAACATGATCAGCCCGCGATACGCGTCCAGGCTGACTAAGCGGGCTGAGTGCGATTTCTGCTCCGCCTTATCCCGTGCCGCCGCGGGATCGGGAATCGCTTTAACGTAAGTAGTACTCGCCATCTTTTGACCTAACTTATCATCAAATGCGATCCGCGAGTGCTACCATCCGGCGCATGTTGGGTGTCTGTACTTTATCTTCGTGTTGGCTGGATGCGCGGCGCAGCCGAACCTATCTTGCCCGCATGGTTGTTCTATCTAGTAGGAGTTAAAGGTGGAGCGATTCAGCGCGTCGGTATAGCTATCCTGACATGCACTTGACTGACTATGCCGTCGCGTGCATACCATTAGGGCGTGGGACGTAGAGGTTACCGACGAATTTACGGGTTGGTGGAGCGCTCTCGACACCGACGAGCAGCAAAGCGTTGCGTTCGTCGTACAGCTTTTGACGAAGGACGGCCCAGCCTTTGCTTCCCCTATAGTTCCGGTATCAAGAATACTTGTAAGTATGATTTGCGGGAACTACGCATTCAGCACCAGGACAGACCGTACCGCGTACTGTATACATTCGACCCGCGGCGATCGGCGCTCCTAATCCTCGGCGGTGACAAGACGGGTGATGACCGCTGGTACGAGTTCAATGTCCCGCTTGCCGAGAAGTTGTACGGAACATATCTTGACGAAATCAGAAAAGAAGGATTAATTAAATGAGAACTCAAAAATGGTCGGATCTGCATGACAAGATGCCGCGGGCAAGCAAGGAGCGTGTCGCGCAACGCGTAGCGGAAGCAATGAAGGAAATGCCCCTTCATCGCCTGCGCGAAGCGCGCCGGCTCACGCAAAAACAGATAGCCGAAACGTTGAAGTGCGACCAGAGCCAAGTTTCGAAGATGGAGCGCCGCGCTGACAATTACGTGAGTACACTAAGGAACTTCATTGAGGCCATGGGGGGCAATTTAGAGCTAGTGGCCAGCTTTCCGGACGGCAAGATTCTTATCAACCATCTCCAGCAGCCGGACGCAGAGTAGAGAGAGAAGGCGGGCTCCTTATCGGCGTTGACCAGTCCTCGCGCGTAGCGTTTGGCACACCGCCAACAGCATCGCCGCATCGAACTGGATCAGCAACACTTAGCCCGCGCGTATTTGCCGCGAAAGCGCTCGTCACTGAACCGGCGGTACTCTTCGGGAGAATGCGTCAACCCGTGCGCGAGAAGATGACGCTGGTAAGCGTTCTCATCGCCAATCTCCCGCAATAATCCGAGAATCACGCGAAAGAACGCTCTCATATTTCCTCCACTCGAAGCTGCGTGACCACAAAAGGACTCTCATTCACACGAGCATCCCGAGTGCCTTTCAGCACGCCAAGCCAGGTACGAACCGAATCCAAGACGATCAGCGTTACCAACACGACGAAGATTGCGCACAGCACTGCGTCAAGTTGGGCGTTAAATATCTGGGTCTTGATTGCCTGCGTCTGGTCCGCGACGCTTCTGAGCTGTTCCGCCTGCGCCAGAAAACCGATGCGCGGCTGATCGGAAAAGATCTTCTGGTACGATGCCGTGAACGTAACGATCAGCAGCCACACCAACGGACCGACCGTGATCCACATGTATTTGGCGCGATGCATCTTCACAAGAATCGTCGTAGCCACACACAACGCAATCGAGGCAAGCAACTGATTCGCGATACCGAACAGAGGCCACAGCGTATTGATCCCGCCGAGAGGGTCGATTACCCCCTGATACAGAAAGTATCCCCACGCGAGAACGATCGCTGCGCTCGTCATAATGACACCAGGCATCCAACTCGTACGACCCAAGGGCGCATACACGTGCCCAAGAAGATCCTGCAGCATAAACCTTCCTACGCGAGTCCCCGCGTCGATGATCGTGAGGATGAAAAGCGCCTCAAACATGATGGCGAAGTGATACCAGAAGCCGAGAATGGCTCGTCCGCCTCCGGTCGACGCGAAAATATGCGCCATGCCTAAAGCAAGCGAAGGGGCGCCCCCGGTTCGATAGAAAAGCGACTTCTCGCCGACCTCTTCCGCTAGTATCTGCATTTCGTTGACGGTCACGGGATATCCCCACCCGGTAATGGTCGCAACGGCTGCGTCCGCAGTTATCCCTACCGCGCCGGCCGGAGAATTTACCGCGAAGAAAACTCCCGGCTGCAAGGCGCATGCTGCAATCAGCGCCATGATCGCGACAAAGCTTTCGAGCGCCATCGATCCGTAGCCGACCGGCCAGGCATGCCACTCCCGTGCGATCATCTTCGGCGTCGTACCAGAAGAAATCAGGGCGTGGAACCCGGATATCGCGCCGCACGCAATCGTAATGAAGCAGAACGGAAAGATCTTTCCCGCAAAGATCGGACCGGTCCCGTCAACAAAACGCGTGAGCGGAGGCAACTGCAAATCGGGTCGCACGAACAGAATCCCAATCGCCAGCAAGATCACAACACCGAGCTTCACGAACGTGCTTAAGTAATCGCGCGGCGCGAGTAGAAGCCATACCGGCAAAGCGCTCGCCAAAAATCCGTAGATAATGATCGCGATCGCCAGCGCGACACCTGTCATCGTGAACATCGGCGCAAATGTCGGAGAATGCGAAACCCATTGGCCTCCGAAGATACTCAGAAGAACCAGCAGGAAACCGATAATCGACACCTCCAACACTTTGCCCGGCCGCCAGTATCGGAGATATAAACCCATGAAAACAGCTATAGGCATCGTTGCCGCAATTGTGAACGTCCCCCAGGGACTGTCCTTCAGCGCATTTACCACGACCAGAGCAATTACCGCCAGCAGAATGATCATGATCAGGAGCACCGTTATAAGCGCGGTCACTCCGCCGATCTTGCCGATCTCCTCGCGCGCCATCTGTCCCAACGACTTGCCGTCTCGTCGCATAGAGCAGAACAAAATGATGAAGTCCTGAACAGCCCCGCCCAGCACGGCGCCGATAATGATCCAGAGCGTACCCGGCAAATACCCGAACTGCGCCGCCAGCGTTGGACCGACCAGGGGTCCTGGACCGGCAATTGCCGCGAAATGGTGACCGAAGACGATCCACCTATTTGTGGGCTCAAAGTCATGGCCATTGCGTAATCTCTCTGCCGGCGTTGCGCGCCGGTCGTCGAGCATCATCACTTTCGCAGCGATAAAGCGGGCGTAAAATCGATACCCAATCGCGTAACTGCCGGCGGCCGCCAGCACCAGCCACATACTATTTACGGGCTCGCCGCGTTCAAACCCGACGACTCCAAGACCGCATGCGGCAACAATAGCAACCAGAATCCAAAACAGACGCCCAACAATTCGCATTGAATATGCATTCTATCGCGCGTCCGATACGCGACGAGCAATCAAATAGTGGATCGCGCCGCGCCGTCCGATATCATTGATTTGGAGGAACAAACTAACCACATGCTGGTCCCGATGGTGGTAGAACAGACGTCGCGTGGAGAACGCGCGTTCGATATTTACTCCCGCCTGCTGAAGGAGAACATTATTTTCCTCGGTACACCTGTGGATGATAATGTTGCCAACCTTATCATTGCGCAGATGCTGTTCCTGGCGGCTGAGGATCCGGAAAAGGATATCAACCTATATATCAACTCTCCGGGAGGCTCGATTACAGCGGGCCTGGCGATTCTGGACACAATGAATCTGGTTGAGCCGGACATTGTGACCTACTGTTTAGGGCAGGCAGCTTCCATGGGCGCCGTATTATTGGCCGCAGGGACCAAAGGAAAGCGGTACAGCCTTCCTCATTCGCGCATCCTGATCCATCAGCCTTCAATGAGCGGCCTCGCCGGTCAGGCGGCGGATATTGACATCTATGCGAAAGAGATCCTGCGCATGCGGGAAACCTTGAACCAGATGCTCGCAAGTGCGACTGGTCAAAGTGTCGAACGTGTGGCGCGCGACGTCGATCGCGACTACATCATGTCTCCGGAACAGGCTCTTGAGTACGGGATGATCGATCGGATCATCGCTAGCCGTGAACTAACGCCTGTAAAGTAAACTTTAAATGCAGGGCGTCCAATCCGGGACGCCCTGATCTAAACATTCGGTGTGAAAATTCGCAGCACCAACAAGGACACAGCTCCGACCACCGCCGCAGCCGGAATCGTCAGAACCCACGCCCAAACAATAGTCGTAGCAAGCCCCCATCGAACTGCCTTCATTCGTTGAATCGAACCTACTCCGGCAATCGCGCCAGCAATGACGTGGGTTGTCGAAACAGGCATCCCGAGTTCGCTCGAGAACAGGATCGAAACCGCCGCCGCCGTCTCCGCAGCGAAACCGCCCCTGGGCTTCAAACGCGTCAACCGTCCACCCATCGTGCGTACAATTCGCCAACCACCGCTGAGTGTCCCGAGCCCTATCGCAGCGTGGGCGGCAAAAATCACCCAAATTGGAACGTCCAAACTCGGAATCAACTGTGACGTGAAGAGAACGCCGGTAATGATACCCATCGTTTTCTGCGCATCATTGGTGCCATGGGCATAGCTGAAGATGGCTGCCGAGACCAACTGAAGTTTTCGGAAGTACACGTCCATACGTTTTGGCGACGCATTCCGAAATGTCCAGTAGATGATGATCATGATTAGGAAAGCCAGCAGCATGCCCAGGATGGGAGCAATGAGAATGAAGGCGAGCGTCTCGAACCACACATCAGGATTGAGAGCTTCGAAGCTACGCGGTAAGCCCCGCGTCATCGCTACCTTCGCCATTCCGGCTCCGGCGTACCCGCCAAGAAGCGCGTGTGAGGAACTCGTCGGTAGTCCGAAGTACCAGGTGATAAGATCCCACGTTATGGCGCCGATCAAGCCGGCAAGAATGACGTATGGCGTTACCACGTCCATGTTTACGCCCTTGACGACCGTCTTGGCCACTTGGGTGCCAAACGCGAACGCAGCCGCGAAATTCCAAAACGCAGCCCACATTACCGCATGCCCCGGAGAAAGGACACGGGTTGCGACTACGGTAGCAATGGAATTGGCCGCATCGTGAAAACCGTTAATGTAATCAAATGCGAGCGCGACGAAGATGATGACGATAGCGAGAACGAGTGTCCCATCCATGCAGTTTGGGTCTAGCTATTCTTCACAACGACATTTTGAAGCGCATCGGCCACGTCTTCGCAATAATCCGTAGCCTGCTCGAGTAACTCGTAAATCTCCTTGAGCTTCATGATTCGAATGGGGTCTTTCTCCTGCGCGAAAAGATCTTTCACGGCCTTCCGGACGATGTCGTCTGTCACGTCCTCAATACGGTTGATCTCGATACAATGCTCAATGATCTTTTTGTTGGAATGCAGCGCTTCAAAGGCAGCCTGTAGGCTCCTTGACGAGGCTACGATATTCCGGCAAACCTCGATCACAACATGGGGAATCGGTTCGATATCGTAAATCACCATGCGATGCGACGCTTCTTCGATAGAATCGATAACGTCGTCAAGATGGGTAGAGAGGGAATGAATGTCCTCTGGATCAAGCGGGGTGATGAAGGTTTGGTTCAGCCGTCGGAACACGTCGTGAATGACTTCGTCCGCCTTCCGTTCAAGCACCGCTATCTGCTCGGCCGCCTTTTCAAGGTGAGCATTGCCACCCTCCGCCCCTTGCAATAGAAGAGCAGCGGCTTCGGCGATATAACGCACCTGGTCAAGAAACAGCGCAAAGAATTTCTCTTCCTTAGGAAGAAATCTCATAACACCTCAGTGACTACATCGATTACAGGATTGGCAATGGCGTAGGACACGGTGTGGACTTTCATCTTCTCAACGTGCTCACGACAGGTCAACCTACAACCGTGTTACGTTTCCGTTAAGACTTTGAAAAGCGATTCGGTTTCTTGTTCCGGAGCCTCGATATCCAGATAGCGTACATCTAATAAGCGCTGAGGATCGATATTGCCCATCGCGGAAAGCAGATTCTCCTTGAGAAAAGGATGATCTACTTCAAGATCTGCCAGAATGTCACGCAGCGAACGCCTGACCGTTCCGGTCTTCTGGGAACACCCGCAGGGAATCACAGGTGCGCCGAGCGATTCCGAATAACGGCGGGTAATGTCTTCTGTCACAAAGACCAGAGGGCGGATCAGCCGAAAATCTTTCTGGCGAGAGTAGGTAACCGGTGGCAAAGCGCTGAGTCGCCCTGTGAACATCGCATTCCGAAGGAGCGACTCGCAGAAATCATCGGCAGTATGACCAAAGGCAATCACATTCGCCCCTAGTTCCTTTCCGATCTCGTACACCGCGCGACGCCTGAAGCGGCTGCACAGGTCGCACCCGTGGTCCGGCTGCTCGTCGAGCAGCCGCAGGGAAGGTTTGTCGTGTTTGTAGAGCCAGTCGATTCCGCGCTGCTTCAAATACTCGCCGAAGGGGGCAATAGGACGCAAAAACTTGCCTTGTTCGACCGTGAATGCACAGATAGAGAACTGAATCGGCGCGCGGGCCTGTAGCAGGCACAAGGCCTCAAGAAGAGTGACAGAATCTTTGCCGCCCGAAAGACCGACTGCGACACGATCTCCATCACGGATCATCTTGAAGCGGCTAATCGCTTCGCCGACTTTGCGTAACAGCGTCTTTTCGAGATCCAACTTCCAGTATATCGGGCGCTAGCGACCGGGATCGGGCTCGACCGCCCGTGATCCCGCGGCGACCAGTTTTGGTTCTGGAACCCTTTCGACCACCGTAGCCTGAACTGCAGGGACTGCCGGTGTCGACGCAGGGGGTGAGAGCAAGTCGTGATTCGACGCGCCTAGCGGTTGATGCTTCTCATTCGACCGGGCGATATATTTGTAGGCCATCAGCGCAACTGCGGACAGGAAGAGTATGCGGCCCATGTGCGAGTACCTTCTCTATACTAGCGCGTCGCGCTTCGAAATTCTTGTTTAACTGAGGAATGGCGCCGGGCCCAAGGGGCGGTCGCTCACATCAAACCGTCCACAGACACTCAGCAAACGGCCACTCTTCATCGGTCCAGCAAGATCGCTCAGTAAAGCCCGCTCTGGACGCTACCGAACGTAACTCCTCGAGCCGGAATTTGTGCGAAGATTCAGTCCAGATCGTTTCCGCTTCCGAGAACTCGACTCGCAGACCTGCCTCTGGAATCTCGATTGACTGATCCCGTCTGGACCGCAGATGCATCTCTATACGGCGATCTTCCGTGCTCCAACGAACCTCGTGCTCAAACTCGCGTAGATCAAACGTCGCGCGCAATTCCCGATTCATACGAGCCAGGAGGTTCTTGTTAAATGCGGCGGTCACTCCCATCGGATCGTCATAGGCGACTAACATCTGGTTGACGTCCTTAACGAGATCGACTCCAATTAGAATTGAATCGCCGGGAATCAGAACCG
>DASQLD010000379.1:0-6740 GCA_035630195.1 Bryobacteraceae bacterium
GTCCGTCGCATCGGCCTTGGACACCCGCTCGGGCGCGACCCCGCTCGGGTGATCCACACTAACATGGGCATCCGGAACGGCCGGTCATAACCGGACGTTTCTATTTCGCTCCGGATAGGACATTTCTACTTCGCGCCGACACGATTAGGGAAGAAATGGACCAACAGTGATCCTTCCTGGTTATCTCGAAGGCGCCATCGACCTTCACGTCCACAGTTCGCCGGACATCGACACCCGCAGATATGACGACATCGACCTTGCCAGGGAAGCGGCGCGTTGCGGAATGGCCGCGATCCTAATTAAGTCCCATCATGGCTCGACGGTCGAGCGGGCATATCTCGTGTCGCGAATGATGTCAGACATTCGCGTCTATGGAGGGATTGTCCTGAACGAGCCGGTGGGCGGCATGAATCCTGCCGCCGTTAAAGTCGCGCTGCAACTCGGCGCGAAGCAAATTTGGATGCCGACACGTTCGGCAGCAAATCACCGGCGTCATCATGGCGGTGTCGGCGGCTATAGCATTCTGAACGTGGGTGGGGAGCTTAGCCCCGAGGTTGAAGAAATCTTGGAACTGGTAGCTGCAGCGGGGTGCGCATTGGGAACCGGCCATCTTAGTCCTGAGGAATGCTTCACGCTGGTACCTCGCGCTTGCAAAGCCGGAGTCCGTCGGATTCTTATCACGCATCCCGAATGGCCCGCGACACATTACTCTGTTGAACAGCAGCGGGCATTGACAGCCTACGCTCCCGTCATATTCGAACGCTGCTTCGTGTCTATGACCCACCGATGCGGCTTCGTCCCGCTAACCGTGATTGAGCGGGCGATAGCGGATGTCGGTGTTACGACGACAATACTCTCAACGGATTTGGGGCAGCCGGATACTCCAACTCCGGCGGAAGGGCTGCTTCTTTACGCGAATCAGCTCAGAGCATGCGGGTTCAGCATCGACGACCTACGGATGATGATGCGAGACAATCCCGAGAAAGTGCTCAAATACCCCGACCGTGACCTCATTGACGCAACGGCCAGCAGTTCGCCTCGCTGAATGATCTCGAATCGAAAGAAATGGGGTGTTTGTGTGTTGTTGTTCTTCGCAACGACCTTGAACTACCTCGATCGTCAGACTCTCTCCATTCTCGCTCCCATCATGCAGAAGGAGATGGCTCTCGACAATGAGGATCTCGGATGGCTATTTTCCGTTTTCTATTACAGCTACACACTCGCTCAGTTCGCAATCGGCGGATTTCTGGACCGTTCCCATTTACGGTGGGCGTATGGCACAGGGGTTCTGTTATGGTCCGCCGCTGCGAGTCTGACCGGATTCGCAACTGGATTCGCAAGTCTCATCACGTTTCGACTGTTGCTGGGTGTAACCGAATCCGTAAACTGGCCGGCGGCGATGCGTATCGTCGCTCGCTTGCTGCGGCCACACGAGCGGTCACTTGGCAACGGGATCTTTACTAGCGGAACTAGTATCGGAGCTTTGATCGCGCCTGCAGTGATCCTGGGCCTTGCGGGAGCGTTCGGCTGGCGGTGGGGATTCATGCTCGTGGGCTCACTCGGCGTAATATGGTTTGCGCTGTGGGTGATTCTCACCCGTGGCGAGAACCTGAATGCTATTTTGCGGGGTTCCGATGAAGAAAGGTCAGCCACGTCATCGAGCGAAGGGTACAGGAACGTGCTTGCATCGGCACAGTTCTGGCGAGTCTTCGTGGTCACAATTCTGGTGAATCCTTGCTTATACTTCAACGTAAGCTGGCTCCCCACATACTTCGTTCAGCAACGAGGCTTCCAGCCCGGCGCCCAACTCGGGTGGATCCTAACCCTTATCTATTTAGGACTAGACTTAGGCTATCTGTTCACAGGAGCGGCAGTCCTCTGCCTCACTCGGCAAGGCTGGCGTTTATCCAGGGCGCGTACAGTCGTGCTCTCGGTCGCAACCTTGGCGCTGGTAACATGCGGGGCGGCGCCATTCGTGGGACTTACATCTGCAATTGCACTGCTGATGATTGTGAACTTTGGTGTCGGCGCCTGGATCTCCATGTACTTGACAATGGCGCAAGAAGTTTCTACCACTCACGTCTCGACTGCAGCCGGCCTGCTTGGCGGTTCCGGATCGCTTGCTGGAGCAATCTTGATGTGGGCCGCAGGCCGCGTGACGCAACAAACCGGTAGTTTCGTCGTACCGATGTTGGCGGTGAGCGTGGCTGCCTTGATAGCGCTATTTGCCGGAAGTATTGTCCTCCGACACACGCAAGAAGCTTCTGATGATAGAGGAGAATGAGAACTTGCAAGTGAATGAGATCGAATCCGCTCGAGAAATCGCACAGACGGCACAGTCACTCTTTCGTCGGGGCTACAGCTTCGGCACTGCCGGAAACATAAGTGTTCGCGTCGGCGAACGCATCCTGGTCTCGCCGACAAATTCTTCCTTTGAGGACTTGACGGAGCACTCACTCTCCGTTGTAGACCTTACCGGGAAATTTCTCGAAGGTCCGGCTCCGAGTAAAGAAACGCACTTTCACATCGCGTTATACGAGCAGCGACCTGAGATAAGGGCCGTTGTACATTTGCACTCCACCTACGCGACGGCGGTTTCCTGTTTGCCTGTAACTGATCCTAACGACGCGTTGCCGGTTTTCACTCCCTACTTCGCCATGCGCATACCGTGTTTACCCGTCGTACCTTACCTCCGTCCTGGCCATCGCGGTCTTGCCGATTCGGTCCGTCAAGCAGCCAGGCTCTCGCCGGCCATGCTTCTCAAGAATCATGGGCCTATCACATCCGGCAAAACGCTCCGCGAGGCCTCTGCTCTCGCCGAGGAGTTGGAGGAACAGGCTAAGCTCTACTTTCTGCTGCGTGGCTCTGGCGAAGTTTTGACTTCGGAGCAGATTGCTGAACTACGCGAGACTTCACGTTCATGAGCAGCATTCTTTATGCCGCGATTGCAGACGACGATACTGGCGCCTCCGACCTCGCCGGCATGTTCGTCGACCGCGGTGTTTCAATGACAATGGTTCTCGGATCGGCAGAACCTGCAGAAGTCGAAAGTTGGACAAAAGGGAGCCAGGGCGTCGTATTCGCGACGGGAACACGGGCGCTCACACCGGCAGAAGCCTACGAGAAAACAGCCTCTGCAGTAGGAGCGGCGGCCAAGCTATCTCCAAGAACGATCCAGATCAAGTACTGCAGTACCTTCGATTCGACAGAGCGCGGCAACATCGGACCGAGCATTGATGCGGCGATGGACACACTGAGTGAGCCTTTCACGATTGCCTTGCCCGCGCTTCCCGTAAACGGCCGTACAACCTATTGCGGCTACCATTTCGTGAAACAGCGTCTCCTTTCGGATTCCAATATGCGGAATCATCCGCTGACGCCGATGACGAACCCCGATCTGGTTGACCTTCTTTCCCGGCAGACGAAGCGATCCGTCGGTCTCACCCCCTATGCCGTCGTCGAACACGGGCCAGACGAAATCTCGCGCCATTGGCGAGAACTGCGAGAGCAGGGCTGCGCCATCTCGATCGTCGACTGCCTCAGTGACAAGCACGCGTCCGATCTCTCGGAGGCTGCCTGCGATATGAAGTTGATCACCGGAGGTTCCGTCTTTGGAACGCATCTGCCGCCCGCGTGGCGACGCCGCGGTTGGATCAGCGACGATACTCCTGAGCCTTTCGGTGATCTCGTTATTGCCGAAGGCCACGGTGCATTGATCGTGGCAGGCAGTTGTTCGGTCGCAACACTAGCTCAGAACAAATGGATCGGGGATCGTGGACAGGTTGTCATCGAGATCGACCCGGTGCATTTGCTGACAAATGGATTCGCGTCCGAAGCCGATGCTGCAGTGCAATCTCTCCGCCAAGGCCGGACCATCCTCATCAAGACCCAGTCGACGCCAAGTGATATTGCAAGGGCTACAACTTGGGGACGTGAGCAGGGTATGGAGGCCGGAACCTTGGGACTGAGAATTGCGCACGACCTGGCGCAGTGTATCAAGGGAATTGTTCAAACACATCGCCCGAGAGTCCTCATCATTGCAGGAGGCGAGACATCTACTGCAATCTGTCGCGCGCTCGGGATAAGAGCCTTATCTGTGGGCCGAAGCATCGAGCCCGGCGTACCCTTGTGCGTCCCGGTAGAAGGATTGGGACTCCCGATTGTGCTCAAGTCCGGAAACTTCGGGACTCCGGAATTCTACGACATCGCGATCAAAGCGGCAGACGGCCTGAGATAGGCCTTTTCAGACTATTCCGTAAATACGAACATCTCGTTAATCAGAAACGTCATGACGGAGCCCGAGCCGATTGCCATCAAATTGGCAATCATATAGGGTATTCCGGCGACCTCAACGAATGCGCGTGTCAGAACGACGTTGATAACGATCGATACGAGACCATTGGCAACGTTGAACTTCCAGAGGCGGCCCATACGCAGACAGAGAGAATTCGGCTCGAACGTTCGGCCGCGCCAAGTCCAATGTTCGTGCCAGAAGAAATTGTGGATGACGGCCATCTCTACCGCTAAGGCTGTTGAGACCATATAGTTCAGCGAGAAGCTTTTGGTCAGTACGGCGAGCGCCGAAAGTTGTACGGCTACTCCGATCGATCCGACTGCATAGAATCGGAATACCCGCTCCCGTACCGAAACCGTCCCGGTCATGCAATCGGTTCTTCCCGATAAAGCTGAGCTGTGTTCCGAGCGATCAAGGCAATGAGAAGCACCGTCATCCCAACAATGCCGGCTACTCCGCCGGCATCAAACAAAAGAAATCTCTGACCGAACAAGACCGTGTGAGGCTTCCAAAACAGGAAAACATTGCCGATGGCCAGCAGAATACGTAATTCCGTTGGGCTAAAACCGCCGAACGAAATCTGAAACTTGCCCATTGTGTAGGTCGCCAGGTAACTGTTGATCGAGAGCATCAAAAAGGCGATCACCAAGCCGCCGGCGACCGGTGCGCTCATATAGCCTGATAACGCCAGTCCGCCAAGCAGAAAGAGAGCGCCGAGCATATCCACAACGTGGTCGACGTAGAATCCATAGCGCGGACGCAGCTTGTTTCTGACGCGAGCCAGTGTTCCGTCCAGGCTGTCTCCGAGCCAGTTCAAAGCGAGGCAGAGTGTAGCCAGCGACAAGCCGAGGGCCGGATGCGATCCCGCTACCCAGTAGCCGAAGCCGGCCCCGAACATGGCAACAAGGCCAAGAGCCGTAAGATGATCGGAATTTATGAATGCCGGTGTGCGCTGCGCAAGCCGGACCAATGTTTTCTTTTCGAGACCAGAGAGAAAGCTCTCCTGCACTCGTTGAGCATTCTTGAAAGTATTCATAGTTGCTTCCTCGATGAATGAACGCCCACGATAAGAGAAGGCGCCAGCATTTGGGCGATTGCGAGCGCGACTATAGCCACAATGAATCCTGCGCTCGCATCAACGGCGTAATGATAGCGGCCGTAAACCGTCGCTATCGCAACGCAAAATGCGTACACCGCCATTCCTCGCCAGATCCACGCCTTATCGCGAAACAATAGGAATAAAGCTAAGGCTGCCGCAAACACTCCGGATACGTGCGCACTGGGGAAGACGCTAGTTCGAATACCGGCATTCCCAACGACAGCTAAATTCACGTTGCGAACAATGCTCGCTGCCGGCTGGAGACTTTCAGCGAAGACAACTCTAGGCGGCTCGGACGGCCAAAATGGGAATTGCCCATACGACAGTAAGAGCCCCAGCACATAGACCAGCAGGAAATCGCCGGCGCGATCCGTCCGTTTGTACCGATAGATGATCAGGAGACAGAGTGGCCCAGTCAGGTACACCAACAGATAAGAGAGTTCGAGTATCATCGGGACCAGCGAGCCGAAGACTTCTACGGCACTCTTCAAGCCCCAATCACGAAGCAACAAATCGTCCCATCGAATCCATATTCGCTCAAGCCGATAGTCGTGCCGGTCGGGGGCGAACCAACCCATTTGCTTATACGCGAGCACCACCAACGCAAGTGGATAGCAATCCCGTATAAGTTGCCTCGAGCGGGCCCTCGGCCAATTGACGAAGAACGGAATCGCACAAAGTACAGCGATGTTCACGGCCACAGTAGTTAGCCGTACCTGTGTCGAGATGGGCAGCACGATCGCGAGGACGGCGGTATAGAGGAAGAACACGCCGAGCACCCAATCAACGGCGCGCAGCCCATTGCGTACTTCACGAGGCTTTCCTTCTTCCAACTGCGACGTGTGCGCAAGCTGGACTCGTTCGAGTGTAATCGTGCTCAATTGGTCCGCCGAAATTCGGTCTCGAAATCCCGTCGCGCCTGATCGAGTGTCTTCTCTGTCGTTGTTTGAGTTCGAGACAATACCACGGGGCGGATGACCTTGCCGGACAGGCCTCCGAGGAACTCGGACCGGCCTCGATTCATGCTGATGAGGTAGACCGCCGGATTGTTGGGATCGCTATCGTCGCTTACGAGATGATCGATCTGAAAACTGGATTGGAAATATCTGTTGGCATAGATCTGCTTCATCAAAACAATCGCTTCTCGATGTCCGAGCCGCTTGTCTTCCCATATAGAAACTTGCGCGACACGAGTGAGCGGCCGAAAGCCAAAAGTCATTTGCTTCCAAATGAAGAAATCTTCTTGCCCACGGCCGCGGACATTCGGATACCGAAGCAGATATTCGTATGCAGCCGGCAGGCGTTCGCGCAGGTACGTTGCCTGCCTGACCATCGGCTCAAAGTCTT
>DASQLD010000380.1:0-7342 GCA_035630195.1 Bryobacteraceae bacterium
CTTGCATCCAGACCTGAGTCTGTCAACAGGACATTCCTACTTCGCTCGATTAGGACATTTCTACTTCGCTGCGACAGTATTTCGCCGTGCAGGACGTCATCGACGCAGGCGTGATACACTCCCCCAACATGCCCACCGGTAGCATTGTCTTCGTTCACGGAACCGGAGCCAGACTCAAGGACTATCAGTCGACGTTCGACACCGTCGTGAAACTCGCGGCTGCGAACGGTATCGCGCAGAACCTGGTGGAGTGTGCCTGGGGAGACCCGCTCGGCGTTGAATTCGAAGGGTTAAGTCTTCCAGATGAGCCCCCCGCCGCGCAAAAAGCGGCGCGTGCAGAAGAGTTCGCGCGCTGGAGTTGGCTGTTCGACGATCCTCTATTCGAATTAGATAAGCTCACCATTCGCGACACGTCGAGCGTCGATAAGTCCATCCCACCTCCAGGTATTAAACCCCCCTGGCTGATATTGTGGGAGAAAGTGGAGAGCTACCGGGGATCGCTCGAACTCGGAATATTGCTGAAGCGCAGCGACCTTGAGCAAGTGTGGCCGGCGGCATGGTCAGCCGTCGTTGAAGGCTCGCCGGTACCCAAACAGGCGTTTGAAGCATCCGCGCACGAGTTGCCTGATGCGTGCCGGGCGCTAGCGCGGGCGTTGGTCGCCGAGTTACATGTGCGAGCGCTTGCCGCCGGTAAGCCGGGCCCTAGCCGAACCGTGCGCGACGCGTTGGTAGAGCGCATGATCGTAGATTGGGATCAGCGGGTCTTCGGCCTGGGCACATTTCTGGCAAACCTGTTCAAACGTGCGGCCACCACAGTCGTGCGCCACCATCGCGCTAGCTTCAGCGCAGGAGCCGCCTTGCCCATTGGGGATATTTTGCTGTATCAGTCCCGAGGGGAAGGGGTCCGTGATTTCATCCGGTACAAAATTGAGAATGCCGAGCCGCCAGTGACCTTGGTGGCGCATAGCTTGGGAGGCATCGCCTGCGTCGATCTGCTAGCGTCGCCGAATCCGCCGAAGGTGAACCACATGGTGACCGCCGGATCGCAGGCACCCCTGCTCTATGAAATAGGGGCGCTGCACTCTCGCAAACCCCCAGAAGGCCTGCCCGAAGGGTTCCCGCCGTGGCTTAATTTCTTCGACCGGGACGATTTCCTGAGCTATGTCGCTCATCGTGTATTTCCCGAAGTCGAGGACGTTGAAATGCGTTCTGGACAACCGTTTGCCGATTCGCACGGAGCCTACTTCGGTGATCCAGATGTGTGGAAGCGAATCGCCGCATTCACATCACAATGACGTATGCATTCATTGTCGGAATCGATAAGTACAGACAGCAGGGTTGGAACACGTCCGGTCCGTGCAGCAACGCTATTGCCATTGCAGATTGGGCGCTGACGGCAAATTTCGATGGCGTGTACGTATACTTGCAACCGCAGGAAGAAATGAAGGCGGCCATTGATAGTTTGCAGTCGCGCAAGGCCATAGTAAGAGAGAACGCTGAATGGGAACGTATCGATGAATTCTGCTTCGAGGAGCTAGTTTTGGCGCGACCTGCCGGGTCACGCCTCCTGATCTTCTGGTCCGGTCATGGATATACGAATCCAGATGGTGAACGCTTTTTTATGTGCTCGGACTTCACCAGTCCTAATTTTAATAATCGAGTTTTCAACGCCTCAAAGTTTCTGCGTAGTCTGCGCACGCCGACGTTCCATTGTTTCTCCGAAACTCTGTTGCTTGCGGATGCATGCGCGCCGCCTTCCCCATTTTCGATTCGAGACCCTCGCGAGACCCCGCCAGGAGGGGGCGACCGGCGCCAACTTGCTTTCTTCGCCAGCCCAGAAGGTAAGTATGCCTACGGGACGGAAGGAAGAGGTCGCTTTACGGAAACCGCTTTGGCAGCTTTGCGCGAGGTCAATGCGTGGCCGGAGCTCAGAACGTTTGCGACGGCCCTTGACGGCAAGCTGCGGTCGAGCAATGAAACGCCGTTCCGATTCGAAGCGTTCGATGACGAGGTCCGGACGCAGTCTCGCATAATCGGAACTCCCACTGGAACTCCGATCTTCGAATCGGTGTTCGCCATGTTAGACAAGAGCGGTCTCCAAGTAGACATCTTTCGCCGCCACTATGTGAGAACGGCGGCGAAATTGGTGAATCCAGCATTAAATAGTGCTCAAGGTCTAATTGGGATGCTTCGCGAGCTTTCTTCTCTTAAGGACGCGGAATCCGGCGGAGTTGCGCCGCGAGCGCTGTTGGAGTTCCTTGTCCGCTTGACCCAAGTACCGGAGCTGGCGCAGCCGGTAAACGACTGGCTTGAGAAGACTGCACTAAATCAGGCCACCGTCGTGGCAACCCTCCGCGCCGAACTGGATGAAGAGAACCGAGCGCGCATCCTCCTTATCGAAATGGAGCACGATTCTGCAGAGGCAATCACCGGGTTCACACCATATCTCCGAACCGGGAACCTTAAGCCGCTCACGGACCCGGCACTGGGCCAGCGCCAAGTTAGCGACTGGTCCCAGTGCGAACGAGGGATCACGGATCTGATCGACATGCTCGGTCGAGACAGCATCGATCAAATACAGTTCATCGTGAACCCGCCGTTATTCGATCGGCCATTTCATACGATACCGGCACCCGGGGGCGGCGTGATCGGCCAGCGGTACGTCGTCACCACACGATACCGGGAAAGGCTGCTATGGACGAATCCACGCCTTCTCAAGCAGTGGTCGGCCTACGTCGACGCGTTGCGCGCGATGGATCCGAAGGATATTGTAATACTTGCATTGCCTCCCGAATCGCCCACCTCAAAAGCACGAGGCTTCTGCTATCTAAACTCGCCGATTGCGGCCTGCCTAACCGGCGCCCGCGTGGCGTCGAAAGAGAAAGAATTACTCAAACAACAGTTGGGAGGAGGCGTGCCATTCCTGTGCTGGATCCACCGCCCCCCGCCCGTGTCCTGGGCCGAATTCAACGACCTGCTCAAGGGGTGTCTCGATGATGCCGGAACGATCGATGCGATCCCGGACACGTTCCTCGAAAAACGCATGACTGGCAATTCCTTAGCTCGTGAGACGACCCTGCTTTGGGATGACCCTTTACAAAATCCACTCCGATGATCACTGCAAACGCTGAGCACAAGCATGAACCGAAAGATTGGAAGGTTTTCCTGGGAGACGGTGGCCAGCATGATGGCCTGTTGTCGTTGCCGGAACCCCCGCCATGGCGATTCTCGCGCGAACCGTCAAAATTAGAGCTCCCGGCAGACCTGGACTTAGACAAGGATGCGAAACGCGCCGCTCCGTTCAAAGCCACGGAAGAAATGATCCTGGCGGTCAACAGCGCGTTGTACCTGCGCAGGCCACTGTTGATCACCGGCAAACCCGGCATCGGTAAATCGACGCTGATTTACAAAGTGGCGCACGAGTTGATGTTCGGTCCCGTTATCCGCTGGCCCATTACGTCGCGTTCCACGGTGAGGAGCGGCGTTTACGAATATGATGCTGTGGGGCGGCTTCAGGCCAGCAAGTCCGGAGATCCTCCAGTGGAACAGTACTTGACGCTTGGTCCCCTAGGAACGGCCTTGCTAGCGAAGACTTGGCCTCGGCCCCTGCTGATCGATGAAATCGACAAATCGGACCTTGATTTCGCAAACGACCTGCTGAACGTCATCGAGGAAGGCGAGTACGACATTCCTGAGTTGCAGCGGCTAGGTCCCGACGCCCGGTCCGTTTGCGATTATTTCGGCCAGAAAGTCGATATTCCTGGGGGCCGTCTACAGTCAGAACAGTTCCCATTCGTGGTCATGACATCTAATGCCGAGCGAGAATTCCCGGCTCCTTTCCTGCGACGTTGCGTAAGACTCACCGTGATGCCGCCCGATATTCCAAAGCTGACTGCGATTGTCGAGTCACATCTGGCCCAACACGAGGGGAAGCTCAATTGGTCCAAAATCAAGACACTGGTTGAGAAGTTCGACGGACTTCAAACAGAGAACCAGGAGGTCTCCACCGACCAGCTTCTTAATGCCGTCTTTCTGACCATTGCCGTGCGCGGGGAAGAGGAAGATAGGAAGTTCGATGAAAAAGAGATTGAAGCGCTGGAGCAGGCGCTGATGCGGCCCTTGAGCGGACCGAGCGCGTGACTTTGGAGGAATTCGTCCGTGCACTGGATAGTGCCGGACTCGATCTGCACGTCGAAGGGCTGCTCGACACACTTTGGCTTGCCCAAGTGGACCGGACCCTTTCCGCGCGCAGATCGATTGCGCGCCATGCGATGCGCGACACCGCCCCAGGTGGTCAACCTTCGTTCAAACCCGACGGTGATGTGACGCCGCCCGTGTCTGACCAGCAATCGGTGGAACCCCCAACGGAGCCTCCTGCCCAACCACCCGTGACGGATCCACCGGACTCAGCACCCGTATACTCGGCAGGCCCAGCCGGTGCGGCGGACAAGACATTTAGGGCTTCTCCCGTAGTGGTTCCTGCGGGTCATGCTTTATCCAAGCGCTTAGCTTTAGGCCGAGCCTTGCGCCCTTTCCGCCGCCGCTGGGCCTCCCGGACCGATCGCGAGATCGATGAAGACCGCACCGTCGATATCTCGGCGGATCTCGGCGGGATGTACCCCGTTTTCCGTCCACGAGCGGAGCGCTGGTACGACGCCGTGGTCGTCATGGAAGATGACCCCGCTATTGAAATCTGGCAGGACGTGCTGCGCGATTTTTGCCAGATGCTGCGGCACACTGGAGCCTTCCGCGATGTTCGCCGGTTGCGCTTGCGCATGGACCCGAAACCGTTCCTGGAATCAGTCCCAGGCGGGGCAAGGTCGCGAGCCAGTTCACTTTCAGGCGGTGGTGCGCGCCGGCTCGTGTTTTTTGCGACGCACGGCTCGTCTTCAAAGTGGGCAGACGGTAGATATGCGCGCCTAATCGAGCCGTGGATGGGCACATGTTCGGTGGCCATCCTACAAATGCAGCCGCCTCGCCGCTGGAAGTGGACGGTGCTCGGCGAACCGCAGGGTGTCTGCACGGCGCTACAGCCCGGAGTCTCCTCAGCTCGCTTGCAATTGGAACCGAACTGGTGGAGCTTTCTATCTGCCGATGACGAGCGGGTCATCGGATTGCCCGTTGTTCCTTTGGAATCGGCCGCGATGAGCGAATTTGCGTACATGCAAATGGCGCGCGGCCGACGGTGTCCCCTCTTGCTGCTGGACACCTCGGAACTGGATGCCGACGAGATGCAGTTCCTGCCGGTGCCATCGCCCGATGCCGAACGCACGCTGGCGCTGCTTCGCGAGTCCGCGCCTTTGTCCTATCAGCTCGCGGTGTACCTGGCCGGTGGTCCCTTTACGCTTCCGGTTGCGCGAATCGTTCAGGAAGCTATGTTCGGTGACGCGGCGGATCAGTCGCATCTCGCGGATGTGCTCTTGAGCGGACAGGTCACAAGCCCGCAAACGACGGCTCTCGCTGTAGATCCAAACCTGGTTTATTACGAGTTCAAGCCCGAAGCTCGCGCCATTCTGCTGCGGTCATTGCGCGAGGCGGATGCAGAGCGCATCGCCGAAGGGCTTGAGACATGCGTTTCACAATACATTGAAAAGGTCTACGGAAGAACTATCACGTTTCAGGGACTGGTGCCGGACGAGAACGGTGAGTACGAGTTGCCGGCATGGGCGCAATCGTTCGCACGACTCAGCGTGGCGCTACTCGGATTGCCTGGGCGAAAGGTAAAGGCTGAAGCAAGTCAGGCGTATACGGATCTGCTAATACGTATTGTTGCTTCCAGTGACGGAAATCAGATAGTCGAAGCAATTATCAATTCCGGAGCGCCGTCTGCCCGTGCGCATCTCAAGTTAGACATGAGTCTGCTGGAGCGCTTGAAACCCGAAGACGCGACGTATGGGCAAGAGTTAGACCGCGCGATTCTCTTTGGACCCGTTTTGAGCGCTCTCGATGAGGCAATGAAACGCCCGGCGTCCAGCAACGGCAAGGGTAGGATCCGGCTCGAGATCGATCAAGGACTAGGACTGTTGCATGGCATCGCGTGGGAGCGGATGACCCTGCCGGACGGAATGCCTAGCATCATGCCCTTTTCCCGATACATTCCTACTGGTGCATCCGTTCCGCAGCCACTGACTGCCCGCCGGATCCGCATGAGTATCTGCATCGACCGCCCCACGTCGACGGAGGTTGCTCTAGAGTTAACTTCGCTAATGGCCACGCTTTCGGCAGCAGCCATCGCTGGGAATCTCGACGTCACGCTCCTCACCGGGCATACCAGCCTATCGGACGCGCTGCGATCCGACGTCGAGCGGGCTGGATGGCGCATCGTCGACGGCCCCACCACTTTGAATGCGATCATAGCGCGACTTGCTGTTGACGATATTGTGCATATTGATGCACCCGGGTCGGGTTCCGGGGTGCAAGGCTTGTCTCTGGATCTCAAAACGGGATCAGGGGCCTGGTCTCTTGATTCGGAGATTGTGCGCACCGCCGGTCCTCGGCTACCGGCCCTTGTTACCGTTTGCCTGCCCTGGAGAACGGGGGAAAAGCGGGCGTTTCATGAATTGCCCGCAGCGCTTGTCCGTGCGGGTGCGTCTGCCGTACTGGCGTTGCAGGATCAGATAGCCCCGAATAGCGGTAGGCAGATCGGCCAAGCCTTCTACCGTGCTCTATTTGAGACGGGCCTGGTTGACTACGCGGTGACGACCGCGCGGCAGGAGTTGCGTGAAGCAGGGGCCGCCGACTGGTGGATGCCCGTCCTTTATAGCCGAGTGCCGGATTGCCGGCTGCTGTCGGTCGACCGCGCTGCCTCCCCGCAGGATTCGGTCAAAGCCTTTGTATCCGCCTACCCAAAACGGGACGTCGGCCGCGTCGCAAGGCTCGCTGCTTCTACGGGCGGCGAGAAGTTTGCTGCGAACACCATCGGGACGGAACTTTCGCGATCGCTTGAACGCGACGGGCTGGTTCGGCAGTATGGCGACGGAACCTTTCGCTTCCTGCCGGGCATAGAGCCTTTGCTTTCCGAAATCGTTTCGAAGCAGCCGCTGTTGGGCGTTCACATCTTGTGGGTTGACGATCACCCGGACAGAATCGCCAGCTTCGCCAACGATCTGCGCGGCAGGGGCGCGGAAATAGATGAAGTCATACTAGAAGACGTAGCAATGAAATTTTTGGAGCATGCCGCGTATGACGTAGTCATTTCCGACATGAAGCGCGGGAACGACAGACAAGCGGGCATAAGTCTACTACGTGCGATGCAATCGCGACGCATCGCAAGCCCAGTCGTCATCTTCTCTGGCCGGTTTGCCGCGAATCGCGTACAAGAAATATTGGGCGAAGGTGCGTT
>DASQLD010000381.1:0-8890 GCA_035630195.1 Bryobacteraceae bacterium
TCGATCAGGCCGCGAACGAATCGCAGGTACTGCGGCAGGAGTTCTTTTGAATCATCCATGATGAAGACGGGCTTCACGTACAGCTTTACGCCGCCTTTATAGTCAGCCTGGTACAGATCCAGCGGAGCCTTCGAAGGGATGTAGAAGAGGGTGGTGTATTCGAGACTGCCTTCCGCTCTGGTGTGGAACCAGAAGAGCGGATCTTTCCAGTCCCCTGAGATCGACTTATACAGTTCCTTGTAGTCGTTGTCCGTTAGTTCGGATTTGGGTCGACGCCAGAGCGCGCTCGCGGCATTGACCTGTTCAGTCATACGCTTCTTTTCTGATTTCTTTTCCGTTTCGTCCGACTCGCTCTTGTCATAAGTGAGGAAGATCGGAAAAGCGATGTGGTTCGAGTACTTCTTTACAATCTGCTGCAGACGCCAACTGTTCGCGTACTGTTTGCCTTCTTCGTTGAGGTGAAGAAGAACAGTCGTACCAGCGACGGGGCGTTCGGCGGGTTCGATACTAAAGCCTGTCTTGCCGTCGCTGGTCCAGCGCCAGGCTTCCGTTTCGCCCGCCTTGCGGGATACGACTTCGACACGGTCCGCAACCATGAAACAGCTATAGAAGCCGACCCCGAACTGGCCGATGAGGTTCGAATCTTTCTTCACGTCGCCCGAGAGTTGAGACAGGAAGTTTTTCGTTCCTGAGCGGGCGATGGTGCCGAGGTTCGAGGAGAGGTCTTCCTCGTTCATGCCGACGCCCGTGTCGCTGACCGTCAGCGCGTTGTTTTCCTCATCGAGTTCAAGATCAATTCTCGGTTCGAACGGCAGCGCTTTGAAAGCGTCGTCGGCGAGCGTTAGGTAGCGAAGCTTGTCAAGTGCGTCGGACGAGTTCGAGATGAGCTCGCGCAAGAAGATCTCGGAGTGTGAGTAGAGAGAGTGGACGATCAGCTGAAGCAGCTCACTCACTTCGGTCTGAAATTCACGTTGCGGCATATATGTTGTTGTATTGTTCCCGAGAAATCGGGAGGGTTTAGCTATTTTACCGTGGCTCCAGAGGAGCGATCAGTGCGATCACAGCCTGACCGTTGCGGCATCCCAGCCTGTTCCTGGAGGAGAGCCAATCGAGGAATTGTTGGCGAAGATGAGCATCCTTGGGAACGCCAAGCTTCGGGTACCTCGACGCCGCGGTCGTTGCGATAGCCCTTCGCTACCATGCAGAGACTTTCACGGCGAATCGGAGGACATCCGACGAATGGTTGCGACATCGGAGTTGACCTTGCTGTTGTCCCCCTTCCGCCTTCCGAAAGCCAGCGGAGGTTCCGAGCGGTCGTCGCAAAGCCGGAAGTTGGCCGGAAATGGCGTTCGAGGAGATTACCGAGCCGATGCGCCCTCGATGGTGCAGGAGTTTCTGACGGCAGTGGCCAGTTCCCATGGTCGCCTAGTCCAGAAGCGAGCCTCACAGGCGCTTTCGTTTCGTCGTCGTAACGGGAAACGGTGCCTTTTGGGGTCAGCAACATACAGGGTTACCGAGTGCTCCACCGCGAGAGAACGGGGATGGTACATAGGCGCGCACGAAGCGCGATCATAGTGCGGCAAACGTCGATGGAATTCGCCAGCAGTGGCACCTGCACGCCGTCACGCACAGGTGGACATCAGAAACATCCCCGTACACATTAGTCGCCGTGTTGCCGCCCTGCTGCCGGAGCTTGGTTAGCAGATCCGATTCGTCGCGAATGGCCCGCCCTCATGATCAGTTTTCGTATGGAATGGCAGATTTGCGGCTTGCGCTGCAT
The DNA here is from genome assembly GCA_035630195.1 of Bryobacteraceae bacterium. Lineage (GTDB taxonomy): Bacteria > Acidobacteriota > Terriglobia > Bryobacterales > Bryobacteraceae > DASQDN01. The sequence continues at coordinate 1,781 of DASQLD010000381.1, forward strand.
GCGACACTGAAATGTGGCGCAGCTCACGCTGTTTGAGTCGAGCGACTGGATCCTCCATGACGATGAACGCGGGTATATTGCGTATACGCCTCGATTTATCGATGCGGCCACCGCGGCCGTGTGGTTTGCCGAGTTGCGAGTCGGGGTGAGCTGGCGTGAGATGCGGCGGGAGATGTACGACCGCGAGGTTAACGTGCCGCGACTCATCGGCCACTACTGGGTCGATCCACCTGGCAGCGACACTCCGCCTGCGATTCTCGCTGCGGCGGCGCGGGTGAGAACCCACCTGAGCGTACCCTTCAACGCCGTCGGCCTGAACCTGTATCGTGACGGACGCGACAGCGTCGCCCCTCACAACGACCACCTCTACGAACTTCGCGAAGGGTTTCCGATTGCGCTCGTGTCGCTTGGCGCTACACGCCGCATGACAATCCGCGCGAACACCGCACCACGTCGCACGACGCAAATCGATTTGGAGCCCGGCAGCCTGTTGGTCATGGATTACGTGACGCAGCTCCATTACACGCACGGCGTGCCGAAGACACACGAACCCGTCGGCGAGCGAATCAGCTTGGCCTTTCGCGTCAAGCCAGACCGGAGCACGTCGGACAAGGGCCGAAATGCCCGCTACAAATAGCTGCTGTTTTGTGAAACGGCGCTTCCATATCGGCACCGCGGGATGGGCGGTTCCAATCAAGTCGGCCGAGCGGTGCCCGGGCGTTGGAACACACCTCCAGCGCTACGCTCGCGTACTCCGCTGCGCCGAGATCAATACGACTTTTCATCGTCCACATGAGGAAGCGACGTACCAGAGATGGGCGCGATCAACAGGTCCCTCGTTCCGCTTCGCCGCCAAGGTGCCGCGGCTCATCACACACGAATTGCGCTTACAAGGTACGGCGGCAGTGCTCGATCGATTTCTTGGCGAGACGCGCGCCCTTGGGCCGAAGCGGGGCCCCCTGCTCGTTCAGCTGCCACCGTCTCTCGAGTTCGATGCGCGCATCGCCGGCCGCTTCTTCGAGTTGCTGCGGCGACGATCGTCTGATTTCGTCGTCTGCGAGCCAAGGCATGCCAGTTGGTTCTCGACGGATGCGGAGGCGCTGCTGCAACAGTTTGAGGCCGCCCGGGTGGCTGCTGACCCGACGACGATTGTCGGGGCGGATCGGCCTGGCGGCTGGCAGGGCATCGTCTATTACCGGCTGCACGGCTCGCCGCGCAAGTACTGGTCCGCGTACGAACAGGCCTTTCTGGAGGAGATCGCCGACGCGATCCGGCGCACGCCGGCATCGACCGCCGTATGGTGCATCTTCGACAATACTGCGGGGGGAGCGGCGCTGGAGAACGCGTGGCACCTGTCGACTCTGTTGAACGGGAACCCCGATAAAGGAGCGGAACGTGGCCCGCAGTGCTCCGAGTCTCAAACCGGCTGATGAGGGCTGCATTCGTGCTGTGTGGTCGCGCGATATGAGAGTGGTAGCCCCCGGGTAGTGACACCGCAAAAATGTGTTCGACCGAACCTCCTGCGCGGGATGAGCCCTTGAGCAGCGGAGGTTCCTAACGTGCTCGTTCGGTACAGTGGTCAAACGTCTTGTCGAGGAGATCCTGTTTTCTATGGTTCGATGAGAAATTCATTCTGCCAAGTTGGGGCGAGAACCGTTCCGACGCTTCCGCGGTCCGCGATCAAAGCTCGTCCTGTTTAAGCCTTGCCGGGCAAAGACAAAGGTTCCTAGAGCGTCTGAATCTCCTTACCCCCTGCTGTCGCACAGCTAAAGCCGTGATTCGCAACTGGATTCAAGCCTGTGACATTTAGGAATCCCGGCTCGGAGATAAACCCCAACCAGATCAGAGCATTAGGTTGCCTTTCAAGCAAATTCTATTCGTACAGAAGTCGCATCCAAACTCCCTAATGATTGAAATACAAGTGGCTCCCCGGTATGGACTCGAACCACGAAGAAACGAGTTGTCTTGGAATCAGCAAGTTGCTGATTCACAATCGTCCACATCTCAGGAATCTCACGGAACCGGCCGCATTCGTACGGCGTCACTTGCCATATTCGGTGCCAACCTTGATCTCAATATCAGCCGGTTAGGTCGAGCAACGACGCGCTCGAAGGCTCTTCAACGGTGTACCCAATGGTGTCGTAGCCCCTCAGCCGCCGGTCGTACATCCTGGCCAGCATGACCACATTCGGGTCGATGTAATCGTACACCTGCACGACACGCTTACCATCATGAAGCCGATGTAGCCGCCCGACGTATTGCTGAAGGGTACCCTTCCAAGAAATCGGCATCGCGAGAAATAGCGTATCCAGCCGTGCATCATCGAAGCCCTCGCCAATGTAACTGCCGGTCGCAACGATCACTCGGGTCTCTGTTTCAGGGACTGCGGCCAACGCCTCGGCCGTCGTTCGGCGCTGTTTTTTGCCCATGCCGCCCTTGAGCACAAAAACGTGCTTGGCGAATCCCTCGACCGCGGCCGCGAAAAACTCAAGATGCTCTTTTCGTCCCGTGAGCAACAGCGGCGACCTGCCGGCTTTCAAGGCACTCCTCAAGTCTGCGGCGATCAAGGCGTTTCGTGCCGAATCCTTCACTAACGCGGCGTAGACATCCTGAATCGTCAGCTCTGTCATCTCGGCCCGCATCTGGAAATCGGTGTACCGCGGGATCACCTTGTGCTCGAAGGGCGTGGTCTCGGTCATGGTCCGCGCGCTCATGTTGAAGCGGGTCGGACCGCACTGCATATAGATGATCGGATGATGACCATCTTTGCGCGTCGGAGTAGCAGTGAGGCCGACCACGTATCTCGCTTTAACCTGCTTCATCACCTGCTCGAAGGTAAAGGCCGAAATGTGGTGGCACTCATCCACGATTACCTGCCCGTATTCGGCAACGAAATCCTTCACTTCGTCCTTCCGATGAAGGCTTTGAATCACTGCGATGTCAATAAAACCGCTTCGATTCGATATTCCCCCGCCAATCTGGCCGAGGGAGTTTCGGGACAGCCCAAGAAACATCGTTAATCGTTCATGCCATTGATCGAGTAATTGTTGCCGGTGTACCAAAATCAGCGTGTTCACCTTCCGCTTCGCGATCAGCCATGCGGCAACTGCTGTCTTGCCGAAAGCGGTGGGCGCGCAAAGGATTCCATCATCATGGTCGCTGATACCGGCGACAGCATCTTCTTGATAGGAGCGTAGGCTGCCTTGGAAGTTTGCCTCAATCGAGATCCCGGTACAGCGTTCGTCGCGGAGATCAACTTTGATCTTGTGGTCCGTGAGCAGAGCCTTGGCCTCCGCTAGGCAGCCTCTCGGCAGAGCCACATGTTGAGCAAAGTCCTGACCGCAGGATATGATTCGAGGCTTGCCGAACGTTGAGAGGCGCATTGCTTGGGCCTTGTAGAATTCGGGGTTCTGGAACGCTGCCAGACGCAACAGGCGATTCAGCATCGCAGGCGGCAGGTTCTTCTTCTCGACATAGACAAGATTCGATCGCAGAATCTCGACGCGTTCGGGAAGCGGTCCTTCAATGGGCTGCGATATCCGCCGTTGGGAGGGCGGCATCGTCCACGGCTTGGCCTCATCGTCTTCGTCTGTCAGGCTGATCCTAACCCCGATTACGCTCCCAATGCGCATGGCTTCGTACACCAGCGCCTCGACGCAATCGGACGGCATCTTCTGAATGGCGGAGAGGAATCTCCACTGATCGGGATACGGCCGAAAATCGGAATCGAGGAACACGCTGTTATCATTCTGGCGCGGGAGCCACTGCAGTGGCAGAGCGATGAGATTGCCAAAGCCGCCCTTTGGCATCGTGTCCTGGTTCGGGAAGAAGCGGTCGTAGGAGTCCATCCCGAGCTGGTGACGCCGATCCATGGTTCTGGTGAGGATCAGACTCCCGAGTTTGCGCGCGGTCGCCGCAGGGATGCCACGCTCGAAGAAAATCCAGATATGCCCACCGTTGCCCGAACGCGATCGTTCAACCGCCGCCGATACGCCCAGGTCACGGCAAGTTTTCAGGAACGCCGCTGCGTCATCCTGCCAACTCTTCTTGTCGAAATCGACGGCCAGAAACCAGCAGGTTTCGTCCAGAAGCAAGGGATAGACACCGATCGTCTGCTTGCCTTCCAAATGCTGCCGAACGACGTCATCAGTCAGGGGCAGGAGTTTCCTGGTCTTCTGGTCCACCTTCTTTCGAATCGCCGCGTCAGCAGACAGGACCGCCTTCCAATCGCGGATCGAGGCAGGGACATAACCCCAGTCGCCGCTTTTAAACTGAGTGCGAACGGCATACACATCCTCTCGTCCTCGGAACAGACTACGAAACAGGGCGATCTTGGCGTCTTTGCTTAAGTATCCATCGACGGCAACATCGTCGAAACGCGGCTTGACCGGCACGGCTGGCGCCGCAGTCCTCGGCTGTGCTGGTATGACGATCCTGTTTTCGACGAGCAGCCGCCGGAGTGCGGCATTCTCCTCCTTAAGCCGCTGATAATCGGCGAGCATGGCTTCCAATTGGTTGCCATCAGGATGCGGCTCCACCATATACTCAACCTCAGCTCCATCCTCCCACTCTTCATCATGAGCTCAAACAGCTGCGGACGGAGTTGAGCACGGCTGGCGCCTACTTCGGGTGCGACATGACGATCAGACCGGGCACTCCGAGATAGTCGACGCGATTGTGCGTGATCAACGGTGCGTCGTATAACACGGCAGTAGCGGCAATCCACGCGTCGGCACATTCGATGCGCCTCCCCGCCGCCTGAGCTGCCACGGTCACGTCAGCCGCGGCAGACCGTGATCCGGGCTTGACGTACAACCATGTATCGCGGCAAGTGCACATGCAGCCAATGCAGGCGCTGTACGTTCCAGTTGCGCTAAATCGCCCAGCGTTCCAGCTCGGCGACGGTCATAAACGAGATGAGGGGAATGCGCCGCGCGAGTTCCGGATCGTACCGGTTTCCAATAGAGTGATTCTTGAACAGAAACGAGACGACATCTGTATCTACAACAACACGGCTCATGCCGCCGGATCAGTCAGCACGTGGCCTCGCCATTCGTGGAGTGTCGCGAGAAAATCCTCGATCGACTCCTCTTCGGGTCAGAAATCGCCTCGTAGCAGCCTCACATCAGCGATCGGGCCCGTGCCCTGCTCTGCGGTTAATGGGTCGATCGACGGATGACCTGTTGCCGAGTAAGGGCCGGCTTGGTCGTCCCTCGACTGATCACGATCTTGTCTGTTAGGTTCTGCCATTGCTACTCTCTCTCTTCTGTCCTGGCTTAACTCAGTTAAGGCGCTTGACGAGAGTAGGCTTGGCACCCTTGCAGAGTGCGGACGATTCACGGCTCTGAGCCACAACTGCCGGAGAGACATAGTTTTAGAACTATCGCGCACCGAAGGTTCGTACAGCATTCGTACAAAATTCCCGGCCCAAACGCGGCAAGTAACTGAAATAAAGGATGGCTCCCCGGCATGGATTCGAACCACGAAGAAACGAGTTCTTGTCAAATCAGCAAGTTGCTCATTTCATGATCTTCCACATCTCAGGAATCTCAGGAAAAGGAGCGTATTCGTACAGCATTCGTACAAGATGCAAAGCGGCAAACACCGCTTCCGAACGCGTTGAAGCGTCCTCGCCAATCCTGCGGTGGTTACGGCCGCGCTGAGGAAACTCATGCGTCTGTCGCCGCTCGAATGTTACCCGCATTGCAGCCGCCGTCCTGTGCGGCCTAAGCCCACCAGACCCAATGAAAAGCGCCAGGTCAACGAGATCCTTTACGCGGCTGTTCGATAAGCGGCTGTTTGAAGAATTTCTTGACCGGGAACCCAAACCCCGTGTTCCAAACCACCAAAGCCCCCAGCCGCTCTAGTTGACAATGCCGGTGATGGATTGGCGCCTTGGTTGTGATACCGCTAGCTACGCTCCTTCCTTGTTATACTCGACTCCACGGTTTTCGACCCATGAATGCTCTTTTTGCGACTATCTCGAGCCAGTTTTCGAAATCGCTGTTGTTGGGTAGCCTGCTCCCGGTGCTGTTGACACTTGCGTTGTGGCTGCTGCTCGTGCACCCGCTTTTCCCGGACATCCTAAGCGTGCCTGCCGCACTGAGTTCGTTGGACCCCGTTTGGCAGTTTACGTGGATCACGATTCTCGCAATTGTCGCCGCCGCGGTGTTGGCGGGAAGCAATCGATCCATCCTCCGGTTGTACCAAGGTTATCCATGGGAGGACTCGCCGCCCGGCTTCCTGATGAAGGCTTATCACAGATGGCGGTATCGCCAGATTCGTGATTACCGGGATCGTCTTTGGCTGATCTGGAACACGCTCCAGCCCGGAGATCTAAGCCCAAAGGCCGAGGCGAAACTAACCTCGTCGCTGAACTCCCTTGCCCTGGTCCTCGATTCGGATTACCCATATGAGGAGTCGCTGGTGCTCCCGACGAGATTCGGCAATGTCAATCGCAACGCGGAGCACTACTCACAACAGCGTTATGGTATTTCGGCCGTGATGCTTTGGCCCAGGCTGGTGTCGGTAGTCGAGCCGGGGTACGCCACAATTCTGGAAGAACTAAAGACGGCAATGGACTTCGCCGTTCATCTCGCGTTCCTGACCGCCGCTATTTCCTTGGCAACGGTATGTTTAACGATTCAACGATCAGCTGTGCTTGGGGCGAAAGGCTTCGTTGTGGGTGCGGTTCTGATGCTGGTTTCATTGTTTTCCTATTTAAGTGCCGTGGATCGGGCGCGGCAATGGTGCACGTACTTGAAGTCGGCTATAGATCTATACCGCAAGCCGCTGCTGGATAAGCTTGGCTATAAGTACTCGTTCGTGTCGGTGGACTCAGAAAAAGAGGTCTGGGAAAAGCTCGCCCAACAATGGACCTTCGCCGAAACCGACGTCGACTTGCCGTTCTCTCCATTGCCGGTGATAGCCCTTCCCGCAACTTCGGTGGCGGGAGGGGAAAAAATCGAGATCGCGCGTGGGGTGGGGCCTATCTCGAATGACACGTATCCGACGATGAATGTGACCGTCAGCTTGCGAAACGCCGCGCCGGAAGCTTGCGGGCCTTTATTCCTGAGCGATTTGCTCCCGCCGAACTGGATCTACGTGTGG
>DASQLD010000382.1:0-4384 GCA_035630195.1 Bryobacteraceae bacterium
CATTATTCGTGAACTTTTCGGCGTTCGCATCCCATTCGAGATACGATCTCGTTTTCAGCGCGATGTTCGCAATCAGCGGCCCGACCGTCGAAAGATGGCCATCGAGCGTATCGCAATTTGTCTTCTTACGGCTCTTCACACAGTCGAGGAAGTTACGTGCATGGAACGCCGTGTCAGCGCTACCTTTGCTTTCTCGGGGCTCGATTGTGGCTTTTTTGGAAGGTGTATAGGATCGCTCGGTCTGTCGATCCAGCGGCGTCCGAGCTGGGACATTCGCTTCCGTAACGCGCTCCGGGATTACTTCCCACCGATTGCCGTGGATATACATTGTGCCGTTCGTACCCCGCAGTTCCATCTCAGACCGCTGTGGATTCCCGCCGGATGCATTGGCGTTGTACTGGCTGAAGACCATCAACGTCGGACCGGGAACCTGCCATAGAGCCTCTAGTGTGTCCGGAATCTCGCGGTTGTCCTTTATCGCGTACTTGCCGCCCATCACCGTCACTGCGCTTGCAGAGTCCTGACCCAGGCACCAGCGCAGTTGATCGAAATAATGCACTCCGAAATTGGTGACCTGTCCACCCGAATAGTTATGGAACCAGCGGAAATTGTAGAAGGTTCTGTTCTTGTTATACGGAACCTTTGGCGCCGGACCGAGCCACTGATCCCACTCGAAATCGGTCGGAGGCGTTGTGTCCGCCCACGCGCCGATCCCGTTGGGCCATTCGTTCGTCAGATGGTATCCCTTCGCAACCGTAACTTTTCCGATCCCGCCGGACTGAATGAAATCGACCGCTTCCTTGAGAAATTTCCCGGATCGACGATGAATGCCGACTTGAACGACGCGCTTTGTCCTCTCAGCCGTCTGAACCATCTTGCGGCCCTCGGTGACTGTCAGGCTGAGCGGCTTTTCGACATAGACATCCTTCCCTGCGTCACAGGCATGGACAAACTGGAGCGCATGCCAGTGATCCGGAGTCGCTATCACGATGGCATCGACATTCTTGTCTTCGAGGAGTTTTCGATAGTCTTTGTACTTCTTCGGAGTGGACCGGGACTTGTTCACTGCCAGGTCCATATAGTCTTCCCGGAGATCGCAAACCGCAACGGTCTGTGCATCGCCATGCTCTAAGAAGGCGTCATGGACCTGGTCGCCACGGTTGCCGACACCGATGTATCCCATGCTAACGCGCTCGTTTGCGCCCCTGATCTGCGAGTAGCTCAGCGCCGTGATCGCGCCGGCACGCACAATGTCTCTTCGGGTCACGATTAAACTATATCTGATCGAGTATGTTGCTACGGTCGTTTGTCATCATGCTGTCACTCAGCGCTTGCGGCGCATCGGAAGTGCTGATTCACGGCCATCGCGGGGCCCGGGCCGTACGTCCGGAGAATACGATTCCCGCATTCGAGTATGCAATCGAAGCCGGAGTTGACGTGCTGGAACTCGACCTGGCGGTGACGAAGGACAACGTGGTTGTCGTCTCCCACGATCCGCATGTAAATCCGGTTATCTGTAAGGATGCTCTGCCGAAGCTCGCTATTCGCGAACTGACGCTGGAGCAATTGAAGCGTTTCGATTGTGGCAGCCTGAAGAACCCGGCTCAGCCGAAGCAGAAGCCGGTTCCTGGAACTTCGATTCCTACGCTGAGCGAAGTTTTAAAGCTGGCGCCTCGCGGCAAGTTCGAATTCAATATCGAGACGAAGATTTCTCCGAAGTATCCGCAACTTGCTCCCTCTCCCGAAGAGTTCGTAAAGCTGGTGCTCGATGTGATAAAGCAGCACAAGCTTGAAGACCGGATCATTTTGCAGTCTTTTGACTTTCGCACTCTGCACGCGATGAAGAAGCTGGCGCCGAAGATGCGGCTCTCCGCTCTCTACGAAGGGCACCCGAAAAGCTTCGTAGCCATCGCAAAAGAGGCAGGGGCAGGAATCATCTCGCCGCAATACCAATTGGTGACGAAGGAGGAGGTGGATGCCGCTCACCACGCCGGCCTGCAAGTGGTTCCGTGGACGGCGAACACACCGGCAGATTGGCAGAGGCTAATTGCGTGTGGCGTCGACGCTATTATTACGGACGATCCGTCCGAACTGGTTGCTTACCGAGCGAAATTGCGCGCTCGATAATTGGTTCACGTTCGCCTTTCGCCCAGGCAGCTTGCAGCTCAGCCTCTTTTACTCCAACAATGCGGCCTAGAAGGATGAACGCCGGTAATGCGTGCGGCAAATGACGCCATCGAGCCATCTCGGCAAGAGCCGGCAAGGAACGGTCCTGTAGTTGGCTCAGGATCTCGGGCTTGCGAGCCTGTGTCAAGGTGACCAGTGTCACCGCCGCCGTGTGACGATCCGTCCATACCGCGGAGCTTACCAGATCGACAAACCAGCCCGGATTGATGACGATCCCTGTGCCGGCGTTGCTCTCCGCGTACACCGCGATTGCCGCGATAGCGCGCATCGCATTACCGCGCACCGTCGGATCGGGATCGCTCAACGCAAAGGCAAGATCTTCCAGAACGGATTTTTTATCGGGATGATAGCCGAGGACGTATGCTGCCATGGCGCGGTGATCCATGTCCGCCGATCGACGCAGGACATCGCGTAGTTGGCCGGCATACTCGGCCGCGAGAGGGATGAAAGCGAGTTGGGCCGCTCTTGCTGTTGGACTTGAAAAGAGCGAGTGTCCCTGGGACAGATCTTCCGTTCCGCCGCCACTGCGGCCCGCTTCCCGCACTTGCTCTAAGAAAAGAGAATAGGCAGTCTGAACGGGTTCAGGAAAATCAGGGCTCTCGGAGGGATGCTCGCGGAGATTGATGGGAGGGCTGCCGCTTTCCTGGACTCCGATATAAAGAATGACTTTTCCGTTGTCACAGCAAGCTCCTTCGAGCGAGGCCACCTCAACGCCGTCGATTTCCTGTAGCCTCTCCTCAACCATGTACTTGGATGAGGGAAGTTTGGCGCCGGGAGCCACACCTGCGACCTTCCGAATCTCAGCCGGGGAGATCTTCCGTACGCCGTAAATCTCGACGATGCCGATGGTGGGTGTCTGAGCCAGACAAAGGAAAGGAAGTAATAACAGAAATGGCCGCACGACGCTTTGACGCGCGCGGCCATTAAAGGTGTACGAATGTTCAGGCTTGCTTCTCAGCAAGATCGCCGATGATGGGCAATTTGAATCGTTCGTTCTGGTACGCCTTGAATATCAACAACAGCCAAAATCCGAGTGCGACAAACGGCAGAAGCGTCCAGATCAATCCCATCACAAACCACGGAACGATGAAAGACAGCGTTGTAAGCGCGATCCAGAGAACAATCCACGCGGCTTGGAAGAAGATCGACTGAAAGGCATGGAAACGGACGAATTTGTTCTGATTATAAGGAGCAAGTACAAGAAAAAGAATACCGGTTATGATACCGAGGGCATAACACAAGGCTCCGGCGACGTTCTCTGTTAACCCGCCCGTCGTGGCTGGAGCGGTGTACGGGTGCGCTCCCGGTGGCGGCGCCGAGTTGGCGGCGCCCGCTGTTCCGGCCGGTGGCGCATCCACGGCAGTTCCACATTTCGTGCAGAAACGCCCCTGCACATTCGCGCCGCAATTTGGGCAAAACATAAGTTCCCTCCAGATGTGGAACAGTCAGTGCCCCAATTTACATGAGCCTGTTCCTATAAGCAAGCGCGCAAACAGACATGTAATTGGATCAACACTAAGCGATTTTCTCTATACTGTTAAACGCGATCAGTCGTTCCTTAAGGCGACCACGGGGTTAATCCTTAGAGCCTTTCGAGCTGGCAAAATCGCTGCCACGACGGCCACCGTACTCAGAACACCAACCGCGGCGAGGTAAACGATGGGATCCGCCGGGCGTACGGAGCCGATCACACCGCGCAGCATCGTCGCCGCTGCCCATCCAAGTCCGAGACCGATGACGAGTCCGCTGATGATCGGCCACCGGAACCCGTTGCACAACGTCGCGATGATGGACCGGGCTTCCGCGCCGACCGCCATCCGAATGCCGATCTCTTTTGTCCGTTGACCCACTGTGTAGGCGATCAATCCGAACAAGCCGGCCGAAGCAAGTAGCAGAGCAATACCGCTGAGTGATGCCGAGACCGCCGCGATCATTCGGAGGGGATCGAGGCGGCGTTCGAAGTCGGCTCGCATGGGTCGGACTGCTGCAAGAACGCGGCTGTCGACGGTTCGCGCCGCCTGCCGGAGCGCTAAGAGTATGTTCTCCGGCCTTGCACGCGATCGCGCCAGCAAGACAACACCCTCGCCCTTCGACTCCGGATCCAGAGTATGGTAGATTTCCGCAACATCCGTACCATGCAGCCGGAACGTGTGAGCGTCGGCGACAACTCCCACTATTGTCGAATCCCGTTTCGACT
>DASQLD010000383.1:0-4058 GCA_035630195.1 Bryobacteraceae bacterium
GGCCTGCCCCACTGAACTCTAAGGCCGATGAGGCGTGTTGACGAGTCCAATCTGTTGGTGGCGCGAGAAGGTGCACAAGTGCTTCCACGATGTCCCGCCGCGCAGTCTCGCCAAAGTGATCGTAGTTGGGATGAGTCTCAATGGCGATGACGCCGATCCCTCGGGAGGTCGCGCCAAGCGCAAGCTCGACGAAAGCCAGCTGAGCGGCATTGGCGAAGCGGCGCAACAACGGCGCAAGTTTGACCATCTCAGAAGTTGCAGCGCCTTGCCAGATCACTCGTTCTCCTACTACGCAGGCGAACTGCACCGGTCCGTGGGGATACGTCAAACAAACAGGCGCACAGCCCTGTATCGCAGCAAGGGCCTCCCAATCGTGTTCCTCCGTCAACAAGTAGCGCGTATCGGTTGTAAGGGGTGCATAGACCGCGCCGGCGACTCCTTCGCTCGAGAGCCGCTCGCCGAAAGCGCGAGCTTCCACAGCGACGCTTGTAATCACTTGCTCTAAGACAGGAAGACCACATCCCCGCAGCAGTGATTGCCAGGAAAGAAGCGGAAGCTGCGGCCGGTACCATATTGCTGCCGGATATCGATTAACGACTGGGCACTCCAAACCCCATAACCAAGCGAGGAGAGCTGCCTGGGTCTCCGCCTGCACGTAGTTCAGGTCGTCGGGCCGCCACCCCGTCGGGTCGATCCAGCCGGTCCTGCGTACAAAGACACTTTCGAGAGGCTCTAGCGACAGCCCATCGAGAACCAGGCGGCTCTTCGATTGATGATTATCGAGACGCCAGGCAAAATGATATGGGTGCTCGAATGGATTTGCAGTGAGATGCGTTTCGTATCCGCGCGCTTCGAGTCCGCCACGAACGCTCGCGCACCAAGAGTCCGTGGGATCGCCCAATAGTAAATGCATAGCGTAGGTCTTCCGCCGTTTTATGCGAGATCGGCAGGTATTTCCCGCCAAGGGGGGAAGAACGCTTCAGCGTGGCTCTTCGGGAGCCACACCTAAAATCGCGATGCCGGCTTCGTTGGCGGCTCCGATGAGTTGCTCTTTGTCGAGGAAAAGTGTTCGTCCGGCATCAACGGACATGACACTAGTCCCGGTTTCTTTCATTACTTTTATCGTGTCGGGGCCAGCAACGGGAACGTCAAACAGCAAATGCTTTCGTCTGCGAGATACCTTCACTAGCCGTAATGGTTTCCCTTGGGCGAGATCTGCTGCGCGACGGAGCATGGCATCGGTTCCTTCCATCGCTTCGAGCGCAACGCAGGCGCGATCGGCGATCGCAACACTCTGGCCGATATCGAACCCCGCTAGCGCGTTTGCGACCCGCCGTCCGTAGTGGAGATCGCGCGCCTCATCATCCGTGGGCTTGCGGCGCGTCAGCAATCCTTCTCCAGCCAGCAATGATTTAAGCAGCAGCGTGGAATCCACCAGGCGGATGCCTTCATCCGCAAGCACCTTGGCTACACCACCGATCAGAGCATCCGTATTTTTCTCACGAAGACTCAACAGAAGCTTGCCAAGGCGCCAATCAGGACGAATCGCAGAGAAGATCTTGGTATGCTTCACCTGACCCGTCATCATGATTTCGGTGATGCCTTCGCGCTTGAGGATGTCGATGAGCTTGCTCAGTTGGCCCAGGGATATCCAATACGTACGCGCCGCCAAGGCTTCGATATCACGAGACGCTTCTTCTTCGATGCCGATCGCTACGATCTCGTGCCCCAGCGAGCGCGCTGTCTCGAGCGCCAAAATCGGGAACCGGCCATTTCCGGCGATAAGCCCGTACTTCACTTGACGAATCCGCGCTCCGATGACGCGATGAACTCGAGGAGTTCCCTGATTTCCGGTGTTTCAGGCAGTTCCCCTTTGATGCGCTCAATCGCTTGTGTCGTATTCAGGCGAGATCGTGTCAGAAGCCGAAAGGCAGTTTGTAGGGGTTCGATGGAATCATCTTGAAAACCACGCCGCTCGAGTCCGGTCCGATTCGCGCCGAAGATCTTGTTTTCACGTGTGCTGACCGTCGTCGCGAAGGGCAGGACATCCTGTGTGATGACACTATAACCGCCGATCATGGCATGGCGGCCGACACGGCAGAACTGATGCACGCCGCTAAACGCGCCGATGACGGCCCAATCGCCGATGGCTACGTGACCTGCCAGCGTGACTCCGTTCGATAGTACAGTGTGATCGCCAATCTTCACGTCGTGGGCGACATGCGTATACGCCATCAGCAGATTGTCGGAACCGATGGTAGTTAACATGCCCCCGCCCTCGGTGCCGCGATGGATAGTTACGAACTCACGAATTCGATTTCGATGGCCGATTCGTGTCTCGGATCGCTCGCCTTTGTACTTGAGATCTTGCGGTGCGACGCCGATGGTCGAGTACGGGTAAAACACATTGTCTTCGCCGATCGAGAGCGGACCTTCCGCGAAAACATGTCCCATGAGCTTCGTGCGACCGCCAACGCGAACATCCGCGCCGACGACGCAAAAGGGACCGATCTCGGCGTTCTCCGCGACATGTGCCGCAGGATCGACGATTGCAGTCGGATGAATCGGCATCTACGCGGCGGGCGGCTTGTCGACTAGCGTGCAAACCAACTCAGCTTCTGCAGCCTTAACTCCATCAACGGATGCTTCGCACTGTATTTTTGCAACGCTTGGTTTCAGCTTCAGGAACTTGACCTCGATGCGAAGCTGGTCGCCCGGAACGACAGGCCGTCGGAACTTCGCCTGCTCAATCGTAGCGAGAAATACGAGCTTGCTGTCACGATTCTCCATGCGGCTAAGCACGAGCACACCGGCTGCCTGCGCCATCGCCTCCACGATCAAAACGCCGGGCATGACTGCCTGGCCCGGAAAGTGGCCGGTAAAATGAGGCTCGTTCATCGTCACGTTCTTGATTGCGACAACACGCATGTCTTCGAGTTCAAGAATGCGGTCGATCAGGAGAAAAGGGTAGCGATGCGGAAGGATCTTCTCGATCGCTTGAATGTCGAGAACGGCCATCTGGTGCCACAATTATAACGTGCCGGATTCGATACTCCGCTGGGCGCAGTCAAAACAGAAAGAGATTCTCACGTTTTTGGGTGAGCTGGTCCTGTGCGAATCGCCCAGTGGTAATTCTGCGGCAATCGAAGCATTTGCGCAGATCGTAGAAAATTCCATCAGCGATTTCGCACGGGTCAAGCGCTATAAAGGCGGGGCCTATGGGCCGCATATCCAGTGCGAATTCAACTTGCCGGGTAACCGGAAGCAGGGGCAAATTCTGGCGCTCGGTCACTCGGATACTGTCTACCCGTTGGGTACGCTCGAACGCATGCCATACCACGAGAAAAATGGCCGGCTCTGGGGACCGGGTGTTTTTGACATGAAGGGTGGCATCGCAATGTTCGTTTACGCGATGCGGGCTCTTAAAGAACTCGACATCCCGGTGAAGCGTAGGATAGTGCTGCAACTTAACAGCGATGAAGAAATTGGCAGCCCATCGTCACGATCTTTGACCGAGAAAGAAGCGCAGCGAAGTGTTGCTGTTCTCGTGTTGGAGCCGAGCGCGGGCGTCGATGGGAAAGCGAAGACGGGGCGCAAAGGAGTCGGCGATTACACGGTCACGGTTCGAGGTAAGGCTGCGCACGCAGGTCTCGACTTTACCTCTGGAGCGAACGCTATTGTGGAACTTGCACGGCAGATAGAAGTGATCGCCAGCTTTACCGATCTCGATCGCGGATTGACCGTTAATCCTGGCGTAATCTCCGGTGGCACAAGGACGAATGTTGTTGCGGAGGCGGCCCAAGTCGCGGTGGATTTCCGAATCGCACGGTTGAAAGACGCAGCGGTTTTGCACCGGCAATTCCTCCGGTTGAAGCCATTCGATAAGCGCTGCACCGTCAGCGTTACAGGTGGTTTAAATCGTCCTCCCCTAGAGCGGACTCCGGCAGTGATTGCCCTGTTCCGGAAGGCCCAGGGGCTCGCGTCGGAGATAGGGTTCCCTTTAGAGGAAACCAGTGTTGGCGGTGGATCAGACGGCAATTTCACAGCCGCTTTAGGAA
>DASQLD010000384.1:0-15041 GCA_035630195.1 Bryobacteraceae bacterium
TGGAACCTGCCTGAATGTTGGCTGCATCCCGGCGAAAACCTTCCTGCGTTCCTCGAAGCTCTATCACGAATGTACTCAAGCTGCGGCATACGGTGTCCGTATCGGATCGTTGACGTTCGACATGCCCGCCGTAGTTGAGAGGAAAAATCGCGTGGTCGGCACACTCACCAGTGGCGTCGGTGGAATGCTGAAGCGCGCAGGCGTCGAGGTAATCACTGGTCAAGCCGGAATCGTTTCCCGCGATGCCGTTCAGGTAGGCAACCAAGGTTACAAAACGAAGAATATCCTGATCGCGACTGGCTCAAAGCCGGCCCTACCACCGATTCCAGGGATTGAATCTGAGCGCGTCCTCGATTCCGACAGCGTTTTTGCTCTTACAACCATTCCCGAAAAGATCGCGATCATCGGTGGCGGTTACATCGGACTCGAGTTCGCTTGTTTCTTCAACGAAATCGGTTCCAAGGTGACCGTTTATGAAATGCTGCCGCAAATCGCCACCGCTAGCGATGGCGAAGTATCCTCACGTCTCCTCCAGATTCTCAAACGCGCCGGCATCGATTTTAAGCTTTCCAGCGAAGTCCTCAAGATCGATGGCGGTACGATCCATTCCGATACAGCAGGAGAATTCGATATCGTTCTGAACGCTACCGGCCGAACGCCGTCAGTCCATGGACTGGGACTCAAAGAAGTTGGCGTCGATTTCGGGCCGAGAGGGGTTAAGACTTCCGAACAGGGCAAGACGAACGTTCCCGGAATTTGGGCCTGTGGCGACGTAACGGGCCGTCGCATGCTGGCTCATGCGGCAGCTCGGGAAGGAATCGTCGCTGTGAACAATATGTTCGGAAACAAAGATCGTATCCGATATCGAGCGATTCCGGCTGTCATTTACACACATCCTGAAGTAGCGTCGGTCGGCAAGACGGAAGAGGAGCTGAACTCAGACGGGATTGCTTATAGAAAGTCCGTCGTTCCGATGGCGGTCGCCGGAAGGTTTCTCATCGAGAACGAGGGCGGCACCGGGTTCGTCAAAGTTCTGACCGGCGATAAGTACGGTGAGATCCTGGGAGTTCATGCCATCGGCGACGCGTCAAGCGAATTTATCGTCGCAGCAGCGGCCATGATCGAAACAGAAATGTGCGTAAAAGATGCGAGTCAAATCGTCTTCCCTCATCCCACGGTTTCAGAAGCCCTGCGCGAAGCAATCCTAGGAATCGAACGCTAGGAATCGAACATAGGAGTTAAAACGGAATGCCCAAATCGATCATCATAGAACCCGAAAAAGTTTGTAGTCGAGATACGCTTTGTCTCTCCGACATTCCGTTAAATGCTTACGACAAGTCCATAAAGGAAGAGCGTCAGAGCTATTCGGTCGAGGACTTCCTGCATATCTGGCAGGACATGTGCGCCATTCGCGAATTCGAATCGATCCTGAATGAGATCAAAACGAAGGGCGCGTATAAAGGCGTCACATACAACCACGCAGGTCCTGCGCACCTCTCGATCGGGCAGGAGGCTGCCGCGGTGGGCATGGCGTTCTCGCTAACTCCTGATGATCACATCTTCGGCTCGCATCGCAGTCATGGAGAAATTCTCGCTAAGGGCTTCTCAGCAATCCGTCAACTCGATGATGAACAGTTGATGGACATCATGAAGTCGTACCGCGATGGCGCGCTTCTACGGCCGGTGGAGAAGGGTTACCACGGGTCACTGAAAGGTCTGGCTCTTCGCTTCTTCACTTACGGAGCCTACAGCGAGATCTTCGCGCGTGAGACAGGATTCAATCGCGGCCTGGGTGGATCGATGCATGCCTTCTTCGCGCCGTTTGGCATCTACCCGAACAACGCAATTGTTGGAGGCTCAGGTTCAATTGCGCCTGGCGCGGCATTATTCAAGCGGGTGAATCGTAAGCCTGGCATCGTAGTCGCGAATATCGGAGACGCCTCATTCGGCTGCGGTCCAGTGTGGGAAGGCATCACCTTCTCGGCGATGGACCAATACCGGAATCTGTGGGATGAGTCATTGGGGGGAGGCCTCCCGATCATCTTCAACTGCATGAACAATTTTTATGGGATGGGTGGGCAGCCGGTCGGAGAAACGATGGGTGTCCAATTCATCGCCCGTGTCGGCGCCGGCGTAAATCCTGAACAGATGCATGCCGAACGTGTGAACGGCTACGATCCCCTGCCAGTCATCGACGCATTCCGCCGTAAGAAGCAAATTCTAACGGAAGGGCGTGGTCCGGTTCTGCTCGACACGATCACTTACCGCATCAGCGGACACTCACCTTCGGACGCGTCGAGCTATCGCTCAAAAGAAGAAATTGAGCGATGGCAGCAAGCTGATTCGATTCGCGCATTTCGGGCCAAGATGCTGGACAACAAGATCGTGAATGAAGATGCGCTCGACTCCGCGAAAGCCTTCATGGAAGCAACGATCTTTGACATGTTTCAGCTCGCCGTCGACCTCGAAGCGAGTCCGCGAGTCACGGTCGACTCGGACCTCGTGTCGTCCGTGATGTTCTCAAATCGCAGGATCGAAAAGTACGACGATCGCCCTCCAGAGTTCCTCCAGGAGCTGAGCGACAATCCGCGAGTCCAGCAAATCAAGGGCAAGATCCGCACGCCGACGTTCGAGGGAAAAGCGGTCCCCAAGATGAAGGCGTACAACGTGCGCGATGCTCTTTTTGAAGCGATGCTGCACCGCTTCTCTATCGATCCCACGATGATTGCGTTCGGGGAAGAAAACCGCGATTGGGGTGGAGCGTTCGCGGTCTACCGAGGTCTCACTGAGGCGCTGCCGTATCACCGGCTATTCAATTCTCCGATCTCAGAGGCCGGCATCGTAGGCGCGGCCGTGGGCTACGCTCTCTCCGGCGGCCGGGTTGTCGCCGAGTTAATGTACGCCGATTTCATGGGCCGCGCAGGAGATGAGATCTTCAATCAAATGTCGAAGTGGCAGTCAATGTCAGCGGGTCAGTTGACAATGCCGTTCGTCCTTCGTATCTCGGTGGGCGCCAAATATGGAGCGCAGCATTCACAGGATTGGACTGCGCTGGTGCACCACATCCCAGGCCTGAAGGTTGTCTATCCCGTTACACCATACGACGCGAAGGGCATGTTGAACTCGGCTCTTGCCGGAACAGATCCAGTGATCTTCCTTGAAAGCCAAAAGGTCTACGATTACGGAGAAATGTTCGTTGAAGCTGGCGTGCCGGAGGGTTATTACGAGATCGACCTGAGCGAGCCCTCGCTCAAACGCAGGGGCAAGGACCTGACAATCGTTACGATAGGTCCAACTCTCTATACAGCTATCGCGACAGCCGATGAGTTGCAGTCGAAATACGGATTGTCAGCGGAAGTCATCGACCTTCGATCCGCGAATCCGCTCAACTATGATCCAGTAGTCGAGTCGGTTCGCAAAACCGGTAAGGTTCTACTGGCATCAGATGCGGTCGAACGCGGGTCGGTGATGCAAACCGTTGCTTCGAATCTGACTCAGCTTTGCTTCGATGATCTCGACGGACCACCTGTTGTCATTGGCTCACGCAACTGGATCACGCCGGCAGCAGAGTTGGAAACAATGTTTTTTCCTCAGCCGGCATGGCTCCTGGATGCAATCCACGAACGCATCCAGCCCTTAAAGGGACACGAGCCGCAAACCAATCAGACCTTTGGGGAACTGGCAAGAAGGTCGCGGCTCGGAATTTGATCTAGTCGTAGTATTCGAGCCCAAGATGGGTGATCAATTCTTCACCCCGCATGTGACGAAGAGTGTTCTTCAACTTCATCAGTTGGATGAAGATGTCGTGCTCCGGATAGAGGCCAGGCGCGGTCATTGGGCCCTTGAAGTAGAAGCTCAGCCATTCCTGAATCCCGCGCATGCCTGAGCGCTGAGCCAAATCAAGGAATAGAACCAAGTCAAGCACGAGCGGCGCGGCAAGGATGGAGTCGCGGCAGAGAAAATTTACCTTAACCTGCATGGGATAACCCATCCATCCAAAAATGTCGATGTTGTCCCAGCCTTCTTTCTGATCGCCACGCGGAGGATAGTAGTTGATGCGAACCGCGTGATACAGATCCCCATACAGATTGGGATACAAATCCGGCTGAAGAATCTGTTCGAGAACGCTGAGCTTGGTCTCTTCTTTGGATTTGAAGCTTCCAGGATCGTCGAGAACTTCGCCATCGCGATTCCCAAGAATATTCGTCGAATACCAGCCCTTCATGCCCAGCATGCGAGCCTTGAATCCCGGAGCCAAAAGCGTTTTCATGAAGGTTTGGCCCGTCTTGAAATCCTTGCCACAAATCGGAACGTTGTTCTGTTTTGAGAGATCCAGCAGCGCAGGGACATCAGTTGTCAAGTTCGGAGCTCCGTTAGCAAACGGCACGCCCGACTTCAACGCGGCATATGCATAGATCTGGCTAGGAGCGATATCCGGATCATTCTTTTGCAAGCCGCATTCGAAATCCTTCAATGTTTGGTGGACCTTCTCCGGCCGATGAAATACCTCGGTCGATCCGCACCAAACCATCGCCAGCCGCGCACAATCGTTGTCTTTCCTGAAGCTCTCAATGTCGGCCATCAGCATCTGGGCCTTGTCCATTTTTGAGCCCTGTTTCACGTTCGGTCCATCGAGGCGTTTGACATACTCTTTATCGAATACCGCGCTCATGGGCTTGATTCGTTCGAGCGGCTCACGCACTTGATCGAGCATGGACTTCTCGATCACCCCTGCGTGAACTGCCGCGTCATAAGCGTTATCGTCGAAAATGTCCCATCCGCCAAAGACGAGATCATTCAGGTCGGCGAGCGGCACGAAGTCCTTGATGCGTGGCGTTCTGGCGTCCGTTCGCTTGCCAAGTCGCACCGTCCCAAGCTGTGTCAATGACCCGACAGGTTCAGCCAGGCCGCGTTTGACCGCTTCTACACCCGCCATAAATGTGGTCGAGACCGACCCCATACCCGGCATCAGCACACCTAGGCGGCCCTCTGCAGGCGTGGTCTTGATGTTGTCTTTGCGTTCCTCTTGAAATTCAGGCAAATTCATTGACCATCACTATATCAAGCGATGTCATACGGCCGTATTACAACTGTGTTTCACCTGGACTGGAATCTGAGACATCGTGCAGCCTCAGATTCCAAGGAGTGAAACGAACGCTGTGAAACCCGAATTACGATGGGGAGCAGGCTGTTTCCGCGGCTTTTTGAATCTCTTCCGGACTCAAATCGCGAATATGCGTTGCCACGGACCAATGATGACCGAACGGGTCTTCGACGATACCGTACCGGTCGCCCCAGAACATATCCTGGACGGGCATGATTACCTTGGCGCCGGCTTTCACGGCACGTTCAACAACGGCATCGACGTCTTCTACAGCAAGATGAATGGTGACCGGAGAGCCTTTCAGCGCTTTTGGTCCCAACGCGCCCATATTTGGGAATTCGTCTACCAGGAATACCATCGAGTCTCCGATACGGATGCATCCATGAATGAGCTTGCCGTCCGGACCAGGCAATCGCATCATCTCTGTGGCGTTCAGCGCCTTCTTGTAAAATTCGATGGCCTCGGCTGCTCCGGCGCAAACAAGGTGCGGCGTAACGGTTCGCATGCCATCCGCGACGGGCTTCACACGCGTCTGGGATTGAGTAGGGGAATCAGATAGAGTGGCCATGTTCCTTCGTTCCTTTGTTAGAATTGTTCCGTCCGGTTAGTCGAACGGATTGGGCTTTCATTCACTCGACGAACAAACCATCCCAAATCAGACAGGGTTGGTGTTTTTTAGTCAAATAACCGTTTCGAGGTTCCTAATGCAAGCAAATCAAGCCGCGCCATCCGCATACATGTTGATCTTCCGAGAATCGTCTCCAGAGACATACGTGGCGATGTCGGCTGAGCAGAGGAAGAAACTCTTAAACCAGTGGAATGCCTGGTATGACGGGCTGGCAGCAGAGGGCAAGGTGAAGGGCGGTCACCCGTTGCGTCCCGAGGGACGCGTGGTTTCCAACGAGCGCGTGTTGGATGGTCCGTATGCCGAAGGCAAGGAAGCTGTCGGCGGCTTCTTTTTTCTCACGGTCGACAGTCTGGATGAAGCAACTGCTATTGCCAAACAGTGTCCTACCCTGCGCTATGGGCTCATCGCGGAGATTCGACCCGTAGCTGACAGATGCGCGGTATTGAGTCAGACGGAGCAGGAGTCGTCGAGCGCGTTGGTCAGAACGTAATTCACAACAGAGTCCCCCGCAACACAGCCGCCGCGACGCTGAAGTAAATCACCAGGCCGGTCACATCCACCAGCGTCGCGACGAACGGAGCCGATGCGCTGGCCGGATCAAGTCCGGCCCGCTTCAGGATGAAGGGCAACATCGAGCCGGCCATTGTTCCAAAGAGAACTACACCCAGCAGGCTGAGAGCGACAGTTACGCCTATTTTCAGATAATGTTCACCGTACGTTCCGCCAATAGCCTGCCATAAGAGGATGCGACACAAGCCGATTAGAGCCAGGATCCCGCCAAGCACTAACCCTGTGAGAAACTCGCGGCGAACAACACGCCACCAGTCGCGCAAATGCACTTCGCCTAGCGCCATGGCTCGAATGACCAGCGTTGTTGCTTGAGAACCGGAGTTTCCGCCGCTGCTGATGATCAACGGGATGAAGACCGCCAGAACAACTGCCCGAGCAATCTCACCTTCATAACGAGCCATCGCGGTCGCGGTCAACATCTCGCCCACGAAAAGAATGGCCAGCCATCCGGCGCGCTTGCGGACGAGCTCACCGAACTTCGTTGCCATGTACGGAGCTTCCAAAGCCTGCATGCCGCCGATGCGTTGAATGTCTTCGCTCGCCTCTTCCTCCACGACGTCGACAATATCGTCAACCGTCACCAGGCCTTTCATGTGGCCTTGCTCGTCCACAACAGGCACTGCCAGCAACCCATGTTCTTCGAAGATTCGCGCCACATCCTCCTGGTCGGTTTCTTCGCCGACGGCAATGTAGCGTTTGCGCATCACCTCATCAACTCGCTTGTTACGGTCCGCCGAGAAGAGGTCACGAAACGACGCGACCCCAAGCAAGCGCTGTTCCTGGTCGAGAACGTACGCGTAGTAAATGGTTTCTACCTGGCCCGCTTGGCGACGAAGATACGCGATCGCCTCATCAATCGTCATCTCCGGACGAATGCGAGCGAATCGTGTGCTCATCAGGCCACCGGCGTCGTCTTCGGCATAGGCCAAAAGAGCGGTGACTTCGCGCATCGTGGACACATCGAGATAGCGGATCAGCGACTCACGTTCCGGGTTAGATGACGCCTGAATCAAATCCGCAGCGTCATCGGGCGCAAGGAGCCTTACCCACAATCGTCGCTCCGGCTCTGGTAATGCGAGCACTAATTGTGACTGCTCTCGAGCAGTCAAGCTCAGGAAAAACTCGTCGTCAAGCCCTGGTGGCAGGCCTTTGAAAGCTTCTACTCTCTGAGCCAGAGATAGAACTCGCCAGCTGTCGATAGTTAATTCGGTTGAGGGCGTCAAATTCGCGCTTCCTTACTATCGTCCAGCACGCCTGTGCGGCGTCGGGCATTCTCGAAGCGTTCTAGAAGCCTATCATCGTCGCCCGGGTCGCGGCTACAAAGCTTTATGCTGTCCGGACTGGGCCTGTATTTCTGGAAACTTAGCGGCCGCTTGCTGAACATCGTCGGGGAAGTCCGCGAACTCCTGCACTTGTCGAACCTCGATTATTTCGTTGTCTGAAGCCGGACATCGAGATGCCCATTCGACCGCTTCCTCCCTTGACCTTACCTGAATTATCCAGTAGCCGCCAAGCACTTCTTTAGCTTCGGTAAATGGACCGTCTTGAACTTTCGGCTTTCCGCCGGCGAAGGTGACGCGCGCTCCCATGGAGGGAGGGTGGAGGCCGTCCAGCGCAAGCAACACCCCTGCCTTCTGCAATGATTCGTTATATTTCATCATTGCGGCAACGGCTTTGGCGCTGGGCATCGTTCCTGGCTCGGCCCTTTCATAGCCTTTCGGGATCATTAGCATCATGAATCGCATTGTCAGGTCTCCTCTAAACTTCCAAACACAAGTGTGTTCTACTGGGACGTCGATTTAAGACGATGGAGATCGACAGGTTCGATATTGTTTTGTCTGAATGGGCTTGAGGAGTTCAGGACATCAAGAAGGATCGCCGCTCCACCCGACAAAAGTGGCGAATGCGCTGGCAATCTTCCGCTGACCCCCGTGATCGAGTATGTCAGCGACGGTGTATTTGTTCAGCGTGGCAAGAAAATCGGCGAGCGCCTCGCGCAGCATGCCCTGAAGACCGCAAGCGCCGGCGATCGGGCACGTGTTGGTTTTAGCGTCGAAACATTCGGCCAGGCGTAAATTCGGCTCCGCGATCCGAACGACCTCCCCGAGGCGAATCAGGTGCGGTTCACGCGCCAGCTTCACGCCTCCCGATCGACCGGCTTGAACATCGACGTAAGCCTGATCGGCAAGCGTCTGGACTACGCGCACCAAATGATTCTTTGAGATGCCGTATGCTGCGCTAATTTCTTGCGTCGATATAATCCGGCCTGGATGGGTCCCCAGGTAAACAAGGACGCGTAGGGCGTAATCGGCATGGAGACTGAGCTGCACGTTTTTTAGTCTAGGATGGCTGGGCGGCGGGTACAAAAGCATCCGCATAAATGTCTCGCGACGACATTCCGCAAAGGAAGAGTTTTTTCTTAAGCATTTGGACCAGCGTGGGATCGCCGCAGACATATCCACGCCATCCACTTAACTTCGGAAAGCGCTTCAGAACAACTTGGTCAATGGAGCCAACCGCCACCGCGTCTGATTCTTCCCCGTTTAGAACGGCTGGGGTGTACTCGACGTGCGAATGCAGGCTGGCGAGCCGCCGCAATTCATCCACCAGATAAAGCCCGCCTGTGTGAAGAGCTCCATGAAACACGTGAATTGGCCCGCGATGGCCCTGGCGCAGAGCATCGCGCAGGATTCCGTAGAGGGGAGCGAGACCTGTTCCCGTACCAGCTAGCAGGAGAGGTTGATCTGGGGTGCCCGGCACGTAGAAGCACTCTCCCGAAGGACCAAGAACCGAAACGCGATCGCCGACAACCGCGCCCTTGTGTAGCCAGCCGCTCATTCTCCCTCCGGCGATTTTGCGAACATGTAGTTCCAGTTCGCCTTCATCAGGTAGATTGGCAATGGAATAAGATCGAGCCAGGCCGCCTTCCTGAACGATGGTCACATACTGACCCGCGCGGAAATCGATCCGGCCGTCACAGCGAAGACGAACGCGCAATACGTCCGGGCTGAGCAACTCGAGAAGCGTAATTGTCGCGCCGAGCTGAGCGTCGGCCCCGACTTTGCCGATACTGAGATCGCCTTCCGGCCGGCACACGCAGGAGAGGAAATATCCCTGCGTCTTCCAGGAATCTTTGAGACCTGCTTGTGCTCGGATGGGCACCGGTCCTTGCGTGGCCTGCATAAGACACGATCCGCAACTGCCGGCCTTGCACGAATGTGCCGCTTGTATTCCGTTGCGCAGTAAGGCGTCGAGAACGCTCTCCTGCTCCGCAAGATGGTACTTGCGGCCATCAAACTCAATTGTCGGCATTGGTGTTTTGATTAGCGGTTCAATACGTCGGCCCTGGCAGATTCCGCAATGTCTGCGACACGTTTAATCAAGTGTTCCGGGGCGCCTACTTCGCGCAGACTCTCACCGAGAAGCTCGATAACGGCGTCGACGTGAGAATCATTCAATCCTCGTGCCACAAGATGCGCGTGGCCCTGGCGCATATCCTTCCCGGTGTAGGCTACCGGCCCGCCGAACACCATCGTCAGAAATGCTCTTTGCTTGCCGATCTGTCGGTCCATATCGACATCGTCGAAGAAGGAGCTGACGCGGTCGTCGGTGAGCACTTTACGGTAAAAGACATCCACAGCGGCATTTACCGCAGCTTCGCCACCCAACTCTTCGTAAAGGGTCTTCGCAGAACCAAATTCCATAATATGCATTTAGAATGCAACATTTATCCTGCCCGTGTCAAGCCGTACTTTAGTGCTGATTTTGGGGTCCTGTTGATCGCGATCCACATGATCCTATAAGGTTGTGCTGGAGGCTCTTCCTGGAAGTCCATCTCGTCGACGGTACATATGAATTGTTTCGGTATTTCTACGCCATGCCTTCGGCGCGCGACCGGGACGGCCGTGAGGTAGGAGCGGTTCGTGGTGTCCTCGCATCTTTACTTGGCATGATCAAGGCCGGCGCGACACACGTAGCTGTTGCCACAGACCATGTCATCGAATCATTCCGCAACGATCTCTGGCCAGGTTACAAGACGGGTGACGGGATCGAACCCAACCTGCTATCGCAATTCCCGCTCCTCGAAGAAGTGCTTTCGGCAGCCGGCATTGTCGTTTGGCCCATGGTTCAGTTCGAGGCAGACGATGCGCTAGCTGCGGCGGCGGTTGCTGCATCCCGTGACACACGCGTGGACCGCGTCATTGTTTGCACCCCGGACAAGGATCTTGCGCAATGTGTCAGCGGCACGCGCATCGTGCAACTGAGCCGCAGAACACGAACAACAATCGATGAAGCAGGTGTCATCGAAAAGTTCGGCGTCGCGCCGGCGTCTATACCTGACTACCTCGCGCTCGTCGGCGACTCGGCCGATGGTTATCCGGGACTACCGGGATGGGGAGCGAAATCGGCCGCTGCCGTTCTCGCTAAATTTAGCCATCTCGAATCGATTCCAACGGACTGGCGTGAATGGCAGGTAAACGTTGCGAAGGCCAGTGTGCTTGCGGACACACTTGCGCGCGAAAACGAGAAGGCGATGTTGTTCCGTGTCCTGGCGACGCTCCGGACCGATATTGCGCTGTTTGACGATGTGGAATCGCTGCGATGGAATGGCTCCACTTCTTCGTTTCCTGAAATCGCGGAAAAACTCGATACCGCCGTAACCGTAAAGAATGCTCCTCGCGCGACCTTGCCGAGGAATTGACCAAAGACAGAGATTCGGTACGGGCGAAGGCAACTTGCATCTTACCTCGATATCAAGCATCTCTATATCAAGCTAATGACGGACGCCATCGTGAAAGACAACAAGGTGCTTGGCCAGTCGACGCAGGGGGTGCACCTTTGGCTGCTGCTATGGAAGGCCGCTAAAGCGATGGAAACTATGGCGCGCCGCAGTGTCGAAGCAACCGGACTATGCCTGAGTGATTTTGGGATTCTCGAAGCGCTGCTCCATAAGGGTCCGCTGTCCGTCAGCGTACTCGGAAAGACGGTCCTTCTCAGTAGTGGATCGATTACCGCGGCAGTTGACCGGCTTCAGCGCGAAGGCTTGGTCAAGCGAGCCAACTCTCAGACGGATCGTCGATCCCGGATTGTGCATCTAACTTCGGCAGGAACGAAACTCATCCGGCGGCTTTTCGCTGAGCATGCGCGCGATATGGAGCACGCGTTCTCACCGCTCACCAAGTCCGAGCGTGAGGCCACCGGTAACCTGCTGCGCAAGCTGGGACGAGCCGTGGAATCGCGCAACAAAGAGATCAGATAAGGAGATGAAAATGTCAGAGCTAAAGAAAGTGTTAGGAGTTTACGGGTCAGCGTCACAGCACTGGGTGGGAGACGGGTTTCCGGTCCGGACGCTCCTTCCCGCCAGAGGAGCAGCAGAGATAAGTCCATTCCTGATGTTGGATTATGCCGGCCCCGCCCGGTTCGAACCGGCAACGCGACCCCGTGGCGTCGAGCAACATCCCCATCGCGGCTTCGAGACAGTTACGATCGCCTATCAAGGCAGCGTCGATCACCGTGATTCCGGAGGAAACTCGGGCACGATCAATCCTGGCGACGTCCAGTGGATGACGGCCGCCTCCGGGGTGGTGCATGAGGAGAAACACGGGAAGGAGTTCACTGAAGCAGGGGGCGACTTCGAGATGGTACAGCTCTGGGTGAATCTACCTAAGGCGAATAAAATGACTGAACCTCGATATCAGGGCATTCTCAGTGCACAGATCCCAAGAGTGGACGTCGGGACGGGCGCTGTTGCGCGTGTGATTGCCGGCAGCCTCGGTGACACAAAGGGACCGGCCAGAACATTCACCCCGGTGAATGTCTTTGACCTCCGGCTGGAGAAGGGCGCGAAGGGCCAAGTCAATCTGCCTGAAGGCCATAATTCCGCCGTCGTGCTGCTGCAAGGTGACCTGCTCGTAAATGGGTCATCCAGATTGAATGGTGATTCGCGAGTGGCGCTGCTGAGCCGTACCGGAGAAACCGTATCGCTCGAGGCGCCGGCTGCAGCCACAGTTCTCGTTCTCAGTGGCGAGCCGATTAACGAACCGGTCGCCAGCTACGGGCCGTTCGTTATGAACACGCAGGACGAGTTGCGGCAGGCAGTCGAAGATTATCAAGCGGGAAGAATGGGACATCTCTAAAGGGGAGGTGACTCGCGATGATTAAGCTTGTCGGCATCTCAGGCAGCTTGCGCGCCGGATCGTATAATTCGGCTCTGCTGCGATCTGCGGCGCAGTTGCTGGACGGCGAAACTGCCCAGCTCGAAATCGCCTCGATTCGAGGGATTCCGTTGTATGACGGCGACCTCGAAGCTTCAGAGGGGATTCCGCAGACAGTTCGAGATCTCAAGGGTCGTATCCTTGCGTGCGACGGACTGTTGCTGGCAACTCCCGAGTACAACAACGGAGTTCCCGGAGTGCTCAAGAATGCGATCGATTGGTTGTCTCGGCCTTCTTCCGATATCGCAAAGGTTTTCGGAGGCCGATCCGTCGCTGTAGTAGGTGCTACGCCAGGAGGGTTTGGCACTCTCCTAGCGCAAAGCGCCTGGCTTCCCGTGTTGCGAACCCTCGGAACACGTGTCTGGTTCGGTGGGCGGCTTCTCGTGCCTCGTGCTCACCAGTCCTTTAACGAAAGCGGCGAGCTGGTCAATGACGCTGTACGCAATCAGCTGCGTGACTTCCTACACGGATTTGTCCAATTCGTTGAGGCGAACTCCCGCAGCCGGTCGTAAAGTATCCGGCGATGATGAGTCGCTCGATGCCTCCAGCAAGTGCATGCATTTACCTTGGGCATGTCGGCTTGAGCGTGAGTCATTCCTTTGCACAGATCTTCGGACAAGCGTAGCCCCATGCAGATTGAAGCGTCGAAAGAAACGGAGCCAAGACGAAAGGCCGTCACGAAGGAAGGACGTCCTCAAAAACGCTTTTCGTCGCGGCCTTACTTCGCACAAATCCGTAGCTATCGATGGCGAATCAAGGGACGAATGTGAATAATTCCAAAATGAGTTCGACACGTTTCAACCAGTGATTTTTGTCGAAGAACGCCTTGTCGTTGAAATGGCACGTTGCCCATGGCGCGTCGAACGGATCTGGAAGATGCAGGTGTCCGTCGTCCGCGGCCATCGAGGAGCAATATGACCAGACCGACATGGCCTCGCCAGGCATGCCCTCACGTCTCGCGCAACTCGACCTTCAATGCCTCGCCCAACTCGAAACCCGCACAACCTGCAGATTAAAATGCGCGCTGCGCTCTTACAACGAGATCCGGGATTTCCGCGCGAGCCTATGCTCCGTAGCCGCAGGGCCAAGTCTGCCAAGTCCAGCCGTCAAGAAACGCCGATAATATGGCCATCATGCGAGGTCTCACGCACTTTCCCGAGGCGTGGGCAGCCGTCATTGCCGAACTCGACCTCATCGATCCATCACGAGGTCCCAGCGCACGGCCGGCTTAGTCTCGCGCTTGAAACCCCGTAGTATACTTCGTCGCATGTATCGCTCGCTCCTGCTGCTCATGCTGTGTCTTGGCTTCCTACCAGCTCAGGACCGTTTCGATCGGCTGATGCGCGACATCCTCATCTTCGACGCTCATATCGATACACCGCGCTATTTCGTCGACGAAGGCTACCGCCTTGCCGATAAGCATCGATACTACGAGCTGGATATCCCAAGAATGCGCCAGGGAAAATTGGGGGCGGTATTCTTTGGCATTTATGTTCAGCCACAGGATTACCCGTCTCATCTCTGGCTGCCCCGATCCTTGGAATGTCTTGAAGCGCTCCATCAGGAGGTTGCGGCTAACCGCAAAGATATGGAGTTCGCATACTCGGCTTCCGATGTGGACCGCATCCACAAATCGGGCAAGCTCGCTGCGTTGGCAAGCCTTGAAGGCGGTCATCTCATCGCCGACAGCTTGGGCGTGCTCCAATCCTTTTATCGGATGGGAATTCGCTACATGACGCTCGCTCATTTTCGCTCCAACAGCTTTGCTGACTCAATGACGGATACTGAAACGCACAACGGTCTATCTAAGATGGGTGGCGAGTTAGTCAGGGAAATGAACCGCATCGGCATGATGGTGGACGTTTCGCACATT
Source organism: Bryobacteraceae bacterium (assembly GCA_035630195.1). GTDB lineage: Bacteria > Acidobacteriota > Terriglobia > Bryobacterales > Bryobacteraceae > DASQDN01. Next base: position 14,391 of record DASQLD010000384.1, read on the forward strand.
TCGGATAAGGCCGTGTTGGATGCCGTGGCCGAGAGTAAGGCTCCCGTGCTTGCCTCTCATTCCTCCGCAAAGGCCATTGCGCCCATCGTTCGCAATATGCCGGACAACGTCATAAAGGCAATCGCCACAAAAGGTGGTGTAATCTGCATCAACTTTCATGCCGGCTACCTGGAGAAGAGCGCCTACGATGTCTATATTGCAAACCGACCGGCCCGCGATCAAGAGATCAAGGATGTACTCACTGCACGTGCGTCCGACACCGGACGATGGGAAGCTGTGCGTCGCATTCAGCGGAAGTACTTCGACAAAATGCCCAAGGTCGATTATAAAGTTCTTTTGAAGCATGTCGACCATGTGGCTAAGATCGCGGGACCCGACCACGTCGCTCTCGGGTCGGACTTCGATGGCATCTCCGGCATGGCGCCGATTGGAATGGAAGATGTCTCCAAGTATCCTGTGCTGGTAAAAGGATTGATCGACATGGGATATTCAGACCAGGACATCCGAAAAATCATGGGACTCAACCTGCTTCGCGTTTTGCGTGACAGCGAGACGGTAGCTAAAAAGATGAGCGAAGAGGTAATAAAGAAAAGATGAAACGCCGCGAGTTTCTCGCCGTCACAGCGAACGCTCCTCTGCTCGCCCAATCGG
>DASQLD010000385.1:0-5737 GCA_035630195.1 Bryobacteraceae bacterium
CATTGCGAATTGTATCCATCGAATAATCACTTGTCGTGGGCACTTTTAGAGCGAGCGTCCGCGTGGCAAAGTCATACCGCGCCAGACAGCCGTTCGCTTCCGTCTGCGATTCGTTGATGAGGATGAGGAACTCTTTCAAATCGCCAATTCCATTCGCGTCGGTGACGATCGTTTCCGTGGGTATCCACATCAGGCTCTCGAAACTTCCACGGTTTGGACCAAAGCTGGTGACACTTGGCCTGGCAGCCGGACCGCTTTGCATGATGGCAAAGGTTTTACGCTCGATAGTGACGGCGGCATGACGCGGAAGCTCCGAAGAATGCCGTTGTGCTTCCAATGTGACTGTACCGCTACCCTTTCGATTTGCGCCGCCGGGCACATCCACCCAACTTCTGCTCGCCGTCGCGCTCCACGAGCAGTCCGAGCCGCCAGTTACGGAAATCGGCATAGGTCGACCTTCGGCGCTAATCACCGCGCCGTCGGTAATTCCCGACACGGTAGCGCAGGGTGTGTCGTACCGCACTGCCACCCGTAGGCGCTCGGGAGTCATTGATACCACCTCAATCGTCAGGTCGCTGAAAGGATCGCGCCATGTTTGACCTGGCCGTAATACGGGATCCGTAAAATATCCCGGCAGGAGGAGTTGCCGCGCCTCGTCGACACTCGCCGGTGTGAAGTCGAGCAGGTCGGAATAAAGTTCGGCGGCGGACGTCTGCGCATGGATCAACGCGCCTTCGAACATCGGGCGGAGAACGATAGATTCTCCGCGGTCGAACGCCCCGCCGGGCTGTCTATATTCGACCCACAGCGCTTCATCTCCAGTGTTCCGCTTGATACGCAAGGCTTTTAGACCTGAGCCCGTTGATTGCAAGGGTGTCAGATCAAAAGTACCCGCGCTCTGAACTGCGATGTAGCCTTCCGGTTGCTTTACCCAGCCGAGCGCCACTTTCTGCGATACAGCAAAGTGCGCCTCACCGATACCCATGACGGAGAATAAATCGCCATACTCTTCGAATGTGGCGAGACCACGTTCTGGACCGATTGTCGTTCCCGGATAACGAATCGTGCGCGCATGGTCGAGACCGAGGTTATGGCCCAGTTCGTGGATTACAGTGAGTGTCAGATCCTCGGAACTTGAGGCTGATACTGCGGCGTACGAGGCTCGAAAAACTTCGTCGGCGGCCACCAGAAGAGGACATCCGATCGTTCCCTGGCCGCTGGTCTCGCATTCGGCGATTTCCGGATGGACTACGAGAATGCGGGAATAGCCGCTGAAATCGATATCGGCGTCGGCCGCAGCCAGAGCGGCCGTTCTCATTTGTACAAACTCGCCACACCGGTAGGCGCGATCGAGAGTATACGACCCGTAGATGTCCCCCGTCAGGTCGAGCTGCCCATAAGATGCTTCCTTATAAAACGCAGCGGCCGACCGTCCCGAGGTTCCAAACACGATGTCGCCGACTTGGGCTTTGGTTATCGGCGCAGCGGCAGTCCCCGGAAAGTTGACCAAGATCACTGCGACCCGCTGTGCTCCCTCCGTCTTGCATTCAGCGACGGCGTCGGCGCGACGTTCCGCCGCCGCAGCCGTGACCAGCATCACTCCTCCCAGCCGATAGCCTTCGAGCCGCGCTTCATCGCCGCATTGCAGAGAAATCCCTGACCCTCCAAACGCTGTGAGTGTTTGGCCCCCGCTCTCGAAAACATAACTTCGGACGCTGCGTTTCCTGTGGCGCTCATCCGCTACGGATGATTCGACCGGCCCGCTGTAGGCGAAAGTCTTTTCGAAAAATCCCTCGTTACTTCGATTTCGTAATCCCCGAAGCTCCTCGGGACGAAGCAGTAGTTTCAATGCGGACGCAGGATCTTCGGCAATAATTCCGCCCAGTAACTCAGCCCGCTCTTTCCATAGCGCGTTGGAATCAGCGGCGTGCCGCTCGTTCTTAGTGCTGAGATTACTCAAAATCTGTTGATTCAGCTCGCGAACCCGGTCAATATCCGACCCATAGACGAAAAGAGGGGACACAAGCGTCATCAAGGACGCATGAATAAGGAATCGTGACAAACAATCGCTCCGAACCAAGCATTGTAGCGTTATACGGCAGGTTCAAACACGACAAAAAAACCTATTACGGCAGTACCGGCGCCTTACTAATGAAGTACGGTCTAATGCCGATACAGTGAACGCCTCATAGAACGAATCCGGTGACGTTCTTGAACGCATACCCTGAAGAGCTAAACTGAAGAGTATCCAAGGAACAGTTATGCTGCGCTTTTTCTCGTTGATCTCAAAGAACGCGATGCGCAACCGTCGGCGTTCCATTCTTACGATTTGCAGCGTCGGAGCCTCGCTGTGTCTCCTGGGTGTGCTCATGGCGATTTATCACGCCTTCTTCTTCACACCCCCGACACCGGAGCAGGAGCGCAGGCTCTGGACCCGGAACCGTATCTCGCTCGCCAACATCATGCCGATCGCATACCGGGATAAGATCCGTCGCGTGCCCGGTGTTCAGGACACCATGGTCATGCAATGGTTCGGCGGGGTTTACAAAGAACCGAAGAACATGTTCTCCCGGTTTGGTGTCGAGCCTGAACGTTATTTGCGGATCATGCCCGAGTACAAACTGACACCAGAAGAACAGAAGGCTTTTGTATCCGAGCGCACAGCCTGCATCATCGGCAAGGATATCGCCGCAAAATACAACCTCAAGCACGGGGATCACATGATCCTCGACGGTGATATCTTTCCGGTCCGGTTGGATTTCGTGGTACGTGGGATCTACGATTTCCCGACCGACAACGAGTCGATGTTCTTCCACTTGCAATATCTTTTTGAGAGCATGCCGCCCCGCGCTCGAGACATCGCCGGAATGTTCGTGTCGCTCATAGATGACCCGGCGAATTCGAGTCGTATCTCGAAGGACATTGACGAAACATTCCGTAACTCCTCTGATCAGACGCGCACGGAAACCGAGAAGGCATTTCAGCTCAGCTTCGTTTCAATGCTCGGGAACGTCAAAGTATTCCTAATGAGCGTCTGCGCTGCGGTTACATTTACGATCATCCTCGTTTCGGCGAACACAATGGCGATGTCTGTGCGCGAGCGCATCCGCGAAGTGGGCGTGCTCAAGACCCTTGGCTTTACGCAAGGGGAAATTCTCGGCATCGTTCTTGGTGAAGCGGCAGTCCTGTCCTTTATAGGTGGCTTATTGGGCTACGGCCTTGCGATGGGCCTGGCAAACATCATTCGTCAGGCTCCCGGATTCTTCGCCGAGTTCAAGACGCTTACGATCGTGCCTCCGGTAGCCGTGTTGTTGCTTGTCACCGCCGTGCTGATCGGAATCGTGTCATCCTTCGTGCCCGCGTGGCATGCGTCCCGAACAAACATCATCGATTCGTTGCGGTACAGCGGTTAGAAAATCATGGCAATCCCGATCAGCTACAACATTCGCAACCTAATTGTCCGGAAAACCAGCACCATCATGACCGCGCTTGGAATTGCGTTGACGGTCGCTGTTCTTCTTGCTGTGCTGGCGCTGGTAGAGGGCTTGCGTACTGCATTCAAGGCCACATCCAACCCTGCGCACATTCTCGTCACACGCAAGGGAGCTACCTCCGAGCTTGTCAGTAGCGTCAGCCGGACAACCTTTCAGGACATGAAGGCGAAACCGGGAATCGCTCGAACCAAATCAGGCGAACCGATGGCGTCTCTCGAAATGGTGACCGTGATTGCGCTGCCCACACCCGACAACCCGTCCGGCGTCAACATCAATGTACGCGGAGTCACCCCCATTGGTATCGAGATCCGCGACGGCGTGAAAATCGATTCCGGCCGCTGGTTCACGCCTGGTCGCCGCGAAGTAGTCGTCGGCAAAAACCTTGTAAAGCGGTTTCCCGATACTCAGCTCGGAAGCAAAATGCAGTTCGGCAAGGGCGATTGGGAAGTCGTCGGCATCATGAGCCAGGGAACGTCCGCAGTCAACAGCGAGCTGTGGGTCGATCTGAACCAGGGCGCCTCGGATTACAACCGGAGTGAGATGCTCAGCTCTGTTCTCATACGCGCTGTCGACGTCGCTGCCGTCCAGTCACTCATCAACGAGCTTAAAGCGGATCAGCGCCTCAACGTATCGGCAATCACCGAACAGAAATACTACGACGATCAGATGGTCTCAGCGGCTCCAATGCAATTTCTGGGGATGTTCGTAGCAGTCATCATGGCAGTCGGCAGTTGTTTTGCCGCCATGAATACGATGTACGCCAGCGTCTCGCGACGCGCCCGCGAAGTCGGCACCCTCCGAGTTTTGGGCTTCTCGCGCGGCGGAATCCTCACCAGCTTCTTCCTCGAATCGTTGCTGCTGTCGGCGATCGGCGGCCTAATCGGATGCATTCTGGTGTTGCCGTTGAACAACATTCAGACAAGTCTGGGAAATTTCATTACTTTCAGCGAAACCTCGTTCAGTTTTCGCGTCACTCCCCTGATCATGTTGATGGGTGTGACCTTCGCAGTTATCCTCGGCGCCATTGGCGGAATCTTCCCTGCCCGAATGGCTGCGAAGAAAGAGATCCTGAACGCCCTACGGGAAATCTAAATGGATTCAGAACTCGAGAGTCTTCGAATTGATCGCAGTAAGCGCTCCCACCACGAGGCTTCACCATGGGCGACTCGCTGGATCATCGGAGGTGTACTCATCTTTGTATTGCTCGGAGCCGGTCGTTATGTATACGGCATGTTGACGGCAGCGACTGAGGTCGATACCGTGCGCGTGGCTTCACCGTCCTCGGCGAGTGCAAGCGCCGGCGAAACGATCCTCAATGCCACTGGCTACATCGTGGCAGCCCACAAGATCCAGGTCGCTTCCAAAGTTCTCGGCCGCGTCGCATGGATCGGCGTCGACAAGGGCGACAAAGTCCGTCAGGGAGAGGTCATCGCCCGTCTCGAAGATGACGAATACAAAGCGCAGTTGCAGCAAGCCCGCGGACGTCTGCAAGCCCTCGAAGCCCGCCTGAACGAACTCGAGGCTGGCTCGCGACCGGAAGAGATCGATCGTTCCAAGGCGGAATTCGAGGAAGCCCAGGCCGACGTCCAGAACTCGAAGATTAATCTTGACCGCAATCAAAAACTGTCCGCTGAAGGAGTCGTGGCAAAACAAACGCTCGATGACGCCAAAGCCCGCTACGATCGCGATGTTGCCAGGATGAACGCGCTCAGAAAATCTATGGAACTCGTTAGCATTGGGCCTCGCCGAGAACAGATCGACGCAGCCCGCGGACAGATCGTCGAGGCTCGTGGCTCGGTCGCTTTCTTCGAGAGCCAATTAAATAACACAGTCATCAAAGCCCCGGTTACCGGGACTGTCCTCGAACGCGAAGTCGAAGTCGGCGAGTTCGTGACCACAAGCTTCGTCGGTGAACGCGGCGCTAAAGGGTATGTAGTCTCACTGGCGGACCTCAATGATCTTGAGGCTGAACTCGACATTAGCCAGAACGATTTTGCCAAGCTCCGGCCGCGCCAGAAGGGAATCATCACCACCGATGCCTATCCCGATAAGAAGTACGAAGGCGTGATCGATGAGATTTCACCCGAAGCGAACCGTCAGAAAGCAACGGTACAGGTAAAAGTGAAGGTTCTCAATCCGGACGAGTATATGCGGCCGGAGATGAACGCCAATGTTGCCTTCATCGACGATACGAAGAAATCTTCAACTCCCACTCGGCCCGTAGTCTATGTCCCAACGTCGGC
>DASQLD010000386.1:0-5774 GCA_035630195.1 Bryobacteraceae bacterium
TGAATGCTACGGAAGGGTCTCTTCGTAATCGAAGCTCTCGGCTTCCGTCTTAACCGGTTCCCACGCGGTGGCGTCGTCTCGATAGGAACCGAGGAAGAGGGGCCACCAGACGAGATCGATCTCATTGCACTTCAAAGTCTCTGCAAACTGTTCCATAACTTTGCAGTGCGCTGAGCATAGGATTTCTCTCAGGGTATTAAGCGTAGTGTTACGCCTGATGGCATTACAACTATTTCGTCGGGCTTCTTTGTTCCCGTGTCTGCATAGATAACTTGATCACTTCAGGCCGTCGGCGCGGGTCACGGAGGATTTCAGGGTCTAAGATCCTTCGCGAACCCGCCCTTTGCTATGAGTGGATCGTATGAGACCTACGCCCCCGATGATCCGTGAAGTTTCACCATCTTGTTGTACAGGCCGAACATGAGGAAGGTTGGAGCCCAATGAGCGACGAAATTGGCTTTCTCCTTGTGTCCGGTTATCTCGAGAAACAGCGAAGCTCCTATCGAGCCGGCTGCCGCCCAAAGGAACGTGTCCGATGGCAGCTTCGCAGTTTGTTGTTCAATGCTCAAAGCAACGCGGCCTTCGCGGTGCTCCGGTCGGGGCGCTATGCCTTGGGCATCGCCGGACCATTTTTCGTTGTCTATGTAGTTCATTTGAACCTCCTAAGCTGAGTCAACACGATTAGCCGGCCAACAGCCAACTTCGAAGCCGGTAGCAGAAAACATTAGCTCTCAGACGCGATCGAAACGGCAAACGTCGAGCAACTATATGGCAACCAACAAAGGTACCGACCGCTGCTGGCGGGTTATGAGCCTGTTCCCGTGGGTTCAGACATAACCGGCATTCCCCCTTTGGACTCCTGAGCGGAAGCAATCTTGAGATTGCCTGCCTCGTCCTTTTCCTAAGGATCAAATCTTTCGGCATCATGTTGATTCACATGAAAATGATTTTGGTCGGGCATACTGAGGAGCCTTTGAACTTCGCGTGCCCGATAGTCAAAAATGGCTTCCAGGTCACGAGCAACCATCAAATGATGAGCGACACGACCCAGTGGGCCCAACGGCAAAACATAGTCGACCGTGTCAAAAATGAGAGTGCCGCCGTCAACCTCGGAGAACTCGTGACGATGTCTCCACAACTGATACGGTCCTTTGGCCTGTACGTCCACGAACTGATTAGGGGGATCCCACGATTCGATTTCCGTGAGCCAACGCATTGGGATTCCGTGAACCCGTAACACATACAGGATGGTTGTACCAGCCTGCATCACGATCGGTGAGGGAGTGAGAATCCGAAATCGCATCCACGGCGGAGTAATGTTTTGGAGGTTCTCAGCCGCCGCGAAAAATGCAAAAACTTCTTCGCGAGGATGCGGAAGCCAAAGTGTGCGGCGGAGACAATACTGGTGCACAATTGAGTGTAATGACAATCACGTTGACTGTAAAGAAAACAACCAAACTGATTTTCCTTAGGTGAAAAACTGTGGGCGGCTCGTCCACTAAGAGGATAACGAGTTTATTATGCAATCGGAAACGATCAATAGCGGGCTGACAAAGTATGGAATCGGCGAAAAACTTCGACGCCTGAGATTGCGGAAGAGTATGGGTTTGGCCGAATTGGGGAAGCACACAGGCCTGTCGCCGGCGCTTCTGTCAAAGCTGGAGCGCAACGTGATGCATCCTACGTTGCCGACGTTACTGCGTATTGCTCTGGTCTTCGGTGTTGGCCTGGAACATTTCTTCAATCCGGAACGGCGGCCCATTCTGGAGATCGTCAGAAAGAAGGACCGCTTGCGTTTCCCTGATTCTCCGGACGTTGCGCAACCCGCCTATTATTTCGAGAGTCTTGATTTTCCGGTTCCGAATCGGTCTCTCAACTCCTATCTTGCGGAGTTTGAGAATGCTGAGCCGTGTGACGATCGCCCTCACACTCATCCCGGAATCGAGTTTCTATACATACTTTCGGGTAAGCTTCTGCTGCGCGCTAACAAGGACGAGTATGGACTCTCAGAGGGTGACTCCGTATACTTCGATTCGGAAATACCACACAGCTATTGCAGGGTCGGATCTCGACGGACAACAGCTCTCGTCGTCACGGCTGACGGTTGACGTCACAGAGAAACTGGAGCCAGGTAGCGATGTTTCCAGAACAACCGTACTGGTCCAGCGGATGCCGTTGTTTTTAGCTTCAGCTGAATCTGATGCGTCTTGCCATCACGTTGGTCGAGAGGCGGAGTGAAGCCGAGTACGTAACTCCGATGCACGTCAATGCGATTGACGATGTCGGGAATACTCTTGCGATCGACGACAGGAAGATACCTCCCGCCCGTCGTGTGCGCTAGCGCCTCGAGGAATGTTGCGGGCACGAAGCCCTCGCCTATTGGGGGACACAGTTCGATTGCATATAGCCTCGCATCAGTCTCGACGCCAAGGCGTATTACGTCTTTTCGGACATAGCGACTGTGATTGTCCTGGCCGTCGGAGAGTACGATGACTGCTTTTCTCTCTTGATGAGATCGTTTCAATTCCTGAAACGCCAGAACGATGGCGTCGGTAAGGGATGTACGCCCCACCGGCCCGATTTCTTTAACCCGCTCTTCCACGCGCGATGTAATACTCGTGAATCCGACTGTCACCCGTGGAGTGTCATTGAACTCGATTACTGCAAATTCATCGTCAGGCGCCGCGGCGCGCAGCATTCTCCGCATCGCTTCTTGCACGTTCGCAACGGGCTTCTTCATGCTCCCGCTGATGTCGATGACAAAGAGGATGGATGCGGGACGATCTTCCAGCGACAGAAAGTTGATGTGCTGTTCTTTCCCATCTGCCAGGAGTCGGACATCTTCAGCAGATAGGCCGCCGACCAAATGATCTTGTTTATCGACTGCGGTGAAAGGAATCAGAACTTGGGCCGATTCGGAGCGAAATAGCGGTCGATTCGGATCGTCCTTCGATAACGTCTGTGCCTTGCCCTCTCCAGGGCTGTTCATGAGTACGCCGCCGAACGCCGATGTGACGGAAAGGAAGTCTCTGCGGCGGATCAACATTTCACGCGACCGCCAAAGACCCTTTGTTGCGGTAAGCGAGATAGAATCCCGCCGGAACTAGGAAGATCGTGCAGGCGACCGAAACGGTGAGTCCGCCGATGAGCGCTCTGGCGAGTGGGGCATAGGCTTCGCTACCTTCGCCCATTTTCATCGCCATGGGCATCAAGCCAATGATCGTGGCGAGTGAGGTCATCAGCACCGGCCTCAGCCGCACGCGGCAGGCTTGCACAATTGCCTCACCTACGGTCATCCCGTCGTGAAGCAGATGATGAGCGAACTCGACGATCAGGATGCTGTTCGACATCGCGACACCGGCAAGCATGACGATGCCCATCAGGGACATCACGTTTAAGGTGGTGCCAGTTAACCAGAGGGTAACGAGCACTCCTGTAATCCCAGGGGGCAGCGCGAGAAGAATGATGAACGGATCCATGAACGATTTGAACTGGGCCACAAGAATCAGGTAAAGAAGCAGGATCGAAAGGAGTAAGCCTGTCGCGAAGCTTGTGAAAGACTGGCGCATACTTTGCACCATCCCTCGCAAAGTGATCTCTACACCTTTCGGAATGTTCGTCTTTGCAATCAACTTGTCAATATCGTTCGCGATGGAGCTTAGGTCCTCGCCGAGCGGCCGCACTAGCACGTCGATCGTCCTTCGAATCTGGTAATGATTCACCTCTGTGGGTCCCTGCATCGGTTGAATCGTGCTGATCATGTCCAGTCGCGTAGGCTGTATCGAAGCAGGTCCGCGCAGCGGGATGGCGCTTAAGTCCACGATATTCTTGACCTGCTTTTCGGGATACTGAACTGCCAGATAGTAGGGGTTGCCGTTGCGCGGGTCGATCCAGAGGCTCGGCGCAATCATCTGGTTCGAAGTAAGTGAGGTAATAACGTTGGCGACCACTTCTCGCTGACTCAGACCAAGCTCTCGGGCGCGCAGTCGATCGATATCCAGTTTCAGGGCTGGTTGGTCGAGGTCCTGTGGCACGAACACGTCGGCAACTCCCTGAAACTTCCGAATCTCTCGGGCGAGATCCAAACCCAACTTGTAATTGGTTTGGAGATTCGATCCCGAGATCTGGACGTCAACCGGAGCCGCGAGTCCCATGTTCAAAGTGGATTCGATGAGACTGCCCGAACCGAAATACGCAGTAAGTTGCGGCAGTTCGTCCTGCATTGCTTTTTTCACTTGCGCAATGTAGTCGTAACTGCCGACCCGATGTCCCGGAGTGAGCGCAACCTGGACATTCGCCGTATGCATGGACGAATTGTTGGTGAAGATTGATGAGAAGCCGGGGTCGACGCCAATGTTCGAGACGACCATTCCGAGCTCTTCCGTCGGAACGATCCTCCGGACTAGCGCTTCCAGTTTCTTGATATCGTTCTCAGTTTCTTCCAAACGTGTTCCGGACGGCGCCTTGACGCGAATCACAAATTGTCCGGCATCCGTCATTGGAAAGAAGGCAAGACCGAGCAAAGGAGCGATGAGGAGACTCAGGAAGAACACGCATGCGAAACTCACAAGGGTGACGACCGGACGCTTTATCGTTCGGTTCACCAGCCCGTTGTACAGCTCGAGAAATCGCTCGAAATGATGATTGAACGATCGATTGAAACGTGCGCCCAATCCTTTTGGCTTCTGACCGCTGGTATGGGAACCGCCGCTCTTCAGGTAACGGGCGCAGAATAACGGAACTACCGTTAACGCAACAACGTAAGAGGCAAACAAAGACAAGACAACAGCAAGCGCCAGCGAGGAAAACAGATACTTGCTGACACCATACAGAAGGGTAACGGGAAAGAAGACGACGACCGTTGTTAACGTTGCCGAAAGGACAGGAAGGGCAACCTCTTTGCCTCCCAGTTCGGCTGCTAGCGCCGGCGATTTGCCCATTTCAAGGTGGCGGTAGATGTTCTCTAGGACAACCACCGAGTTATCGATCAACCGGGATAAGGCGAGCGCTAGTCCGCCCAAAACCATCGTGTTCACGGAACTGCCACCAATCTGCAGCGCAACGAACGTGGCCAGCGCCGATAGTGGTATCGAGAAGAACACGGCAATGGTTGCGCGCATACTTCCCAGAAAGATCAAAATCATCAGAGACGTCAGAAACAGACCGAGCGCTCCCTCATGCAGCAAAGTTTCGATCGCGCTCTTGACGAACTCGGACTGATCGAAGACCACGGCCGTCTTGAGCGTATCGGGAATGTCGGCAAGCTTCTTCACTTTGCTGCGGATGCCATCGACAACGGCAATGGTGTTGGAATCTCCACCCTGTTTCAGGATTGGAAGATAGACGGAACGCTGTCCATTGACGCGAACAATGTTGTATTGAAGGGTTTGCGCGTCCTTCGCCTCTCCGATATCGGAAACCTTCACCGGCGTCTGACCCACCATCTTCAGAGGAACGCGATTGATGTCCGCCACTCCGCCCAGCATGCTGTTCGTGTAGATGTTGTAATCGAGCCGTCCAATCTGGACGTCGCCCGCGGGAAGGATGACATTCGATTCTCCAATCGTGCGGACGACATCCATGATGCTGAGCTGATGCGCTTCCAGCTTGAAGGGGTCTGCGTACAGCATCATCTGCCGTCCACGCCCGCCGAAAGGTTGAGGGACTGAGGCTCCTGGAACGCCGGCCAGCTGATTGCGAATCACGTTCTGGGCGATGTCTTTCAGCTGTGTTTCGGAGAGACCTTCGCCACCTAAGGTCAGAAGGCACACGGG
>DASQLD010000387.1:0-3487 GCA_035630195.1 Bryobacteraceae bacterium
ACAGCCCGTTAGGTTGACGCACCTCGGTTGTCACTCCTGGAACCGCCGTGACGGTCTTCGAGATACTCGCAAGCCAGGACTCCCATACTTTGAACTCAGCCTGGTAGTCGCGCTTTACCCACGCCTCAACTGCCGCCAGCATACCCATGATTTCTTCCTTGCCGCATTTAAGCGAGCGTCCGAAGGCATGATGGGGAGCGCTGTGAAGCCAAGCCGCTCGAACCAGATCCTTTCTCCCCAGCAGCAGCCCTGCCGCCTGTGGACCACGCAAGCACTTTCCGCCGCTATAGCAAACCATGGTTGCGCCGGCTTGCAAATGTTTATTCGGAATTGTCAGGATTTCCGCTGCCGCGTCAACTATCACCGGAACGTTATGCTCCTTGGCGATACGAGAAATAGTCTGAGTGGAGAGCGGCTCCCGATCGGCGGAGGGCGCAGCAAGCACCATAACCATTGCAGTACGAGGGTTGAAGGCCTTCTGGAGTTGGTCGACATCCGCTACCTCTACGATTCGTACACCCAGCATCCGGATCGCATGATCGTAGACATTGCGGGAATGACGAGGCGCAATGACTTCATTCTTCAAGCCGTCCAGATTCGGTAAGCGTTGCAGTTTCTCCGGGTCTGCGCCTGCAATACATGCTGCGGTAGCGTGCGTGAGCGCAGCGGCACAGCCATTGGTCACGATGCCCCACTCGGCGCCGGTAAGAGTGGCAAGACGTTTCCCAACACCGTCCATCAACTCGTCGAGGTGGACATAATGTTTACTCGCTTCAAGCATCGCCTGCTTAACTTCAGGCAGACTTTGGGATCCGCTGACGATCGTGAATGTGCCTTTGCAGTTGATGAGCGGGCGCACACCGATCGACTGATAAATGTCAGGTCCTACCTTAAGAGGACCAGCCTCTGCTGAGCGAAGTTGCGGAGTTGCCGCAGCCAGTCCGGCGGCAGCCAGAAGTTTGCGTCTGCTGAATCGATCAAGTACATCCCGTGAAAACATAATGCCCCTCTGGACTAGAGAGTATCCTTTGAATCGGACAAAACGCAAGCCGCAAGAATATGCTCGATCCCAGTTTTTCCTTGACACCACCTCGTGGGGTGTGAGAAAAATAACCAATTCGTTTCTTCCCTGGAGGTCAAAAGTGTCATTGCGTTTTATCGCAATTGCGGTCTGCGCGTCATGCCTTTTTGCGCAGGATTATCGCGCGAAAGTGCAAGGTACAGTCACAGATTCCTCCGATGCGGTCGTTCCTGGAGCCAGAGTTAGCCTACAGAACAACGGTACCGGTATTGTTGCAGTCCGAGAGGCTGGAACCAATGGAGCATACATATTCGACAGCGTAGAGCCTGGAACCTACACTGTCACTGCCGAATTGCAAGGATTTTCGAAGCAGGTTCAGGAGAACGTCCTTGTGCAGACACGCGCCGACGTGTCCGTAAACTTCTCGTTGAAACCCGGTGGAACGGTTGAAACGGTCACCGTCACGTCTGCGGCTGTCTCGCTGCAGTTCAACAGCTCCACTCGCGAATTAACTGTCGATCGCAAAATGCTAATGGATCTTCCCGTCAAGGCGCGCAACCCGTTTACCCTCGCGCTGCTCGATCCAGCCGTCGTCAGCCGGTACACCTCTGAGAAGAATCCGTTTTTTATGTGGTCGTCCTCCCAGATGGATGTAGGCGGCAACACGAGTACAAAGAATGATCTCTTGCTTGACGGCGCTCCGATTCAAATCGGGCCCAAGGGTTCCTACGCGCCGCCGATGGATGCTGTGCAGGAATTCTCGGTGCAGCAGAATTCGGTGGATGCCGAGTTCGGCCACTCGGCCGGCGGAACGATGTCAGTATCTACCAAGTCGGGTACAAACGACATCCATGGCACTGCCTACTACTTCGGCCGCAACCCGAAACTCAACGCGGTAGTCAACCCAATCACGAGAACTCCAAATTTCGTGCGCAACCACATCTGGGGCGGCACGATCGGCGGGCCGATCCGGAAGAACAAGCTGTTCAACTTTTTCACGTATGAAGCTTGGCGGACCAAGGAACCCAGAGACGCGATCCGCACAATGCCTACGGACCTTGAACGCAACGGAGACTTCTCAAAATCACTGAATCGCGCCGGTGGACTTCGGACGATCTACGATCCAGCGACAACGGTTCTCGATGTTGCCACAAACACTGCTACGCGGCAGCCTTTTCCCGGCAACGTCATTCCACAGAACCGCATCGATCCCACGGCAAAGCGCATCATGCAGGATATCTGGGGACCTAACAACCCGGGCGATGACTTGTCCGGTTCGAACAATTTCAAAGCGTCCTATGCCTGGCCGATGAAGAACCTGAACTTCTCGAATAAGACCGACTACAACATCACTGACAATCTTAAAGTGTTCGGTCGATATTCGCAGTTTCGGACTACGCTCGACCAGGACAACTACACGCCCAACAACTCGCCTGCGATGCCGAATGACAATGGCGGCATCATGAACTCGCGAAACATTGCGGGCGACTTGGTGTACACGATGTCGCCGACGACAGTCATCAATCTTCGGGGCAGCTACGCGATGCTCGAAGACGATTACTCGGCGCCGGAGGCTGCCGTCGGAGAAGAAGGTCTCGCGGAGTTTTGGCCAAACAACCCTTGGTACACGCCGTACATCAAGGATATGCCGTTGATCTATTACCCGAACGTGATTATCAATGGCCAGACCGCATCGAGCTATGGAAAGGGGAGTTACTGGTATCAGCATCCCCATCACTATGCCTTCAGTGGCAAGGTGTCGCAATCGCGCGGGTCGCACTATTTGAAGTTTGGCGCCGAATATCGGTATCACGTCGGCATTGGAATCTTTCCGAACCTGATGAACCTGAACTTCTATCCGGAGCACACGGCGAATACCTACCTGTCACCGAATACGAATCTCTCGGGCGACGCGCACGCGTCTTTTTTGTTAGGCGCACTGGACCAGCGCACCATCGCGCGAGGCTATCCTTTCCAAACAATCCGTGCTCCATTTATCGGGGCGTTTATTCACGACGATTGGAAGATCAATCGCCGGATGACATTGAACATCGGCTTACGATACGAGTGGGAGTCTGGTCCATACGAAGACGATGACATCTACTCGCGCGAGCTGGATCTGACGAAACCGAACGAGGCAATACAGAAATCACCCCCCCAGATGCCGGCTGACGTGTTGGCCTTATCAACGCCGAAATACAATGGCCAGTGGATATTCACCGACAACCAAAACCGGAAAGCTTTCGTCACGCAAAAGCTGATCTTCCTCCCTCGCATCGGCTTGGCCGTAAGAGTAAACGATAAGACGGCGGTTAACGTAGGTTTCGCGCGTTACGTCGTGCCGGTCACCACCGGTGGCGGCACTACGAGCGCTAACACTTTGGCGGCGTGCCAGTGGTGTCCTGGGTTCAGCCAGATGTCGACGGCGCTACCGCTGGTGGAAGGACGTCCTCAGGCATATCTGGC
>DASQLD010000388.1:0-15572 GCA_035630195.1 Bryobacteraceae bacterium
TACAGGACCCGTGTAGACCATTTCCCTAAATGAGAACTCCCGCTCGATATCCCGGTAGTCCGTGTTCACCATGATCTTGATGTTGGGATGGTCCAGCATGGATTCGAACATTCGGGTATAGCCGTGAAGAGGCATCGCTTGAAAAGTATCCGTAAAATACCTATCGTCGCGATTCGTCCGGACAGGTATCCGTGCCGTGACTGACGCATCCAGTTCCGAAGGATCTAGCCCCCATTGTTTGCGTGTATATCCACGAAACATCTTCTCGTATAATTCGCGGCCGACGCGCGCTACTACGACATCTTCCGATGTACGGATCTGTGGCTTCGTTTCAGCGCGCGCACTGAAGAAATCCTCCAACTGATCTTCGGTCAGGCTCAGATCGTAGAGCTTATTGACTGTGTCGAGGTTAATGGGAATCGGCACAAGTCTGCCGTCAACTTGCGCTAGCACACGGTGTTCATAGTCGCGCCACTTGGTGAACTGCGAAAGATATTGAAATACATCAGCGGAATTGGTGTGGAAGATATGTGGCCCGTATTTATGGACCAGAATACCTGCCTCATTGTAGTGGTCGTAGGCATTCCCGCCGATGTGGTTGCGTCGATCGCAGATGAGCACTCGTTTATTGAACTTGCGAGCCAGCCTCTCGGCTATGACGCTGCCGGCGAAGCCGGCCCCGACCACGAGATAGTCAAACATGACTGCTGCTGATCCTTTCCTTAATTAGTCGCCAAGAGCGTTAACAGACAAAGATGTTGCAAGACTCGGTATCGAGGAATGTGCAGGTTCAAATGTTTTGCTGCCGATTCGGCTCTCAATCAGATCCCTCATTCGCGTGTACGTGAGGTCCCAGGAGTTCTGCGCCAATGCATTGTCGACACGTTCTTTCCAATCCGCGTCGTTTGCGTCCCGAACCAGCGCAAGTTCGATTTCTCGTATAAAGTCCTCGGCGTTGTCGGCGATCCGCACCATGCGTTGGACACCATAGGGGCGAACAACGTCGGTGATAGAAGTGGACACAACGGGTTTACCAGCTGCGAGGTACTCGGGCGTCTTCGTTGGACTGATAAACCGTGTAGAGTCGTTATGCGCAAAAGGCAGCATAGCCGCGTCCCAACCTGCCATGTACGAGGGCAATTCCTTGTAGCTTTTCCCTCCCAGATAGTGAATGTTGGGATGTCGCGGAAGATCGGCAGGTTCGATCTTGACCACAGGCCCCACCATAATGAACTGATAATCTGGACGAAGCTTGGCCATCTCAGCGAGAAGCTGAATGTCCATGCGTTCATCGATCACGCCGCAAAATCCGATCCTTGGACGAGCAATATGCGCTTGATCGGCTGGTTCACCGCGGTGAGTACGAGCCTGAGCGAAGTGGCCGAACTCTATACTGCTGGGAAACACATGCAGATCATGATGGCGACCGAATTTGGCTTCGAAGAGACTTTGCCCGCCAGTAAACACGAGATCAGCGCGGCGCAGCAATTCAGCTTCACGATCCTTCATCTCCTGCGGAGCGTCTTTGAAGGCCGACAATTCATCCATGCAGTCGAAAATAGTCATTCTTGGCCGCAGATGGGCTGAGAAGGACAACGCCATTGGAGTGTAATACCAGAGCAAATAATCCTTGATCTGCCACTCAGCGAGAAGATTGTTCAGCAGGAGTTTTAAAATTGTATCCTGCGAGGCCCGACCGAGACCGTCCGGCATTTGGGGCACACAGATGTACACCCCGCTCTCCGAACATTTGTTCACTTCCATCCGAGGAGCGCCAGTCGCTGTAACGGGCTCTTCAATAAAAAAAACTCTTTGGTCTTTGGCGAACCGGCTAAGGAGGTGTTGTGGTCGTTGATAAACGAATCCCCATCTGAGATGAGAGAGACACACGAGATCTGTGGGCATTATTCCCTTCTTTCTATCAAAAATCATGACTCGTCCTCCTTAAACACCAACGAATTTAATGCGAGGCTCTGGCGCTAGTCTCTTCACGAAGATCATGTGCCGGAGCTTGTATCCGATAGCGTCTGGCTTCAGCCCTACTGAGCGCCTGCTCAATTCGTACTGTCTGGATTCGAAGCTCTTCCGCCAGCGGTTTATAGATTTCGCGATGGCCCGATTCGTTACAGTAATCCCACAATCCATTGTGGCAGTGACGTTCGTCATCCCACCCCGGATGATTCGTGATTGGATAAAGACAAATTCCCTCAATAGGAATTCCCTGGTCGATCGCATCGATAACCTCACCCGCTACGTAAGAAAGCCACTCGGGCCGAAGGTCGTCTTCGATTCCCGTCTCGGCTAAAAACAAAGGTCGCTCGTAGCGATGGTAAAGGTCGGCGAGCAGTTCGCTCAGCGGTCGGTAACGGCTGTCCGTGCGTTCGAGAAACTTAGCATCGAGCTCCCACTGGTTGTGGACATAGTAGTTGGCGCCGAGAATATCGAGATAATCCGGACGGCCGCCAAGTTGGGGCCATATTCGGCCCGCGATCATGTCGTGGGCTTCGAACTGCGCCAACGTGTAATCCGCTGCCACCTTCTTCTGCGCTTCGCTGGCCGTTTCCCCCGTCACAACGTTAATCACCGGATCCACTTGCACAAAGCGCGCATGAGGGGCAACATCGCGGATTGCCTCGATAGCCGCGATTGTTGCGCGTACCAGCTGACACTTCAATTCGAGACCGCGATTGACTGCAAATGGGTTGATAAAACCGTGATCGCCTCCACCCCATGCGACGAAAGATATTTCGTTCATCGGCGCGAAATACGGAGTATCGTCGGTTTCATTGAAGATGAGAACAGCGAAGGCTCTTGCGAAAGCGCAGAATCGATGAACGAATTCCGGACGAAATATGTCGATATCGTCCGGCCATCCGTAGTGGCAAAGATCCCAAATGATTTGAGTTCCTGTTTCGCGGGCAGCCCGGACCATCGGTAGCACGCTCGACCACTCATATATATATGGTCGGCGTTCGATCAAGTGCCAGCGGATCGCATCGCGGGCGGACTTGATCCCAACACTCTTCAGTCTGTGATAATCTTCTCGGGCGTAAGTGTCATGACAAGTTGCGCCGATCATATCCAAACGCTTGCCATTGGCAAGCACGTGCGCAGAACTTTCAAACCCGCCGAGGAAAAAACTATTGAAGCCGCAACGCCTTATCAAATCGGCAACTCCATCCTGCCGGCCTTCTACACACACCTCACCTTCTGAGGGTTTACCGACACACGAACAATGTTTTAGGCCCTCGGAGACAGTATCTATAAGAGGGCGTAGAATTTCCAACCAGTTGCACAGTCGGGCGCTTTCGCGCGTTCCGCAGTCTGGTAGTGAGACTCAAAAACGTAGGGAAGGTTTCATTGACCTCCGGTGTGAGGCTTTGCGATATTGAGCGTTGCTGCAACTTATTTATTCGCGTCTAACGAACGGTGAAGTATGAGATCTGGTCCGCTTTCTACGCCCGGAATCGATGTAGATCCCAGTGTTCGCGTTAAATTGCGCCGTATTGCGCTCCTGAGTTGGAAGGAACTCTCCAATCTTATTGGAGAGGCCACCACGAATTGGATGGAACACAATGTTCCAAGGCTGAGCGCATCTGTTGCTTTCTATACATTGTTATCGCTCGCGCCGTTGCTAATCATCGTTATTGCCATCGGAGGAGCTGCCTTTGGTAGAGAAGCTGCCCAAGGCCATCTGGTGTGGCAGATTCAGGATTTAATCGGACGTGATGGGGCTGAAACGGTTCAGACGCTTCTGAAAGGAGCCAATAGACCCGCCACCGGAACGTGGGCAACATTATTCGGTTTACTGACGCTGTTCTATGGCGCCGGCACCGTCGTAGCCGAACTTCGCGACGCGCTGAACATAATTTGGTGCGCCCCACCATCGAAGACATCGGGGTTGAACACGATACTGTCGATGATATTGGATCGTACGGTCGCCGCAGCCTTTGTTCTGGGTATCGGTTTTCTGCTTCTAATCTCTCTTGCGGTCAACGCTGCGCTTTCGGCGATTGGCGATCGCGTTGCCAGTTCCTTACCGCTGACTCCTTGGCTATTTAAGACGCTCGATTTTTTGATTACTTACGTCGTTATCGCAATATTGTTTGCCTTGATGTACAAGTTCGTTCCAAATGTTGATATTGAGTGGCGAGACGTAATTCTCGGCGCCCTTCTGACGTCGCTATTATTCGGTTTGGGCAAGACCCTGATCGGTATTTACTTGGGAACGGCGGGAATTGCATCTACGTATGGAGCAGCGGGATCGCTTGTTGTTGTGCTGATTTGGGTGTATTATTCGGCGCAGATATTCTTTCTCGGCGCCGAATTCACACGTGCCTATGCTCAACTGTATGGATCGCACCCTTGCGACCGCGTGAGGGCCCCTATTCAAGTCGTATCCAACATAGATAATCCCGAGCAGGCGCCCCCCGGCGAGTCCAGTTTGATAATTCGCCCTTAGGTCCGTTGTAAACTAAATCTTGACGCGCCCGCTTCGTTATTCCCCGGTCGTCTAATGGTAGGACAGCGGCCTTTGGAGCCGTGAATCGTGGTTCGAGTCCATGCCGGGGAGCCACCTGTATATTCAATCACTTACAGCGCACCTAACGAAAGTTTGTACGAATGCGTCGGGCTTAAGAAGTCTCTAAATTGCTGATGCAGCTTGCTTTCGACACAGAGCCGGGATTCGACAAAACCAAGTAGAGGAATCCAGATGCGAATCACGGTTCTCGTTGTCCGATGTAAAACAGCGGAGGACAAGAGGCGCATTTCGACTCCACCATCGGTCTTCCTGTTGACCTTTACCCCAAGATCCAGAGCGGCGTAGTTTAAATAAACGGCGCGAATGCAAAGCATTGCGAAAGGGGGCAGTATGAAGAAGAGCCCGTACAGCGAAGAGCAGATAATCGGGATCCTGAAGGAGCACGAGGCGGGGCTTAAGACCGCTGATGTGTGTCAGAAGCACGGGATCTCGCCCGCGACGTTCTACTTGTGGAAGGCGAAGTTCGGCGGCATGGACGTGAACGAAGCCAAGCGGCTGAGGCACCTGGAGCAGGAGAACTCGAAGCTGAAGCGGCTGGTGGCGGATCTGACGCTGGACAATGTAGCGCTGAAGGAACTGGCATCCCGAAACTGGTGAAGCCTGCAGCGCGACGGCATGCGGCTACGGAGCTGATGGAGCAACAAGGGATATCAGAACGTCGCGTATGCAGGCTTACCGGACTGAGTCGAGCGGTGCTGTGGTACAAACCTATGCCGCGGCAAGATCAGGAAGTTCGAGAACGCATACGCGAAATCTGCCCGCAACGACAGCGATTTTACGCATCACGGCGATGCTGAAGCGAGAGGGTTGGAACCATAAGGCCGTGTATCGGATTTGCCGCCAAGAACAATTGCTGGTCACGGGCCACCGGCGTAAACGCTTAAGGCGTCCGGCTTCGGCGCTGGAGTTGGCAACGCGTGTGAACCAGCGATGGGCTATGGACTTTGTGCAGGACGCACTGTCGGACGGCCGCATGCTGCGCATTCTCACGGTCGAAGATACATGGAGCCGTGAAGCGCTGGCCTGCGTAGCGGATACCTCGATCTCAGGCCTGCGTATTCGGCGCGAACTAACACGGCTCGTCAAAGAACGTGGGAAATGCCGGAGGAAATCCGGGTTGACAATGGTGCTGAAATGATCGGCCGAGCAGTAACGAGTTGGTGCGAAGCCATCGGGAATCGCGCAGGTGAAATGTCCCAGCAAAGCAACCGCAGAGTTTTTCTCGTGAGTGCATGGAGCAGTCGACGGGAGCGATGGCAGAATAGTCCCTGATGAATGTGAACTGGTCACTCCTCGTCGGATACGATTTCTTCATTTCGTATCGTCGAGAGGACGCGATCGAGTACGCCCGCGCGCTGCAGACCGCGCTGCGCGGCGAGGACTACCGCTGCTTTCGCGACGATGAAGATGCCGTACCGGGGATGCCGCTTCCGAAGGGAATTCGCCGGGCCCTGGACCGCACGAAAGTTTTGATTCTGCTGGTGACGCCGGGTGTGCGGAAGTCGAACTGGGTTGCCCAGGAGTTGCGTATATTTTCCGAACTCGGCCGGCCAGTGATCCCGTTGCAGATCGGGCGCGGTTCGGAGTGGTGGTTGGACATTGCGGGTGAGTCAGATCCGTTAACCCTGCTGCAACAAGACAATCCGCTCGGATTGGAGGAAGTGGCGGGTGCGACTCGGCCTTCGGCCGAGGTACTGGAGGGTCTCAAAAGGCATTTCCGCCATCGCCGGGCGAATGCGAACTTGCGTTGGGTGGCGGTGGTCTTGTTTGGATTCCTCGCCGCGTTGGCGGCGTTCGGCTGGTGGCAACGCGGCGAGGCAATGCGGGAGCGGGATAATGCCCTTTCCGAGAAGGACAGAGCCGACGGACAAGCAGCGGAGGCGAATCGCCAGAAAGAGATCGCGTACAACAACGCGCAAATGGCGACTGCGAATGCAACTGAAGCTAAAAGGCAGGAGGCCATCGCGAAGCAAGAGCGCGATGCCGCGTTGTCTGGACTGCTCGCGTTGAGGAGCGATTTCCTGGATCCTGACCTTTCGGATGCGGAGAGCCGCGTGTTGCTGGCGGCCGAATCCCTCAAGCGGAAGCCGGGGTTCGAGAACGAATTGGCGTTGCGAGCGGCATGGTTGGCACTTCCGGCGGAACAGTTCGAGATTCCGATTGGCTTTCGCGTTGGGCAGCTGATATTCGCGCCGGACAGCGAGACGCTGCTGATTCGCTCCGGCACCGGCCTGTTCGCCTGGGACGTTGCGACTCGCCGGGAGCGCTGGCGGAGCGTCTTTGCCCGCAAGCTCATTTCAGTGGACATCCGGGGCGACAGCGAGAGCGTGGTGGCGCTGGATGAGGACGGCACGATGCGCGTGCTGCGCATGAAGGATGGGGCATTGCTGAAGGAGACTCGGCAGGGCAGTTCCGCGGAGCAAGTGCTGTTTGGCCGGGAGGGCGAGGTGTTAGTGGCGGCCGGGGAGGTGGTGGGCGGGATCGATGCGATGACGGGGGCGATCCGGTGGGCGCGCAAGCTACGGACAGGCAGGGCAACACAGATGGCGTTTGCGGCCCATCGGGTGCTCGTGGCCGGCGGTGGGTATGCGACGTTGTTCGATTTGAAGATCGGTGAACTCAAGGCAATATGGACATCGCCAGATGCCGGTGGTACGTTTCCGAGCGTCGCACTCAGCCCGGACGGCCGTTTTGCCGCGTTCGGCGAAACTGAGGTGACTGTGGTGGACGCGAGCGACGGAGAGAAGGTGGTCGGGCAATGCGGGTCGTCGGGCCTGGCGTTGCCGCGATTTTTGGGGTTTCGCGCCGATGGCGACTGGTTGGTTTGTGGCTTTGCCACCAGCCGCGGCCCTTGGTCGACTGAGGTACTCGCCACTTCGAACGGAAAAGAGTTGATGAAAGAAGAGGGGGAAACAGGATTTGCGATCGGCCCTGGCGGGTGGCTCGCCGTGGCGCTCGGACGCGAGTTCCAGTTGCGCGGCGTAGAGGACAAGCGAGTGTGGATGCGGATCTTTCATCGCGGCGCGGGCGAAGCCGCCCTGAGTCCGGATGGGCGTTGGCTGGCGACAGCAGACACACGGACGGCGAAGCTCACTCCGGTGCGGCATCCGTTTGAAGTTTGGAGGAGTCCTTGCGAGCCGGATGGCGGAACCCGCCAATTTACGAAAGGCGGCCGCGATGCATTCGTCCCGTGTAAAGATGTTAGCCGGGTTGCTGTTTCGGACGGCAATCGGGTGGACCAGGAGGCTATGTTCGACTTGCAGGCCATTGAGGTTTTTGTGGGCAGCCATGATGGTCTCTGGCAGTTGGAAGTGAACGACGAAGGCAGGGCGTTCCTGACGGAAAGCCGTGGCTACACGCGCCGCGAGATCCCTCACCAAAACGTCCAAGCAGGTGCCTTCGCTCCTCATGGTCGGCTATTCGCGACTGTGGGAGGACGGGAGGTGCAGGTTCGTGATGCGAGCGATCTCCGCGAGGTGAAGCGCTATCCTCTGCCGGGGGAAGGCCGGCTGGTGCGGTTCTCGCCCGATGGCCGCACCATGGATGTGATATACGACGGGCCGGGGGAGAAAGAGCCAGTGTCTGCGCGGTACCCGATCCATCCCCGAGAGTTGCTGCAACAGGTTTGCCGGAGTGTGACGCGGAACCTTACGCGTGACGAGTGGCGGCGATACGCCGGTGACGCGACGCCTTATCACAGGACCTGTGAAAGCCGGCTGGAACCCCCCGCATCGCCAGCCCGACAGCCCTGATCTCTTCACGATTCCGCGTGCAAATGCGAGACCGTGACCGGCCGAGTCATGCGGTCATGCTGCCACCGCGCAGTGGTCGCGGGACGTCGCCTAGACGCCATTCCGAGCTGCCGTGCGACCCGCGTGGTGGGATCATCGACACGTGTACGCGTGGCTGGCTCTGAAGTCGGTGCGAACTTCGTCCGCCGGCGAGTCACGGAGGCATGGAGCGCATTGTCGCGTCGCATTCAGATTGTTGCAGAGCATCAACTGCGACATCGGTCCTGAGCTTAAGTTGAACGGGCGCGTTACCCACACAACATTTGCTGCACGTGTCCAGGAAGCGGTCCGGCGAGCTCGGCTGGCGTTGTCCAAAGCCAGCCCGTGCGATACCGGAACAACATCGTGGAGCAGGACAACGGCGATATCTAGAGCCTGGTCCGAGCGACTCCCAGATTCCGGGCCTTTCACTCGGCGCGCCGTACGATCCAGAAATCCGAACGATGAACATGTTCTGCAAAGGGCAAGGTCAGGCGCGGTTACCGGAGGACGACCTCGCCTGGCAGGCTGCATTCCTTGGACACTTTTTCGGTCTGACCACAGCTGAACGCGGGAGCGAAACACGCCCTTATTGTGCTCTCTCATTCCCGAGTGCAACACGGCCCTGCAGTTTTTGACCGGTCCCTCATTACAAAGGAGCTGAAAACCGGGGTCCTTAGAGTAAATTTAAGTGCGGATACGGGTCGGACCCAAATCGTGTGTGTTTGTGTGAGTTCAGCATGGCACTATCGTAAAGAATCGGAGTGATTGTGAAGACTCCAAGCCGCGTAGATGTGGACGGGAGAAAGCTGCGGCACGCGAAGCACTGACACCAAGGAAGCTCCTCATCAGAACCAATTTTCCTAAGTCGTGGAGTTGATCTTTACGGGGCTTGGCATGAAGTACGTGAAACATCGCAAAGAAACTAGCCTGGAATGCCGTTTCGATTTGACGTTTTTCTGAGTTACGCGCGGCTAGACGAGTTTCGTCTGATCGGGAACTTGCGCACGAACCCCGTGAATGACTTGAAGCGCGCGCTGGAGAGTCATCGGCATCCCGAAACCGGCGACTCACTGCGCGTCTGTACGGATGTCGAAGATTTTGAACTTGGCGGTGACGTGGAGGAGGCGATTCGGTTGAAGCTGCGTTCGGCGCAGTCGCTGGTCGTCTTCTGTTCACGTGCGGCGGCAGAAAGCAAATGGGTCGAACGGGAGCTGGCATGGTTTGCCGAAGAGCACCCGAAGGCGCAAATGATCGGGTTAGCACTGGACGAACTCCCGAGTCGCGTGTTCGCGTCTTGGTTTTCCGATCACGAGTTGGGCGGGGACCTGAGGCGGATCGAAGGCGAAGCGCTCGATGCTTGGCGGCGACGTGTGATTTCAGAGTCGCATCGCATTGCCGCACAGGTTTGGGCGATGCCACTTACCCAAGTTCATGATCGTTGGCAAAGCGAGGCACGCCAACGCACGTCGAGCGAACTCGTGGTGAAGGCGCGAGCCAGACGGTTCACGGATAGCGACGGGGCGGGAATCTCCGCGATCACCGCCTATGCGGCATGGCCGAGCAGCGACAGCGCGGGAGCGCTGTTGGAGGTCGCGCATCAGTACGGCGGACGCCTCTCTGGGGTCCACCGAGCGCCGCGCTCGGGCCCGGACACACTACGCCCGCTCGTAGAGACGGAAGATGGAGGCTTCACCCGCGCTGGACCACAAGTGTACAGAGCGACAGTCTCGGCGCAAGGAGACCTCATTCTCCTCCTGCGACACGACGGCCAACTCCTGATCCGCAACCTAACCGATGACAGCGAGCGCAAGATTGCAGAGCTTCGCTTCTTGTACGGGTTCGATGAGTGGCAACTCGCGCTGAACAGCGATCAGCGCTTCGCAGCGAGCCTCGGGGAACGCTCCCTGCGACTGTTCCGCATCGACCTCGATCCCGTGGTGAGCTTGGGCGAAGTACGGGGCGTGGCCGAGTTCGGCTTCATTCCCGAAACAGCAAGGCTCGTCGTGCTCACCGATGACGCTCTGCTCTCGCTCTCACTGCCAAACCTTGATCAACTCTGGCGGACCAATGCGCGGGTCGGTTCCGACGCTCGCCTGGTGTTCTCGAGGGATGGAAAGCACGTTGCAACCTGGCAATCCCGCGAAGGCGGCGGTCGTTTGGTGTTTCGAGACGCGACGAGCGGCGAAACTGTGAGCGAGCGAGATCTGGAGGCCACTTGCAGGAGGCCCGCTATCGTCTTCGACGAGGACGGCGACGTCTGCATTGTGGCTTGCCTAAAAAAGAAGCTGCTGCTGGTTCCCGTAAACGGTGAGGCGACAGTTCGCACGCTGTTCACGGGGATTCGAGCCTATGCGAACCTTGCCGTCAGCCCCGAAGGCGCGCTCGCTGCTGTGGGTGCCGGTATTATCGCGGTGTGGAACACCTTGCAGGCCGAAGGCCCCGATTTGCATGTCTCGCCGCTGACGAGCGAGGTAACCCACCTAACCTTCGGTGGTCACTCGTCAGTACTGGCCGTCGCTGACGCCTCCGGCACGTTCGCTGTCATCGACATGGATGGACAGCAGACGCTCGTGGGCCCGATTCGCGCGCATGGTGGACTGGCCGCCGCTCCCTCGGCGTCGAACGGGCAGCACGAACTAGTCCTCGTTCACCGGGACGGCGTGGTGACTCGTTGGGACCTTCGTCCCTCTCCTGTCTTGACCTCGCCAGTGTACTCCTGGAAAGGCCAATGGCTGGCGAGCATCGCTGAACACAGTGTGGTGCTATGGGATGGCGATAAGCTAGAAAGGCGCGGAGCACCTCTGGAATGCGGAGACGCCCAACCGCGCGCGCTAGCTTTTGCGCCGAACGACGACGTCTTGGCGGTGGTTGTCGACGATGGAAAGGTGCGGATGTATGACCTCGATCGGCGCGAAGAGTTTCTGTGTTTCGCAAAGTTCGCAGATTGGCCACCCCCGTCCGCGAAGCCGTTTCACATCCACACGTGGAAGATATGCTTCCACCCGTCCAGACAAACGTTTGCTTTGCACCTCGGTGCCCATAATGGCTTGGACGACTATCAGGACTTGCTTGTTATCTGCGATGTGACCACGGGAGAGATCGAGGTCGTTGTTGCGGGTCCAGACAGGATAATAGGAATCGCATGGGTGGATTCGGACAGTCTCCTCATCGCCCGTCCCAACTCTCTCCAGTATTGGAGCTTGGCTCAAAAGACAGTGCAATTCCTCGGACGTTTCGAAGACTTCGAGGAGGTGCTCTCTATTAACACCGCCGCCACGTCATCGTCTCGATTGTGGGGCGTTGCACACGGGAACACAGAGCTCGTGCTTCGGCACGAAGGCATCCTCGGCCATGAGTTGTACCGCATCAAAAAGTACGGGGGTGCCGTGCTCGCTCCTGATGGAAGCCAGTTGGCCTGGAACGAGTACGGTGCGGTCGCCATCTGGGACATGCGGCTGCGAGCCAAGCTCTCGACGCGCCTGCCTCCAGGCCGGGTGCTTGAGTTTTCTCCGCGCGATGGTTGGTTGTTACTGATCGATGCCGATGGTCGCTCTTGGCGGTGGCCTGTCGACCCTGCGTCGGCCCGGCGCATTGTGGGAGCATTAGTCGCGCGCGAGCTGAGCCAAGAAGAACGCGTGGAGCTGGCCGGGCTCGACTTGGATTTGGACAGTTAGATCGAGGGTTGGGCTACTGCGCCGGCGCGCCGGCCGAGGCGGTCAACGATTGTATTGGGCATAGACTGACACCGCTTAGTTCCTGTACTAGTGGTCGGAGGAGGCTTGTGTGGACCGGGGTATTACCGGCACTGGACGGCGTGCGGTTCGATCGAGAGGAACGGTATTGTCTGCTGACGCAGGGCGGTTTCCGGGGGCAACGACGCGGCCACGGCAAAAGGACTAAGAGCCAAGACATCCAGTACTGCAGAACATCCATCCTGCGGGCGTGTTCGCGCGCCTTCGAGGCTGATCCGACCCGCGTGGAGAGTCAGCGCCGCGAGCCCGTCTCGCGCAACCTTCTATATCGAATCGCAAGATGTCGGCTTCGCTTCGATGCACGTGCCGAAGTTAAGATGCGTGGCACCACCGCGCTGAGACCGTAGTCCTCAATATCAGCGCGCCATTTTCTCTCACATAGCCGCGAACTCCGAAATTGCCTTCGACAAAGCCTGAAGGCTGAGTGTGAGTCCGGTGAAGTGGGGCCTCCTACCCCGATCTGGCACCCAGTTTCGAGAGTCCCTCGAGCAGGAGTTCAACAAGTCGCACAACGTCACGACAGTGAAACAACTCGCGGTTCTGGTCAACAGACAGCCCATTTTGGCGCGCGAGTTCCGATACACCCGCCGAGGAAAATCGAGATGTCATCTCCTCGTAGCTCTCCCACTGAGGTCCATGCTGGTCGTACAGCCTTCGCATCTCCGCCGCGTGAGGGGCTGCCTTTTGGAACTCCCAGGTGAATTCATCTCTTCGCCGCCCCTCGAGAAGGTCGATCACTAGCCGCGCCGCTCCGCCGAAGGCTCCCATGAGATAGAGCGCCTGACCAGCTTTGAGGCTGACGAGCGCCTCCTCGACGACTCCGGGGATTCGCCCGGAGTACCATCTGGTCTCCCGCCGTCCATCGGTAGTCATGGTTAGCGTCGGCCCCACTTTGCCGCCTAGGAGCACGCGAGCTCGAGCCGTCTTGGCCTGCGCTTCCCGCATGGCGGTCATCCCGCGTGCCCACGCGTACCGTCGCACCGGACTGTCTGGTGGAAAGAACGTCGGTTCTTCCACGAACGTCTCTGGCTCTAGCGACGCGACGCCCTCAGGGCGTGCGATTCGGCGGAACTTTGCGACGTGCTGATATCTGGCCCTGGTCGCGACGGGAAGCGTCAGCAGCGGCAAGGGCCAGCCCACGTCGTTGACGATTCGTTCCGCCGGAGGCAGACCGCTCGCCGCTGAATATTCGTTTGCCATGTCAAATAACGCTGTCGTGTAACCTTCGGCACCCAAGTGTCCACCGTATTCGAGACACGCGCCGCGAACGAGCAACTGCCGAGAAATCTCGTATAACGCCGCCTCCAGGTGCGCGGACGTGACACCGTAGCGTTCTGAGTCCCCGCTCTCCGAAATCGAAATCGCGATTGGCACCTTCCTAAGCGGACGGCCGTCAGCTGCGCGCTGAAGTGGGGTTTCGAGTAGGAGGCCGAGCGGCACCAGTTCATCTATCTCCTCGTCTCCGAGCGGTGGGTCCGGATAGAGGACCGCACTATTTCGAGGAAGCCTAGTTACCGTCGCCAACTCCGGGGGAGCTGTTAGGATGGTGTCGCCCTCGCGCTTTTGTCGATTGAGCAGGAGCCGTACGTGCAAATGGCGCAGGCTCTCCTTCAAGACAAGATCCACGGCCCGTTCAGCGCAGCCGTCGGACCAACGCAGTCTCGGCACATTTCCGGCGTACGGAAAGCTTCTGGGATCGAGCCCCTCGAGCGCTTCAATGACGACAAATGGTCGTTGATGGCGTTTCGCGAGCAGCACTTCTTTACGGCACCATGGCCGAGTCCCGTAATTTCTGGTCGCGAGTACCAGCAGCGCCGAGTCGAACACGCCCTTCTCGATTTCCTGCGAGAATCGCGATCCGCCTTCGATGTCGGCGCTGTCGATCCAGGCTTTCACGGGCTGCGTCGCTTGGAGGTGCTCGACGATTGCCGTGAAGACTTGCGGCGGAGCGGACACATCCTGCTTAGCGTGGCTCAAGAAGAGCCGCAAAGGCAGCCGTTCGCCACGCTGCTCGCCAGCGAGATACCGGCACAGTTCGACGATGAGCGCTCGAGCCGTCCAGGCGGTACGCGACTCGTCCGTCTGTTGAAGAGCACGGAGGAAGCTGGTCTCGCGGAGACGCGAGTCGAGCGGCCACGCATGCTCGGAGAGCTGGATCGGAATGAATCGGTGCGGCGAACCCTGCAAGCCTTCCCAGATATCGCCGATGAATGACGCCCACGTTTTACGCCCAGGCGGGATCTCTGGTTCGACGGCCATGTAGTCATCAGCCAGGACGACGACCACGCTGCGCTCAGCCTCCTCGATATCATGCAACACCGGAGGAAGACAGCTTCCATCTTCGGCGGCAAATACGGTTGGCACCCGCAGCCCCGGCACCGCAGGGTCGTCGTTCAGGGCTCGATTCAGTTGGGCAGCCAGCGAGCGCGCCGCCGCGGAGGTCGGATGGAAGAGAAGATGAACTAGTAGGGGTGTGTGCACACTTAGATCCTGCGATCAACTGCCGGAGTCAGCGCACTTTTTGCGCGCGTAGGGATGATCACGGCTGTACCCAGTGGCCATTATAAATTGCACCTCGCCCGCGTCGGCGGTCTTAGAGCAGCACCGCACAGTCCTGACGCCGGATTGCTGTCCATGGCCTCGCCGAAGACTACAATGATGCGGAGAACACAGGTCTTTCCAGAGGTGATCCTTCTCTCACGGGTGACGTCACGTGCTGGTCTAAGTTGCCCATTTACCCGAACCGCGGTGACCTCAACGCCAGTACCCTCGACGCGACCGTCCTGACTCCAACGAACAGTCACGGCGAATGCCATCCAAAGCGAGCGGCGTCCGTTCGTCGTGTTCGCCGCGTCGGTGGGGGCCAAAGCTTGACTACGATAAGATAACGGTCCATAAGTCCCCATGCATCGGTCTGGGTTCCCACCATGAGCTACGAACACGATATCTTCATATCCTATCGCCGGACGGCCACTGTGGGTGGGTGGGTGGGTGCTTAACCACCTCAGGCCACGCCTTGAGGCCCGGCTCAACGAGCGCGCCCCCGCGGCGGTCCGGGTATTCGTCGACGAGAATATGGCTGACGGAGTTAATGTCCCAGCGGCGCTCAAGCAAAAATTCTGCGCTCAGGCCTCCTCCTCGCCATCTGGTCGGCCGACTACTTCCGATCGGCGTGGTGCATGGCCGAGTGGTGCAGCTTTCGGGAACGCGAAGTGCAACTCGGACTGTTTTCAGACGCCGAGCCGAGCGGGCTCGTGTACCCGGTGCGGTACGCAGATGGTGACTACTTCCATGCACACGCCCAGTTGGCGCTGTGCCGCAAAGACTTTTCGCGTCTCAACTACCCGGACGAAGCATTTCGACAATCGGCCAAGTACCTTGAATTCGACGATCTCGTCACGAACATGGCGGATGAACTCGTGGCGAAGCTTCCGACAATTCCGCCGTGGAGCGACGCGTTCCCGGTGGTCGAGCCACCCGCCCCAGGCGCCCGCGAACGTGAAG